>CAZOEB010000125.1:0-7579 GCA_964578685.1 uncultured Caulobacterales bacterium
AGCGAGCCCTGCGCGGCCGCCCTCTTCTCACATCGCCCCATCAGGGAAGTCCAGCGCAATGAGCGCGGATCGACCTCGATCTGCGCCTCGCGCGGCTCCAGGCCGATATTGGCGACGAAGAGATATTCATCTCCGGTCGCCACATCGAATCGCGAAAGAGCGAAAAGGCCGCCGCCCTCTTTTTCCGAATGGCGGACGACAAGCTTGCCGTTCCGCAGCGCCGGATGGGCCTTGTAGGCGCGCCCCATTTCGGCGATCGCGCGATAGAGCGGGTGCTTCGGATCGAAATTGGACGCCGCCGTCGTCGCGTCGGTCCCGATCAGCTTGTTGTCGTTGTAGGTCGAGACCTTGCTCGGGAACATGTCCTCGCGCGCATCCTGGTCGCCGCCGTCGCCGGTGAAGCCCTGTTCGTCGCCGTAGTAGATGACGGGCGCGCCGCGCGAGAAGAAAAGAAACGCATGCGCAAGACGGACGTTCATGAGCCGCTGCGCATCCGTCAGCTCGGGCCGCTTCTTCAGTAGTTCGCCGCCGTAGCGGCCCATATCATGATTGCCGGCGAAGACCGGCTGCATGATCGCGGTCGCTTCGCCTTTCGGATAGATCTTGTCCGTCGACAGGAAGGAAGCGAAAGCGTGGCCGCTCGCGTTCGAGAGCAGCTGGTCGAGCAGCGCCTGCATCATCGGAAAATCGAGCGCGGTTTCGAACGCCGCCTCCTTCATGAAGGCCGCGAGTTCGCCCGTATTCCAATAGACCGCCTCGCCGAAGACATAGAAATTAGGAATGCCCTCAGCCTTGGCGTGCTCCTCAAGCGCCGGCAGGAACGCGCGCCAGAAGGCGGGATTGACGTGCTTCGCCGTATCGATGCGGAAGCCGTCGATTTTGAATTCGCTCACCCAGTTCTTGTAGATTTCGATGAAACCTTCGACGACGCGCGGATCTTCGGTCAGGAAATCGTCAAGCCCGACGAAATCGCCATGTGTCGAGCTTTCGCCCTCAAAGGTCGAATTGCCGCGATTGTGGTAGTAGCGGATGTCGTTCATCCAGGCGGGCGACTTGATCGACTTCTCCGTCTCGGGAACGTAAGGCGTATAGGCAAACGTGGGATCGACAAGCTTCTCGAAGTTTTCCTTCGTCTGGAATTCATCGGCGTCGCCCATGAAGCCAGGATTGATCTTCCTCCCGCCCGGCCCGCCGCGCGTCGTGTAAGGATAATCGGCCCGCGACCGATAAGGGCAAGGACCCGCTCCTGCGTTGGCGGGCGCGGCGCCCTCGGCATGGCATTCGCGGAGTGCGATCACGTCAGCTGAGTGATTGGTGATGATGTCGAGATAAATCTTGATGCCGCGCGCATGGGCTGCGTCGACGAATTCCTTCAGGTCCGCCTTGGTTCCGAAATGCGGATCGACATCGGTGAAATCTGTGATCCAGTAGCCGTGATAGCCGGCGCTCTCTTCGCCGGGCAGTCCCTGCACCGGTTTGTTCTTGTAAATCGGTCCTAGCCAGATCGCGGTTGCGCCCAGTCCCGCGATATAATCGAGCCTGCTGGTGAGCCCTTTCAAATCGCCGCCGTGGAAAAAACCTTTGTGCGCGGGATCGAAGCCCGACTTCAAGCGGTGTTCTGCAAGGCCGCCGTGATCGTTCGACGGATCGCCGTTCTCGAAGCGATCGGGCAGAACGAAATAGATGATCTCATCCTGCGGGGCGCGATCAAGGTAGCGGGCCGGAGCGTAATCGGCGGCCTCGGCGCCGCCCATCATCGCCGCGGCGAAAAGTACGTTCGCGATCCGCATCAAGGTTTCTCCCGTGTCCGATCGACAGGAAAGGTCAGCGCGCCGCCCGGCCGCGCTGCTTTCGATCTGGAACGGAACATCACCTCTCTTGCATTATTTTGCAAGTAATTTTGGCGTCGCCATGGCATACGTTAGAAGCAGGCTCCGGAGCAGAAAAATAAGATATTGCTCAGCAATAACGGTGGCATCGCTTTGGGTTCGTATCTTTGCCGATTGTGCTTTGCACAATCGCTCCCGGGGCAGGGGAACGAGAATTGCAAGAAATTGTACAAAGCCTTAAGCTCGCCGCAGCGTTAGTCAAAAAGGGACCCGCCATGAAGAGCCGGATTCGGGTGTTTCTTGCGTTTTTCCTGCTGGTTGCGGCTCCGGCGCTCGGCGCGGAAACGGTGGCCTCGCCGGGCGGCGACCTCGCGATCACCGTCGATGTCACGGCGGAGGGGCGTCCTTTCTATAAGGTTTCCTTTCGCGGCGAAGAGGTCGTCGGCCAGTCCCATCTTGGTTTTCGGTTTAAGGATCAGCCGGCGCTTGAAGAGCGCCTGACGCTGAAGGACGCGCAGCGCGCTTCGAAGGATGAAAGCTGGGAGCAGCCCTGGGGCGAACGCCGCGGCATGCGCGACCGGCACAACGAACTTCTTGTTGAGTTCGCGACCGCCGAGAAAAAACCGAGGCAGTTTTCGGTGCGCTTTCGCGCTTTCGATGACGGTATCGGTTTTCGCTACGAGTTCCCGGACCATGGCGCCAAGAGGCCCGTCGAGATCACGAATGAGCTGACCGAGTTTCGCCTGCCGGAGGACGCGACCTATTGGTGGATCCCGGGGCGACGCTGGAACCGCTACGAATACTACTATCGCACCACCCAGGCCGAGGCGATCGACATCGCACATACGCCTGTCACGCTGAAGACGAAATCAGGCGCCCACCTTTCCATCCATGAAGCAGCGCTCGTTGATTATTCGGCCATGGCCCTTAACCAGCAGCGGCCGGGGATTTTCAAAGCGGATCTTGCGCCTTGGTCGGACGGCGTTCTTGTCAGGAAATCCGGCGCCTTCACGACGCCGTGGCGCACGATCCAGGTCGCGCCTGATGCGAAGAGCCTCCTTGCTTCGACGCTCATTCTCAATCTCAACGAGCCGAACAAGCTCGGTGACGTGTCGTGGGTCGAGCCCGGAAAATATGTCGGGATCTGGTGGGAAATGCACATCCGCGACTCCAGCTGGGGCATGAAGCCGCTGCACGGCGCGACCACGGAGAACACCAAGCGCCACATCGATTTCGCCGCCAAGCACGGGTTCAAGGGCGTGCTTGTCGAAGGCTGGAATATCGGCTGGGACGACAATTGGTTCGGCAATGGTGAGGTCTTTGACTTCACCACGCCCTATCCCGATTTCGACATTGAGGAGATCGGGCGCTACGCACAGGAGAAGGGCGTGCGTCTCATCGGCCATCACGAAACCGGCGGCGCTGCGACGCATTACGAAAACCAGATGGAAGCTGCATTAGATCTTTATGAGCGCGTCGGCGTCCGCGCGGTGAAGACGGGCTATGTCGCTGACGGCGGCGGCATCCAGCGGATCGATGAGGGCGGCGTCGAGCGCTTCGAATGGCATGACGGCCAGTTCATGGCGGAACACCATCTCAATGTCGTCAAATCGGCGGCGCGGCGGAAAATTTCAATCAACCCGCATGAGCCGATCAAGGACACCGGCCTTCGCCGCACCTATCCGAACTGGGTCTCGCGCGAGGGCGCGCGCGGGCAGGAGTACAACGCATGGGGCGTCCCGCCGATCCCGCCTGAGCACGATACGATCCTGCCGTTCACGCGGCTATTATCTGGGCCGATGGACTTCACCCCGGGCATCTTCGACCTGCGCCCGAATGAGCGCCCGCCCGTCAATGAAGAGCTTGGCCGCAACAGCAAGGCAAGCCGGGTTGAAACGACGCTCGCAAAGCAGCTTGCGCTCTATGTCACGGTCTACAGCCCGATCCAGATGGCGGCGGACCTGCCGCAGAATTACGAAAAGCGGATGGACGCCTTCCAGTTCATCAAGGACGTGCCCACAAACTGGGAGGAGACCGTGGGCGTCGCCGCCGAGATAGGCGATTACGCGGTGATTGCGCGCAAGGAACGGGGCGGTGCGGACTGGTATCTCGGGGCGGTCACTGACGAGAAGGCGCGAAAGCTCGACGTCCCGCTCGGCTTTCTTGACGACGGCAAGACTTATGTCGCCGAAATTTATCGCGACGGGCCGAAAGCCGACTACGACAAGAACCCTTATGACCTCGTGATCGAGAAGCGCGAACTGACGCGCGCCGATACGCTGCGCTTGCCGCTCGGCCGCAGCGGCGGCGCGGCCGTGCGCTTCAGGGCGACGGGGTAGGAAACGGCGCGCCGGGCGACTGCCTAGACCGCCGCCAAACTTGAATGCCGGCGCAGGTGAGCTTAATCGAACGTTGATGGAAAAATCAGGTCTCTCCAGCGCGACGCCCCAGCTGATCCCGGTCACGCCGTTCGACCTCGTTGTATTCGGCGCTGCAGGCGACCTCTCGCTCCGAAAGCTGATCCCCTCGCTGTTCCACCGCTGGCGGGACGGGCAGATTCCGCCTGCGTCTCGGATTATCGGCGTTTCGCGCACGGCGATGGACGACATGGGGTTCCGAAGCCTCGCGCGGGAGAGTTTTGCGAAGTTCCATCCGTCCGAGAAGCTCAACGACGCCGAATGGACGAAATTCGCGGAGCTTCTCAGCTATGCCGAAGTCGACGCAGCGAACCGCGACGGCGGCTGGTCTGCGCTCGCCGCGAAACTTGAAGGCGGCGAGAGCAAGCAGCGCGTCTTCTATCTCGCGCTGCCGCCGGCGCTCTACGGCGACGTTTCGCGCAATATCGACGCCGCAGGTCTCAAATCGCCCGGCGCGCGCATCGTGCTCGAAAAGCCGATCGGGAAGGATCTCGCGAGCGCTCGCGCAATCAACGACGCCGTCGGCGCCGTCTTCCCGGAAGAGGCGATCTTCCGCATCGATCACTATCTCGGCAAGGAGACGGTGCAGAATCTCATCGTCCTGCGTTTCATGAATTCGCTCTTCGAGCCGGTATGGAACGCGAACGCCATCGATCATGTCGAGATCACGGTCGCGGAATCGATCGGCTCCGGCACGCGCGCGAGCTACTACGACACCGCGGGCGCGCTGCGCGACATGGTGCAGAACCACCTCCTCCAGCTTCTCTGCCTTGTCGCCATGGAGCCTCCGCTCGACCTCGAAGCGGACACGGTGCGCGATGAAAAAATCAAGGTGCTGCGCGCGCTCCGGCCGATCACGTCGGCGACCGTGCGCAACGTGACGGCGCGCGGCCAATATGGTCAGGGCGCGTCGAACGGCGAGGTCGCGGCGAGCTATTCCGACGAGCTCGGCCGCGCGAGTTCGACCGAAACCTATGTGGCGATCAAGGCGCATATCGACAATTGGCGCTGGAAGGGGGCTCCCTTTTATCTGCGCACGGGCAAGCGCATGGCTTCGCGCCGGTCGGAGATCATCATTCAGTTCAAGGATGTTGCGCATGCGCTTATCCGCAACGGAACCGAAAAACTGCCGCCGTCGCGCCTTGTCATCCGGCTTCAGCCGGACGAGGGGATGAGCCTCCTCCTCGTCACCAAGGATCCGGGGCCGGGCGGCATGCGCCTGCGTTATGTGCCGCTCAACCTCAGCTACGCTTCCGCGTTCGAGGCGCGTTATCCCGACGCCTATGAACGACTGTTGATGGCGGTCGTTCGCGGCGATCTTGCGCTCTTCATGCGGCGCGACGAAGTTGAGGCCGCCTGGCGCTGGTGCGACGGCATTCTCGCCGCGTGGGAGGCCGACCAGACGCCCGTCCAGCCTTATGCAGCGGGTACGGACGGTCCTGTGCAGGCGGCGGTGCTTCTCGATCGCGACGGACGCGAGTGGTTCAATGGGGTCTGAGCCGGCCTTGATCGCCTTTTCTTCGCCGGAGCAAATGGCCGCCCGGCTTTCCGACCTCATTGAGGCGATGATTGAGCGGGCGGTGGCGGCGCAGGGGCTTGCAACAATCGCGTTGTCGGGAGGATCGACGCCGGCCCCGCTTTATCAGGCGCTTGCGGCGCGCGCCGTCGACTGGCCGAACGTCGCTGTAACGCTCGTCGATGAGCGCTTCGTGCCGCCGAGCGAGAAGGGCTCCAACGAGGCGTTCGTCCGCTCGACCTTCCTGCAAGGATTCGCGGCGAAAAGCCGGTTCGTCGGGCTCTGGAATGAAGCCGCCTCTCTTGAGGCTGCGGCGAAAGAAGCGGCGGCGCGCATTGGAAGTCTTGTTCGCCCGTTCGATGTCGTTGTCCTCGGCATGGGTCCCGATGGACACACGGCATCCTGGTTTCCCCATGCCGACGGTCTTCGGGAGGCTCTCGCCGGCGACGCGCCGCTGGTCGCGCCCGTGCGGGCAAGGAAGAGCACGGTGACGGGCGACCAAGTCGATCGCCTGACCCTGTCGTTACGCGCGATCACTGACGCGCGCCTCATCATCCTGATGATGACCGGCGAGGACAAACGATCCGCATTTGAAAAATTCGTTGGCGTCGGCGCCGTAGAAGACGCGCCGGTGCGTGCGATTTTGCGTGCGCGGCCCGACATCTGGGTCTCCTGGGCCCCTTAAGGAGAACAAGCGTGCCGCTTAACCCCGTCATCGACCGCGTTACAGACCGCATACGGAAGAAAAGCCGGGGCACGCGCGAGGCCTATCTAAAGCAGATGCGCGCGGCGGCGGGCGAGGGGCCCCAGCGCAGCGCGCTCGGCTGCGGAAACCTCGCCCACGCCGCGGCGGCCTGTTCAGCGCACGACAAGAAACTGATCGCGAAAGGCGGCGGGCCGAATATCGGCATCGTCACCGCATATAATGACATGCTGTCAGCGCATCAGCCGCTCGGTCCCTATCCCGACATCATCAAGGAGGCGGTGCGGCCCCTCGGCGCGACGGCGCAGATCGCTGGCGGCGTTCCTGCAATGTGCGACGGCGTCACGCAAGGCATGGCGGGCATGGATCTCTCGCTCTTCTCGCGGGACGTCATCGCCATGGCGACCGCGGTGTCGCTGTCACATAATGTCTTTGACGGCGCGCTGATGCTCGGCGTCTGCGACAAGATCGTCCCGGGACTTTTCATCGGCGCGGCGCGGTTCGGCCATTTGCCGATTCTTTTCCTGCCCGCGGGTCCGATGCCCTCCGGCATTTCGAACGAGGAAAAGGCGCGTGTGCGACAGCTTCATGCGGAAGGAAAAGCGAGCCGCGACGAACTCCTCGCCGCCGAGAGCGCCAGCTATCATTCGCCGGGTACCTGCACATTTTACGGCACGGCGAATTCAAACCAGATGCTGATGGAGATCATGGGTCTCCACTTGCCGGGTTCGGCTTTCGTCAATCCGGGCACGGCGCTGCGACAGGCGTTCGTCATCGAGACGGCGCGGCGCGCGGCGGCGACGACGGCGCTCGGGGACGAGTATATCCCCTTCTACGAAATCGTCGACGAACGCGCGATCGTCAATGCGATCGTCGGCCTTCATGCGACCGGGGGCTCCACTAACCACGCCATTCATTTGGTCGCGATGGCGCGCGCGGCCGGTGTCGTCGTCGACTGGACGGATTTCAGCGAGCTCTCCGCCGCGACGCCGCTGCTCGCGCGGGTCTATCCGAACGGGTCGGCGGACGTGAACGCGTTTGAAGCGGCGGGCGGCGTCTCCTTCATCATCCGTGAGCTGATCGAAACGGGCGGACTCCATGCCGACGTCATGAC
>CAZOEB010000126.1:0-7309 GCA_964578685.1 uncultured Caulobacterales bacterium
TCCCCATTCACCATTCACCATTCACGATTGACCATTCACCATTCACCACGCCTCGCTCACACGCTTCCCCGCCGCCTTCCGGTCCCCGCGCAAACCCCCTATAGAGCGCGCGACTTTTTTCGCCCTTTGAAGGAGACTTGCATGGCCCGCACGAAGATCGCGCTTATCGGTTCCGGCATGATCGGCGGCACGCTCGCCCATATCGCCGCGCAGAAGGACCTCGGCGAGATCGTGCTCTTCGACGTCGCCGAGGGGCTGCCGCAGGGCAAGGCGCTCGACATCGCGCAGTCGGCGCCCGTCGACGGCTACGGCTCGAAGCTCAAGGGCACGCAGGACTACAAGGACATCGCCGGCGCCGATGTCTGCATCGTCACGGCGGGCGTGGCGCGCAAGCCGGGCATGAGCCGCGACGATCTTCTCGGCGTCAACCTCAAGGTCATGAAGTCGGTCGGCGAAGGCATTCGTCAGTACGCCCCCAATTCCTTCGTCATCTGCATCACCAATCCGCTCGACGCGATGGTGTGGGCGTTGCAGCGCTTTTCGGGCCTGCCGACGAAGAAAGTCATCGGCATGGCGGGCATTCTCGATTCGGCGCGCTTCCGCCTCTTCCTTGCGGAGGAATTCAACGTCGCCGTCGACAGCGTCACCGCCTTCGTGCTCGGCGGGCACGGCGACACCATGGTTCCGCTCGTGCGCTATTCGACCGTCGCCGGCATTCCGCTCCCCGACATGATCAAGATGGGCTGGACGACTGAGGAGAAGATCGACGCGATCGTCGACCGCACGCGCAAGGGCGGCGGCGAAATCGTCGCGCTCCTGAAGACCGGCTCGGCCTATTACGCGCCGGCGGCCTCGGCGATCCAGATGGCGGAAAGCTACCTCCGGAACAAGCGCATGGTTCTTCCGTGTGCGGCGCATCTGACCGGCCAGTACGGCGTCAAGGACACCTATGTCGGCGTGCCGATCGTCGTCGGCGAGAACGGCGTCGAGAAGATCGTCGAGGTCTCTTTCACCGCCGACGAGAGGAAAATGTTCGACGGCTCCGTCGCGGCCGTGCGCGAACTGATGGCCGCGTGCGTCAAGCTCGACCCCAGCCTCGGTTAGTTTTTCACTTGTCGCGGCGTTCGTGCGAAAAACCGCGGAACACTTTTTCGCACGCCGCTCGACAGCATCGGGCGACAAATCCGTATCGCCCGATGCCGTCGATTCTTTTCTGTCGCGTCGGCGCGCGAAAAACCGGTGATTCCACTTTTTCGCCCGACGCACTAAAGCCCTGCGGCGATGCGGTCGGCGTAAAAGCCCTGCGTCGTGCGGCGGCGCGCGGCGCGCATCGACGCCGTGACGAGGCCGTCGCCGGACCAGAAGCCCTGCTGGCGGAACGCCCGCGCCGGCCAGACCCGCGTCAGCGTGACTTTGACTTCGGGGCAGGCGGCGCGCGGCGCCGGCGCGGCTTTAAGGGCGGGCGCCGCAAGCTTTGCGCCGCGAATGACGGTGACGCCGCGCTCGCTCGTCAGCGTGGCCGATCCCGGCTTGACGAGCGTCGCTGCGGACGCTTCGCCGGCGATGAGGGAAAAGACAAATGCGGCGGCGGCAGCGCGCCCGATATGCGACATGGCGGACCTCCTTTGCACCGCGCCGATGCTGCCGCGCCGTTAACGCCCCGGCAACCCTATTCGGCGGCCGCCGCGCATTTTCATCCGACAGGGGAATCGCGATGGGCCCCGCGCAACCTTCCGGTGCGCGTGCAAAGGATTAAGACTTGTTTGCGAGAACGAGGTCGCCCGCTGGTGAGGAAAAGGGCGATGAAGGTTGCGATTTTCGGCCTCGGCTATGTCGGGGCCGTTTCGGGCGCGTGTTTCGCCGAGCTTGGTCATGAAGTCGTCGGCGTCGACGTCAATCGCGCCAAGGTCGACATGATCAACCGCGGCGAATCCCCGATCGTCGAGGAGACGATCGCGGAGCTGACGGTCGCCGCTGTGAAGACCGGGCTCTTCCGCGGGACGCTCGACGGCGCCGACGCGGCGCGCGTCAGCGACGTTTCGCTCGTGTCGGTGGGCACGCCGACGGCGCGCGACGGAACGCCCGACCTCACATTTGTCGAAAACGTCGTGCGCGAGATCGGCGAAGCGCTCGCCGGCGGAACGCGGCCCCACACCGTCGTCATCCGCTCGACCGTGCCGCCCGGCGCGACGATGACGCGGCTGAAACCCATTCTCGCAAAAGCCTGCGGCGAAGACATCGGCGCGCGCGTCCATATCGTGTTCAATCCCGAATTCCTGCGCGAAGGAAAGTCGGTCAAGGACTTCCGCAATCCGCCCTTCACGATCATCGGCGCGGAGACGGAGCGCGGCTTTGACGATGCGCGCCGGCTTTATGCGGGCGTTGAAAGCGAAATCATCCGCACGGCGCCCGAGGTCGCGGAATCGATCAAGCTCCTTTCGAACGCCTGGCACGGGCTCAAGGTCGCCTTCGCCAATGAGGCGGCGCGCATTCTCGCCGCCGGCGGCGTCGATCCGCGCGAGGCGCTTGAGGTCTTCACGCACGACACCATTCTCAACATCTCGCCCGCTTATCTTCGCCCCGGTTTTGCGTTCGGCGGCTCCTGCCTGCCGAAGGACTTGCGCGCGATGGTGTCGATCGCGGAGGCGAGGCAGATCTCGGCGCCGATCATGAAGGCGGCGCTCGCCTCGAACGAGGCGCATCTTCAGTCCGCGATCGCCGCGGTCAGGGCCTGCGGGCGCCGGCCGGCGGTGCTGTTCGGCCTCGCCTTCAAGCCGGGTACGGACGATCTCCGGGAATCGCCTTATGTGGCGCTCGCCGAACGCCTGATCGGCAAGGGATATCCCTTGCGCATCGTCGATCCCTTCGTCGACGCCAGCCGCCTGATGGGCAAGAACAAGCAATATATCGAAGGCGAAATCCCGCACTTCGTCGAGCTGATGGCCTATGACGCCGAAGAGGCCGTCGACGCCGCGGAGATCGTCATCTTCGGACACGCATCGTCGGTCGATAAGGGCGCGATCCTTGAGCGCGGTCCCGGCAAGATCATCATCGATCTCTCCGGCGATGACGACCTCGCCGCCTGCGGCGCCGATTATCGCGGACTCGCGTGGTGAGGCGGCTGGCGTTCGCCTGAGGCGACCGCTACGAGGGCCCGATGGCCCTGACGCTTGAAACCGACCGACTTATCCTGCGTCCGCTCCATCCGGACGATTTCGAAGCGCACGCGGCGATGATGGCGGACCCCCGCGTCGCGCGCTTCCTCGCGCTCGGCGGCGCGGTTCCCTCGCGCGAAACCATGTGGCGGGGTTTCGCCACGATGCTCGGCCACTGGACGATCCGCGGCTATGGATTTTTCGCCGTGGTCGAAAAGACAAGCGGAACCTGGGTAGGGCGCGCCGGCCCGTGGATGCCGGAGGGCTGGCCAGGCCTTGAGTGCGGCTGGGGCGTCGACGCCGCGCATTGGGGAAAAGGCTATGCGCCTGAGGCCGCCATCGCGGCAATCCGATGGGTTTTTGCGACCAAGCCTGACCTTCCACGCATCATTTCGCTCATAGACCCGGCCAATGAGAACAGTCAGGCCGTCGCGCGGAAAATCGGCGAGCGCCTTACCGGCGAAAAATTCCAGCACGAAGTCGCAGGGGCGCTCGACATCTGGGCCTGCCCCCGCGATGAATGGCTGCGCCGTTTCGGCTGAGGGCCTTGATGCTGACCGTGATCACCTACATCGCACCAAGCGCGATCGAAGGCGTCGGCGTTTTTGCGGCGGAAGCAATCGCGAAAGGGCAGGTCATTTCGCGGTTCGATCCGGCGTTCGACCGGCTGATTCCGCGCCGCGAGTATGAAACCGCGCCCGCCTTCCTCAAAACGCTCCTCGACCGCTACGCCTTTCCGCACCCGGATGATCTCGACCTCATCGTCTACGAAGTCGATAATTCCCGCTTCATGAACCACTCCTCGGCGCCGAACACGGATTTTTCAAATTTCGCCGCCGGGGTCGCCTTGCGCGATATCGCCGCCGGCGAAGAGCTCACCTGCGACTACAATTCTTTCTTCGCGCAATACGAGCTTTTGCCGCCGGAACTTCAACTGGCCGCCCAAGGCGGCTGAACCGACACGCGAGAGAACTGTTTAATGCGACGACTTTCGCTGATTGCTGCGCTAACTCTCGCCGCCGCGCCCGCCGCTGCGGAACTGAGCCCGCGCCAGCGCGCGAATATCGATGCGCTCATCAAGCGCGCGATGGCGGACGAGCGCGCCTATGAAATCGTCGCCAGCCTGACGACGGAAATCGGCCCGCGGCTCGGCGGAACGGAAGCCGAAGCGCGGGCGCGCGCCTGGGGCGAGGCGAAATTGAAATCGCTCGGCTTCAGGAATGTCCGCACCGAGACCTTCGACATGCCGGTGTGGACGCGCGTGTCGGAAAAGGGCGCGATCGTCGCCCCCTATGCGCAGCCGCTGCATCTGACGGCGCTCGGCAATTCCGTGTCGACGCCGGAAGGCGGCGTCGAGGCGACGGTCGTCCGCTTTCCAACCCTTGTCGCCTTGCAGAAGGCGCCGATGGCCGGGCTTGAGGGAAAGATCGTCTTCGTCGACGAGCCGATGACGCGCACGCAGGATGGTTCGGGCTACGGCGTCGCGGTCGCCAAGCGCTCCGGCGCGGCCAATGAAGCGTCAAAGCGCGGCGCTGCGGCGGCGCTCATCCGTTCCGTCGGGACGGACAGTCATCGCTTTCCGCATACGGGCAACATGAACTACGCCGAAGGGGTGACCCCGATTCCGGCGGCGGCGCTCTCAAACCCCGACGCCGACCTTCTGGCGGACGCCATTGCGCGCGCGAAAGGTCCGGTGCGCGTGCGGCTCGACATCAGGACGCAGCGCATCGAGCGGGCGCAGTCCGGCAATGTGATCGGCGAGATCCCAGGGCGAACGGACGACATCATCGTCATCGGCGGCCACCTCGACAGCTGGGACCTCGGAACCGGCGCGGTCGACGACGGCGCGGGCGTCGCCATCACGCTCGCCGCGGCGAAGCTTGTCGATGAGATGAAAGGAACGCCCGGACGCACGATCCGCGTCGTCATGTGGGGGGCGGAAGAAGTCGGCATACACGGCGGCAAGGCCTATGCGGAAACGCACAAGAACGACATTGCGCGCCATGCGCTCGCGGCCGAATCTGATTTCGGCGCCGGCCGCGTCTGGCAGCTAAGGACGCGCTTCGGCGCCGGGCGTGAAGGCCATGCAAAGGACCTCGCAGAGGCGCTGCGCCCGCTCGGCGTCGGTCCGGGAAGCGCCGAGGCCTTTGGCGGCGCCGATGTCGGCGCGTTGCGCGCCGCGGGGGTTCCGGTGCTGGATCTGGCGCAGGACGGCGGCGACTATTTCGACTTTCACCACACTGCGAACGACACGCTCGACAAGATCGATCCAGCGGCGTTGAAGCAGAATGTCGCGGCGTGGGCGGTGATGCTCTATCTGGCGTCGGAGATGGAGGGCGGCTTCCGCGCGGTCGAGACCGCGGCGCCGTAGTCGCGGCGCCCTGTCGTGCGGCTGTCATGGGATTCGCCTAAATTCGGGAAAGCATTAGGAGAAAGACGATGATCCGTCGCACGCTGATCGCCGCCGCCGCGACTATTGTGCTCGCCGCCTGCGTTTCTTCGCCGAAGAATCACGCCGCGACGTCCTCGCCTGAAGCGCCGGACGGCGTCATTCGCGCCGTCCCCATGCCCTCCGCGCCGCTCAATATGTCAACGCCGCTGTCGCGCATCATCTTTGCAAGCTGCGCGCAGCAGAATGAGGATCAGTCGATGTGGGACCGCATCGCCGCTGCACGCGGCGATCTCGTTCTCTACATCGGCGATAATGTTTATGGCGACGTTCGTTCGAACGACGCGGCGCTGCCTGAACTCAAGGCCGCTTATATGCGTCTTGCGCGGAGCGAGCCTTTCGCGCGCGTGCGCGCCGCTGCGCCGATGCTGACAACGTGGGACGACCATGATTACGGGCTTAATGACGCAGGCGGAGACTATCGGTTCAAGGAACAATCCGAAGCGCTGTTCGAGTATGTCTGGAGCGTGACGGACGAGCGCGCCAGCCGGCCAGGGGTGTACGGTTCATGGATTCTCGGCGATGAAGGTCGCCGGGTGCAGATCATCATGCTGGACACGCGCTTCTTCCGCTCGCCGTTGAAGCCGACGGACGAGTTCGGCGGGCGCGGCAAGGAGCGCTATCTCCCCGACGCTGATCCCGGCAAAACGATGCTCGGCGAAGCGCAATGGGCCTGGCTCGAAGGTGAACTGAAAAAGCCCGCCGACCTTCGCCTCCTCGTTTCTTCGGTTCAGGTGATGTCGGAAGGCCATGGCTGGGAAGCTTGGCGCACGCTGCCGGCGGAGCGCCAAAAACTCTATGACGTCATTCAACGGTCCGGCGCGAAGGACCTGCTGATCCTCTCCGGCGACCGCCATTCAGCGGCGTTTTACGAACGACGCGATGTCGTCGGCTACCCGCTGTTCGAGGCGACATCGTCCTCGGTCAACCTTCCGGCCGCTAAGTGGCGCGCCGAAAGCGGCGAGACATGGGTTGAACGAGACCCGAACCGCCTCGGCGCGATGGTCTATGACGCCAATTACGGCGTTATCGACATCGACTGGGCGGCGAAGACGACGACAATTGAAATCCGCGGCGCCGACGGCGCACCTTTTCTTTCAACGGCGCGCGCATTCGGCCGCTGAAGGCGGTCACGACGCTTCAGCGGCGGCCTTCAGCCTTGCAAGCCCTTTCTCGTAGTCGCGGCCGACCATGCCGTCCATGAAGAAGCCCATATAGGTCGCCATGGGCTTCATCCAGACCGGCACGCCTTCGCGCATTCTTGAGTCGAGCGACCAGACGACTTTGGTCGCCGCGCCTTCCGGCGTCAGCGTCATTGTCGCGTCAGCTTTGCCCATGTCGCCGAACTCGAGATGGGTGACGAGCCGCGACGGCGGTTCAATCGCCGTCACCGTCTGCACGCCAGCGCCGACATTCGGGTTCTTGCTTGTCCAGCTCATCCGGTGACCTACGCCTGATCCCGAAATCTCGTAGACGGCGTTCGGATCGAGATCGGCCCAAGGCGACCAGCGGCTCCACTGACTGAAATCCGAAATGAGGGCGAAGACTTTTTCCGGCGGCGCATTGACGACGACCGACCGCTCGACATGCGCCTTGTCGGGCAACACAAATCCTAGGCCTACAATAACGACTAACGCAGCGACAACGCCGCCGAGTATTTTCTTGAACATGGCAGGTTCTCCCTTCCGCTGTCCGCCAGTCTAGG
>CAZOEB010000127.1:0-7259 GCA_964578685.1 uncultured Caulobacterales bacterium
TCGTCTATGTGACGGACGCGAGCAGGGCGGTCGGCGTCGCCGGCGCGCTCGTCTCCGCGGAACGCCGGAACGGCTATCTCGCTGAGATCAAGTCCGACTATGACCGCATCCGCGAAGAACATGCGAAAGGGCGCGAGCGCAATCCGCGGATCGACCTTGCGGCGGCGCGCGCCAATGCGCCGAAAATGGACTGGAAAGCCTATACGCCGCCTGCGCCCTCTTTCACCGGCGTGCGCGCGTTTCGCGATTACGATCTTGGCGTCCTGGCGCAGCATATCGACTGGACGCCGTTCTTCGCCTCCTGGGATCTCGCCGGTCGTTATCCGCGCATTCTCGACGATGAAGTTGTGGGCGAGGCCGCACGCGGGCTCTTCGCCGACGCGCAGAAGATGCTCGCCGACATTATCGCGTCGAAGCGCCTGACGGCGCATGGCGTCGTCGGCTTCTGGCCGGCGAACGCGGTCGGCGACGATATCGAGCTTTACGCGGATGAAGCGCGGACGGCGCCGATCGCGACGCTGCACGGCCTGCGCCAGCAGATCGCCAAGCGAGAAGCGGGCGCGCCGAATTTCTGCCTGTCGGATTTCGTTGCGCCGAAGGAAAGCGGCAAGCGCGATTATATCGGGGCGTTCGCCGTGACGGCAGGCGTCGGAGAGGAGGCGCTCGCCGCCTCCTACGACAAGGCGAACGATAATTATTCCTCCATCATGGCGAAGGCGATCGCCGACCGCCTCGCGGAGGCTTTCGCCGAACATCTCCATGCGCGCGTGCGCCGCGAGCTTTGGGGTTATGCGAAAGATGAAGCGATCAGCATCGAGGACATGATCGCGGAGAAGTATCAGGGCATCCGTCCGGCGCCGGGTTACCCGGCGCAGCCGGACCATACCGAGAAGGCGACGCTGTTCCGGCTCCTGAACGCAGAGGAAAACGCCGGCATGGCGCTCACCGAAAGTTTCGCGATGACGCCGCCCGCATCGGTCAGCGGGCTTTATTTCAGCTGCCCGCAGTCGCTCTATTTCGGCGTCGGGAATATCGCGCGCGATCAAGTTGAAGATTATGCGCGCCGGAAGAAGATGAGCCTCACGGAAGCCGAGAAATGGCTTTCACCGATCCTCGGCTACAACGCCTGATCACTAGGATGGATAGAGGCCGCCAAGCGCCAGCAGGATGACCATGAACGCCGCGCCGCACAGAAACCCGGCGCCGACGATGCGCAGCTGATCGAAGAGCGTGCTCATGTCGTTCCCCTCAGGTCAGCGCCCTCCCCGGGCGGAGGAGAGTTTGCGCAAAGGCGCGGTCTGGGGAACCCGGACAGAGCGGCATTTGCGCATCCGTTGCGCGCGATGACTCGCAAACCGCTCATTCTGTTGTCAGAAAAAATTTTCCCCCAGCCCTTGGTCTCGCCTTACGGCGGCAGGCGGGCTAAGAGCGGCGTTGTCATGAAGTTTTCCAGCCGTCTCGCCGACGCTCTCGATATCGCCCGCAAGAAGACGCTGGGCGCTGCATTCGATGCGCTTGCCGCCGCAAAGGCCCGCCGCGACGAGGAGACGTTCTCGATCGCCCTCATCGCTCTGTCGGCGAAGATCGCGAAGGCGGACGGGACAGCGACGGATGCGGAGTTCGCCGCCTTCCGGAAGTTCTTCGAGTTTCCCGAGGCGGAAGCGACGAAGGTCCGTATGATCTACGACCTCGCCAAGCAGGATGTCGCCGGGTTTTCCCATTACGCGGGTCAAGTCGCCAAGCTCTTCGACGATGATCGCGCCATCCTTGAAGATGTGATCGACTGCCTTCTCTATGTGGCGCTCGCCGACGGCGCCGCGCATCCTCAAGAATTGTCGCTGATCGAGGCGGCGGCAGAGACATTTGGCATCAAGCCCGCCTGCTGGCGCCGGCTGAAAGCGGCGCATCTCGGACTCGGGAAGGATGATCCCTATGCTGTTCTCGGCCTTGAACCGGGGGCCCCGGCCGCGGCGGTGCAAGCGCGCTATCGCGAGCTGATGCGCGAAAACCATCCCGATACGCTGATGGCGCGGGGGGTGCCGGCCTCGCTCATCAAGATCGCGGACGGCCGCGCCGCGGCGATCAACGCCGCCTATGAGGCGATCCTGGCCGAGGCGCGCCGTTAACCAAGGCCGCGCCGGCGCCATATTTTCGCTTAAGCGCGTCCCCATATTCTTTGCCGGAAGGGCCCAGCTTTTGCTGGACGCTGGCGATTAAAGGCGCCTATCCTTTGTTCAGTGGCGTAGGGGTTGGTGACAGGCATGCCGGTGGTTGCTGAAGAGCTGGGAAACGATCTGAAACGGAAGACTGAAAACACAACGATTTCCGGGATTTGCGACGCAATCCTGTTTGTCGCCGTGCTTGGGTTTTCGGCCATTGCACTCCTCGCGCTCGCTCTCGCCGCGCCGCTCGCTCTCGCCATTTCTGCGGTTTCGGGCGCCGCCTCCGCCCTCTTTGCCGGATCGGGACGCAGCGGCGGCTGGCGCACGGCGAATCCCGCCTGAAAGACTTTGAACGGCCATTAAGCCAGGATCGATTGCCGGCTCAATCGGCGCAGCGTAAGCCTCGCCCGCTTCACGGATTGTTCGGGGCCCCCTTTGAGCGCGCGCGAGTTGACCATCCTTCTCGCCATGTGCGTGATCTGGGGCTTCCACTACGTCGTCATCAAGGCGGCGATGGCGGAAATCCCGCCGGTCTTCTACGCCGCCATGCGCATGACGCTGGTCGCCGCCGTTCTGGCGCCTTTCCTCAGGTGGCGCGCAGGAAAGATGGGCTATGTGCTGCTCGCCGCGCTCTGCTTCGGCGCGATCAATTACATATTCCTCTTCACTGGCGTGTCGCTCGCCAGCGCTTCGGCGAGCGCGATCGCCAACCAGCTCTATGTTCCCTTCGCGACGATCCTCTCCGTCATTTTCCTGAAAGAGCGCATCGGCTGGCGGCGGATCACAGGCATCACGCTCGCGTTCGCCGGCGTCGCGGTGATCGTCTCGTCGCGAGGCGAGGCGCCGCCGGAAGTGCGCCTTGGCATCGGCGTCGGCCTTGTCGCGCTGGCGACGCTGGTCGAGGCGGCGGGCTCGATCCTCGTGAAGAAGGCGTCGGGCTTCAAGCCATGGGAGCTGCTCGCCTGGTTCGGCGCGGTCGGCGCGCCGGTGCTCTGGGGCGTCACCTTCGCTCTTGAACGCGGCCAGTTCGAAGCGCTCTCGGCCAGCGATCTGAAACTCGTCATCGCCGCGATCCTCTACTCCGCGCTGCTGGCGTCGATCCTTGGCCATACGACTTATTACTGGCTGCTGCAGCGGCGCCCTGTTTCCGAAGTCGCGTCGTCAAGCCTGTTGACCACTTTCCTTGCCGTCGCGTTCTCGATCCTTATTCTCGGCGAGCCGTTGACCGCCGCGATCGTCGTCGGCGGGGTGATGACGCTTGTCGGCGTCGGCGTCGTCGTGCTGCGCGCGCCGGCGACAGCGCCCGAACCCGGCGCGCCGGAAGCGGTGGTCGTGCAGGCGGAGGCGAAGCCATGAAGAGGCCGAAAATCGTGGAGAAACCGTCGCCCAATTTTGATGAGCGCGGCCGCGCGGTCGACATGATCGTTCTCCATTACACGGGGATGCTTTCCGGCGCCGAAGCGCTCGCGCGCCTCACCGACGCGGCGTCGAAGGTTTCCTGCCATTATCTTGTCGAGGAAGACGGAACGATCTTCAGCCTCGTGCCGGAAGCAAAGCGCGCCTGGCACGCTGGCGTCTCCTACTGGCGCGGAGATGCGGAGACGAACGCGCGCTCGATCGGGATCGAGATCGTCAATCCCGGCCACGAATGGGGCTATCGCAAATTCCCGAAAAAGCAGATCGACATGGTCGTCGCGCTCGTGAAGGACATCCGTACACGCCATAATGTGCCGCTCACGAACGTCGTCGGCCATTCCGACGTCGCGCCGCAGCGGAAGGAAGATCCGGGCGAACTGTTTCCATGGAGGCGCCTGGCGGAGGAAGGCCTCGCGATCGGCCCCTATGAAGGCGATCCCGATCCGTCGATCACCTACGAAGACGCCCTCTTAATGCTCCGCGCCATCGGATATGACGCGCCGGACAAGGCCCACGCCGCCGCGCTCGTCGCCTTCCAGCGCAGGTTCTGCCCGCAGGCGCTGGCGCAAGGCTTCAGCCCGCTGACGAAGGCGGCGTTGCGGTGGGCGCTGGCGCGCTTTGCTTGACCTGAGCGCGCGCAGGGACCACATCACCCAGCGCGTCAGGCGGCCGGACGGCTGCAGGGTGAAAGCCCTGAGGAAAGTCCGGGCTCCAGGAAGACAGGGCGCCGGGTAACGCCCGGCCGGGGTGACCCGAGGGATAGCGCCACAGAGATCGAACCGCCTCTTTCGAGGGGTAAGGGTGAAAAGGTGCGGTAAGAGCGCACCGCTGGCCCGGCAACGGGACAGGCATGGCAAGCCCCGCCCGGAGCAATGCCGAATAGGGATCGCGCGCCCGAAAGGGCAGGGGCGTCTTGCCCCCGAGCGGTCCGGGTTGGCAGCTGGAGGCGGCGCGCAAGCGCCGTCCAAGAGGAATGGTCGTCCCTCCGCAAGGAGGACAGAACCCGGCTTATAGGCCGCCTGACGCGTTTCAATTTCGCCGCGCTGCGCCTTAAGGAAGGCGGATGATAACCGCGACCACGCAATGGCCCGCCGCCGCCCCTTTTCTCCAGCGCCGCGTCGCCGGTCCGGGCGACATCGACGGTTTCAATCATGTCAACAACGCCCGCTATATCGACTGGGCGAATGAGATCGCGTGGGCGCATTCGGCGGTGCTCGGGCTGTCGATGGAGGATTACCGCCGGCTGGGCGTCGGGTGCGTCGTCTGGCGGCACGAGTTCGACTATGTCGCGCCGGTCATGCTGGGCGACGAGATCGAAATTGCGACATGGATCGCCGAGAATGACAACCGCGTGCGCCTCATCCGCGCCTATGAGATGCGGGGCGCTGCAACCGGCCGCGTCGTCTTCCGCGGGCGGACGACCTTTGTCTCGATTGACATGAAAAGCGGCAAGCCCGCACGCATGCCGAAAGAGTTTATCGGCGCCTACAAGCCCGCAACCGGAGCCTGACCCATGCCGTCCTTCGACATCGTTTCCGAGATCGACATCGCCGAGGCGGAGAACGCCATCGCCAATGTGATGCGCGAAATCGGCACGCGCTATGACTTCAAGGGGTCGAAATCGACCGTCGAGATGAAGGAGGGCGTCATCACCATCAACGCCGATGACGACCTGAAGCTGAAACAGATGCACGAGCTCCTTCAGGGCCACATGCAAAAGCGCGGAATCGCGCCGGGCTCGCTCGACTACCAAAAGGTCGAGAAGGCGGCGGGCCAGTCCGTCCGCCAACTTGTCAAGCTGAAACAGGGCATCGACAAGGAGCTGGCGAAGACGATCGTCAAGGCCGTCAAGGAAGAAAAGTTCAAAGTCCAGGTCGCCATTCAGGGGGAGGAATTGCGCGTGACGGGCAAGAAACGCGACGACCTGCAGGAAGTGATCGCCTTCGTGCGGGGCCTCAAGAACGAGCAGCCCTTGCAGTTCAAGAACTTCCGCGATTAAGGAGGGACCGCGCCAGCGGGAGGAAGCCCCATGTCCGACCTCGACCAGGGGATCATCGACATCATCAAGAACCACGCGGTCGGCCTCACCGCCGCGCCGACGCGCGACACCCTCATCACCGATCTCGGCATCGACAGCTTCGCGATCGTCGAGATCATATATGAGATCGAGGAGAAGCTCGGCCTCGAAATTCCGTTCAACGCGAATGAAAACCCGCTCGAAGGAAAGAAGACCGTCGGCGACCTTGTCGATGTCGTCAAATCGCTCGCCGGGAAGGCGTAAATGGCGCGCCGCGTCGCTGTCACCGGGCTCGGCGGGCTCTGCGCGACCGGGGCGAATGTCGCGGAGTTCTGGGCGAACGCGAAGCGCGGTTATTGCGGCATCTCGCGGCGCACGCTGACCGCGGGCGAGGAATACGCAATCACGCTCCCCGTCGCGCCGATCGACGGATTTGAGGCGCGCTTAGAGGGTCTCGGGCGCGAGATGACGCGCGCCGACCGCTTCACGCAGCTCGCCGTCGCGGCGGCGGACGAGGCGGTGAAGGATGCCGGCCTCGATTTCGCAAGCGGCCTCGGCGCGCGCACCGCGGCGATCATCGGCACCGGCATCGGCGGGCAGACGACGTTCGACGCCGCCTATCTCGCCATGCTGAAGCACGGGAAGAAGCCGCACCCCTTATCGATCCTGAAAATCATTCCGAACGCGCCGGCGAGCCACCTCTCGATCCGCTTCGGCCTCAAGGGCCCGGCCTTCGCGATTTCCTCGGCCTGCGCGTCAGGCGCCCATTCGATCGGCGTCGCGGCGGACCTCATCCGCCATGGAACGGCGGACGCCGCGCTCGCCGGCGCGTCGGAGGCGATGCTGACCTATGGCGCGATGGAGACGTGGAAGGGCATGCACATCATGTCGGATGAGCTCTGCCGCCCGTTCTCGAAAAACCGCAAAGGCCTCATCATCGGGGAGGGGGCGGGTGTCCTCGTCCTCGAAGAAATGGAAGCGGCGAAAAAACGCGGCGCGAAAATCTACGCCGAGCTCGCCGGTTTCGGCATGAACGCCGACGGCAAGGACATGATCAACCCCGCAGTCGAGGGCGCGGCGGGCGCGATGAAGACGGCGCTGGCGGGCGTTGCGGGCGGCGATCCTGCGCGCGTCTACATCAACGCGCACGGCACCGGCACGCTGCTGAATGACCCGACCGAGACAAAGGCGATCCGCGAAACCTTCGGCGCCGGCGCCGACGCGCTCATCGTCTCCTCCACGAAATCGATGCACGGGCACCTCCTGGGCGCCGCCGGCGCCATCGAAGCGATCGCCGCGATCAAGGCCCTGGAAGAAGGCGTCATCCCCCCGACGATCAATTACGACGAACCGGACCCCGCCTGCGACCTCGACTATTGCCCGAACGAAGCGCGCGAACGGCGGGTGGACCTCGCGATGTCGAACTCCTTCGCCTTCGGCGGGCTCAACGCGGTGGTGGTGTTTCAGCGGGTGTGAACGCCATTGACGCGGCAGAAAACCTCACCCCGCTCATCCCGGCGAAAGCCGGGATCCAGACGAGAGTTCCGCAAGCGCCAATGACATTTCTGGTTCCCGGCTTTCGCCGGGATGAGCGAGGGGCGAGCGAGGTGCATGGTGCGAAGCGAGCCGCGCTTTAATTTCTCGCGAGCGTTCATTTCCAGAGC
>CAZOEB010000128.1:0-6806 GCA_964578685.1 uncultured Caulobacterales bacterium
CTAAAGTTCACTTTAACTTGCAAAAAGTCCGGATGCAAACCGAATCCATTCTTCTCCGCCAGCTTCCTGCGTCAATCGCCGACGCCCCCGGCCCCTGCGATTCGTGGGCGCGAAGCCCGCTCGCGGCTCTTTCCGACGCACACCTTGCCGGGGCCGTCGCTGCGGCGATCGCGGCGCCGAAGCGGGACGCGGATTCCTCATTCCTTACTCATGCGCCGCTTGAGCTTGCGGCGCGGCTGCAACTCCTCCCGATGGTCGCGCCGCAGTCCCGCGACGGCGTCCGGCGGCGCATCGCGGCGATTGCGGGTGAATACGCGCGCGCCGGCGAGGAGGTCGAAAACGCCGCCGGATGCTTTCCGGATGACGCCTCGGCGATCCGGTCGCTCAAGCGTACGATCGTCGAGGGCGATGAGGAGGGCGCCGATGCAGCGCTGCTATTTCTGATCCCGCGCGTCCCAGCCTTTGCGCTCGCCGCGGCGCTCTCGGCCGACCTTTTGCCGATGCTGGGCGCCGCGGGGCATGCGCCGATCCTCCTCGCCGACCTGTCGAGGCTCGAAGGTCGCCTCGACGGCGCCGGCGCACTGTTGCGTGCGCCGGTCGCGATGATCACGCGTGAGGCGACGCTGCGCCTTCGCTGGCATGAGATTGCAAGCAGCGAAAGATTCGATGGCGACCCTGAAGCCGCACTGTTTGAAAGCCTGAAAGGCCCGCCGCCAGTGTCGTCGTCTTCCGTCTACATCGCGCCGACCATGCTGGCGGTCGAGGCGGACGGCTACGCGGCGCGTCTTCTCGGCGATGTCACGTCGGCGATTCCGGTCGACGCCGCGGCGCGCGCGATTCTGCGCACCGCCGCTCTTTCAATGCTGCAGGATGATCCGGCGTCCGCGCCCTATGGCTGGACGCATGCGCTGACGATGCCGCTCGGCGTTTTCGGCTGCGCGCACCTTGTCAGAGACGAGCGCGCGCTCGTCCGCATCGCGGCGACATTCGCGCTGGGCTTTCGTGCGACGCTTGGAAAAACCCGCCTTGAAGTGCAGCCGCCAGAGCCGCCGCGCTCCAGGGAGTTCGTCGACGTGACCCCCGCGGCGGCGGCGAGCGCGGTCTATCACGCCGATCCGGCGGCCCTTCCCGACATCAAGGCCGCGCTCGCGACGCGCGCGGCCACGCGCCGTGACGCGCATCTCGCCAAATACACGCTTGCCTGCTTCGAGGCCGCGAGCCGTGACCCGGAGGCCGCGCGGCTCTATCTCGCCGCGGCCGCCTATCTCGGCGCGTGGTGGGACGCGCACCCCGACGAGCGCTTCGAGTGACTAGCGCCCCGCCGACTGCAGCGGAATGGCGGTCTTGCGCTCGACCTCTCGCAAGGTGAAGGAGCTCTCGACAGTCGCAACCTTCGGCATACGGAGGATCGTCTCCGACAGGAACACTTCATAGGCCGAGAGCGACGGGATGGCGACGCGGATGAAATAGTCGAACTTGCCGGTGACGAGATAGCACTCCATCACCTCGGGACGCTTTTTGATCGCTGCCTCGAATTCTCGAAGCGTCGCGTCGTCCTCGCGCTCGAGCTTGACGAGGATGATGACGGTGACGTTGACGCCGAGAAGCTCGCGGTTGATCTCGGCGTGGTAGCCTTTGATAATGCCGTCGCTCTCAAGACGCCGGAGCCGGCGCAGGCACGGCGTCGGCGAAAGGCCGACTTTCTCAGCAAGGTCGGCATTCGTCATCCGCGCGTCTTCCTGCAGATGGCGCAGGATCTTGTAGTCGATCTGATCGAGCTTCATGGGAGGGGCGTTTCCGTCGGGCTTCTCGAAAGTTCCGGGCTTGCGCCAGATTGAGCCCCGTATTTAGCACGATCTGCTAAGTGTCAAGCGGAATCGCCTCCCGTTTGGCCGGAACCGCCGCGCATCCTGCCTTAGAACCACACACGTTCTCGGGAGGAACGCATGAAAACGCGCCTGGTCCCCGTTGAGGGGTGGTTGAAGGTCGTGCATTTCGAAGAGCCGGACTCCGGCCTCAACGCCATCATCGCCGTGCATGACGCGACGCTCGGGCCCGCTTGCGGCGGCTGCCGCATCCGCCCTTATGAGAGTTTCGACGCGGCGCTCGATGACGTCGCGCGCCTGTCGCGCGGCATGACCTTCAAAAACGCGCTCTGCGGCATTCCCTTCGGCGGCGGCAAGGCCGTCATCATCGCCGATCCGAAAACGGACAAGACCGAAGCGCTGCTCCGCGCGTTCGGCCGCGCGGTGGAGAGCCTCAACGGCCTCTATTACACGGCGGAGGATTCGGGCGTCAGCGAGCACGACCTCGATATCGTCCGTGCCGAGACCAAATTCGTCGCCGGGCTTCCAAGCGACGGCAGGGGCGGCAACCCGTCGCCCTTCACCGCGCGCGGCGTTTATCGCGGGATCGAAGCGGCGGTCCGCTTCAAGCTCGGCCGCGAGAGCATGACGGATGTCCGCGTCGCGATCCTCGGCGCCGGCGCCGTCGGCATGGAGCTCGCGCGATTGCTGCATCAGGCGGGCGCAGCGCTCACCGTCGCCGATGTGAACGAGGCGGCGGTGCGAGAAGCGGCTCAGCGCTTTGGCGCGACAGCGGTCTCGCCCGCGGAATGCATTGCAGCGGAAGTCGACGTCTTCGCTCCTTGCGCGCTCGGCGGCGCCATCAACGCGGAAACGATCGGGCGGCTCAAGGCGCCGATCGTCGCCGGAGCCGCCAACAATCAGTTGGCGACGCCGGACATGGATGCGTTGCTGATGGAGAAGGGCGTTCTCTACGCGCCCGACTACGTCATCAACGCCGCCGGCGTCATCTCAGTCGGGCTCGAAATTCTCGGGACCTGGAACGCCGACGATCTTGAACGCCGCATCGACCGCATCGGCGACACGCTGACCGCCATTTTCGAACGCAGCGCCCGCGAACGGCGCCCGACCGGCGAAATCGCGGACGCGATGGCGATGGACGTCATCGCCAAGGCGAAACAGGCGGCGTAGGCGCGCTCACCCTCTAAGGCTTGCGGGAGAGGGAAGGCCCTCGACCTCGCGCACGGTCGGCGCTCTACTATCCCTTCCGGGAGGACCCCATGACCGACGCCAGCGACCGCATTCCGCGGAACAAAGACAACGACTACACGAAAGACGCCGCCGCGGCGCGCCGACGCTTCGCCGAGGAAAAGACCGGGGCCGACCTGACGCATGTCGGCGCCTACTCCTTCGATCCGGCGGTCCTCCCCGGCAATATCGAGAACTTCATCGGCGCCGCACAGGTGCCGATCGGTCTTGCAGGTCCGCTCGTCATCGACGGCGAGCACGCGAAAGGCGCGTTTTACGTGCCGCTGGCGACGACGGAAGGCACGCTCGTCGCAAGCTACAACCGCGGCATGCGGCTCCTGCGCGAAGCGGGCGGCGTCAAGACGACAGTCGTCGAACGCTACATGCAGCGCGCGCCGGTGTTTCATTTCAATGACGCCCGCGCGGCGCGCGATTTCGGCGCCTGGGTCGACGCGAATATGAGCGCGATCCGCGCTGCGGCGGAGGCGACGACAAGCGTCGGCAAGCTCTCCCATGTGCAGCAATGGTCGGTCGGGCCGATGCGCTATCTGCGCTTCAACTACACGACCGGCGACGCCGCCGGTCAGAACATGTCGGGTAAGGCGACGCTCGCCGCCTGCGAATGGATCGCCGCGCATCACCCTGGCGGGGCGCGCTTCACGCTGTCGGGCGCGATCGACACCGACAAGAAGCACAGCCACATGAACATGCTGCATTCGCGCGGCGCGCGCGTCATCGCCGAAGCGGTCATTCCGGATGCGAACATCCGCGCGCTGATGGGAACGGACGCCGCGACGCTCTTCCGCGCGCGTCTCGTTTCAAACGCCGGCGGCATGCTCGCCGGCACGGTCAATAACGGCATGCATTCGGCGAACGGATTGACGGCGCTGTTCATCGCGACAGGGCAGGATGTCGCCAACATCGCCGAAAGCCATGCGGCGATCACATTCGTCGAAGTCCTGCCGAACGGGGATTACTACTGGTCGCTGACCATCCCCTCGCTCATCGTCGCCACCTTCGGCGGCGGCACGGGCCTTCCGACGCAGCGCGAATGCCTTGCGCTGCTCGGCTGCGCCGGCAAGGGGATGGCGCTCAAATTCGCGGAGATATGCGCCGCGACGGCGCTTGCCGGCGAATTATCGCTCGCTTCTGCGATCGTCGCGGGCGACTGGGTCGAAAGTCACGACAAATACGGGCGGAACCGGAAGTAGCGCCGCGCGCTTCAAGCCGCCGGCTGTGCGCGCCGGCCGAAGGTGACGAGCGACATGAAGGCGTAGCTGAACGCGGTAGTGAAGACGAGATTGATGAAAAAGGCGGGCGTCGCCGCAAGGCGCAGGACGTCCATCAATACGAAATAGCCTGCGAAAGAAAGGCCGAGCTGGCTGAGCGCGCCGGTTAGGTAAAGGCCGAACTGCCGCTCGATTCGCGTGCGTTCCTTGATGCCGAAGGTAAAGCGCCGGTTCATGAGAAAGGCGACGATGACAGAGGGCGCCCAGGCGGCGGCCGCCGCCGGCAGCCAGCCGACATGCGGCTCAAGCGGAATGAAGATCGCATACGAGATCGCCGTCGCGACGGCGCCGGTCGTCCCGAATGCGGCGATCCGGCGGAGCGAAATCTCACGGCGCATGATGCGACGCCCCCTGATAGCCCGTGCGATAGGCGAGGTGCAGCGCATCCGCAAAGGGCCGCGGCCAGGCGCGGCGAAACATCTCGGCATCCTCCGCAGCCCGCACGCCGGCGCGCGTCAGCGCCGCCGTTTCAGTCAGCGCGTTGTGGCGTCGGCCGACGAGGCGCTCAGCGACATGCGCGAACGTGGCGCCGCCGTCCATCAGGCGCCACCAGGCGTCCCAGTCGAGATTGCTCTTGTAGACGGTCGAAAATCTGAAGCCTTTGAGCTTGGCACGGTCATAGGTGACGGAGGAGCAGGGCAGCGGATTGCCGAACGACAGAAAGGCGCGCAGCCGCAGGCCAGTGACTGCGCGGGCGCGGCCGAGAATGACCGCCTCGATCGCATGTTTGGCGTGCGAGATTTTCGAGACCTTCGGCGCCCCGGCGTCGTCGATCTCCTGATAACCGGAGAAGGACAAGGCCGCGCCCGTTTCAGCGAGCGCGGCGAGGGAGGCGTCGAGGAAACGCGGATAGTAGACGTCGTCCTGATGCGCGAGCGTGACGAAGCGCGCCTCCGTCGCCTCAAGCGCGAAGTTCCAGTCGGCGCCGATGCCCTCGCGCGCGCGGTTGACGACCACCGGAACGCTGTGGGCTGCGGCGGTGCCGGCGATATGGTCGTTCGGCGTCGATGTGGCGATGACGATCCGGCTTGCCCGCGTCTGCCCGCCGACAGAGGCGAGCGCTTCGCCGAGAAAGGGCGACTGACCATAGCCGAGGACGACGAACGCGTGATCCATCACGCGGATTTTCGCAGAGGCTCGCGCGCAGGCGCAGCGCGGCGCGTCGGGGCTTCATCGGTCGCCGCCGTCTTGTCGACAAAGGCGGCTGTGTTGCCGAGTATGACCCCGAGCAGAAAGCCGCCGAAAATCGTCTGTACGCCGATCGCGCAGGAAAGCGCCGACAGCACCAAGGGCAGCGTATTGGGCAGGGCGACGTAGCCGCTTTCAGCCCAGTAATCGGCGATCACAGCGAATCCGAAGAGGCCCGCCGCGATGAACACAGCGCCGATCGCCAGCATCGTCTCCAGCGTCAGCAGCCCCGACAGGCGCTTGATGACAGGCTTCAACAATCGGTCGCCGGACTTGACGCCGTGCAGGTGCCCCGCGACCGCCATGATGAGCGCGAGGTGGCCGTTGGCGAACAGGAACCCCGCAGCGATCGTCCAGCTTGCGCCGAAGCGCGAAGGTCCCGGAAGGACGCCGATAAAATGCAGAAGCGCCACCGTCAGCACGGCGGCGCTCGCCGCGATGGCGAGAAGCGCCGGTACGCCGAACGCCCAGGTCGGGCTCGACAGGAAGAGATAACGCAGATGCCGCCATCCGTCGCGCCACGGGCGCAGATGCGGCGGGCGGTCGCGAAGGTCCGGCGACAGCGTCGCCGGCGTTTGTTCGATGCGCAGCTTTTTGAGGCTCGCCTTGACGACCATCTCGCTGGCGAATTCCATGCCTGTGCCAGTGAGCCCGAGCCGGGCGAAAGCGTCTTTGGTGATCGCCCGGAGGCCGCAATGCGCGTCGTCGATGCCGGTGCGGAAAAAGAGATTGAGGATTCCGGTCAGGGCGGGATTGCCGATATAGCGGTTCTTCCACGGCATGGCGCCCGGCGCGATGCCGCCTTGAAACCGCGATCCCATGCAGAGGTCGGCGCCGTCGATCAGCATGCCGACCATCGCGACGCCGTCGGTGAAATCATAGCTGCCGTCGGAGTCGCCCATGACGAGGAAGCGCCCGCGCGCGGCCTCGGCGCCGCCGATCAGCGCCGCGCCATAGCCGCGCCGCGGGACGTCGACGACGCGCGCCCCGAGCCCCGTCGCCAGCATCTGGCTGCCGTCCGTCGATCCGTTGTCGGCAACGATGATTTCGCCTTTGAGCCCATGGCGGCGCTCGATTTCGGCGAGCGCGGCGCGGGCGTTGAGAATGCAATGCGGCAGGCTGTTGCGTTCGTTAAGACACGGCATGACGATCGAGACGCTGATCGCCTCGTCGGGCGCTGCAGCCTCGTTCGACTTCCCGATCGTCGTCATGCCGCCATCCCCGGCCTCGCCTTCGGCGACTTAACGGCGGCATGATTAACAATTCTTTCCCGGCG
>CAZOEB010000129.1:0-6798 GCA_964578685.1 uncultured Caulobacterales bacterium
AACATCGTGGAGGTTCGAGTCCTCTTGGCCGCACCAACAAACAGCGTCTTCGTAGGCTGTTTGAAGCAAATTCTCCTTTAGAACCAGCTAGAGCGCTTCCGCTCAATCTGGTCACGGGGGGGCGGCGGGGCTGACCTCAGACAGTCGGCTCCAAGGCATCTTACGTCGCCGAGGAACCGCAGGCCCCCTTTAAACTGCGCCGCCTTCTTAAATGCGAATGACTTGCATTCGCAGTTTCATTGGCGTACTTTTCACTTAACGAGGAGTGCCCCGCGACGTGACCTTTGTCAGCATTCTTTCAGCCCAACAACTCGACGCCGGCGCTCAGCTTGCGCTTAACGCCCTCCGTTGTGTGGCGATCGGCTGCGACGACAGCGAGGTCGTTGCTGCGTTCGACTTGCGTTTCGGCATCGCGGGGCGGGCCGCCCTCGGGGCGCTTTTTCTTCTTGTTCGAGAGATTAAAGCCGCCGGCCGCCGGCCGATCGCGGTTGCCGCGCCGGGAAGCTGCCGATTGACGGCCGACGAGGCGATCACGCTCGCATTGTTGTCCGCAGGGCAGACGAGGGATGACTGCGGCATCGATGGGCACGTCGCTGCGCTGCTTGCGGGGCGGGACAGCGTAACGGCGAGGAGGGCGGCCTTAGCGGTCGGCGGCCTCTTCAAGGCTGCTGGATTGACGCTTGAGATCCCTTGCGTTGATGGCCTTTCGTCGGCGCGTCCGCCGAGCACGTTGCGGGCGGTTGAATTAGGCGCCGCGCGGTGATCGATCCTCCGTCTACGCACGAAAGGGCTCGAATGGTTAACCGGGCATGAGCGTTGCGCCCGCCGCTGCTGATGACCCGTTTGCCCATGCTCTGTGTCGCGTTTTCGGCCGCTGCATCCGCTGCGCAGGCCGAAACCATCGTGCTGAGCCCTGACCCGTGTCCGGCGGCGGCGGAACAGCCTCTTGTAATCGATCTTGGCGATGTCGAGCTCTTCAATGAACAGCCGGAAGCCTCGCTTGGACGCATCTTCGTGATTTATCCGCCGGTGCGCGAGGGCTGGGCGAGCGCGCGCATTCTGATGCGCTTCGACCTTGAAGCGCCGCCCGCGCCCCAAACAGCTCGGGATTGCCCTCGGCCGAGACTTTTTCGGGTTCCCCGCTGACGCCCCTTGCAACTCCGCTTGGCAGACCCAGATCTGTCGCTGGCGATGGAGCAGAACGACATGATCGTCACCACCACAGCGCTGGTCGAGGGAAGGCCGGTCAAGGAATATCTCGGCGTCGTCACCGGTGAGGCGGTGATCGGCGCCAATGTGTTTCGCGACCTCTTCGCCGGCATCCGCGATGTCATCGGGGGCCGGTCGGGAAGCTATGAGCATGTTTTCCGCGAGGCTCGGGAGACCGCCCTCAGGGAGATGGAACGCGAAGCCGAGCGCCTCGGCGCCAACGCCGTCATCGGCGTCGATATCGATTATGAGGCCGGCGTCAGCCAGGGAACGATGATGATGGTCGCCTGTTCGGGCACCGCCGTGCGCCTGTAAGGCGAAGGGCGCCCCCGCACCTGCACCGTCATGGACAAGGCGCATCGGCGGTCCCTATAGACGGCGGGCTTTCCGTCTCCGGAGCCCGCGATGCGCCTTAGCCGCTATTATTTGCCTGTCCTCAAAGAAACCCCCGCCGAGGCGCAGATCGCGTCGCACCAGTTGATGCTGCGGGCGGGGATGATCCGTCAGGAATCGGCGGGCATCTACGCCTGGCTGCCGCTCGGCTTTCGGGTCCTCAAAAAGATCGAGCAGATCGTCCGGGAGGAGCAGGACCGCGCCGGGGCCGTCGAAATGTTGATGCCGACGATCCAATCAGCCGAGCTGTGGCGGGAGAGCGGGCGCTATGAGGCCTATGGCAAGGAGATGCTGCGCATCAAGGACCGCGCCGACCGCGAAATGCTGTTCGGTCCCACCAATGAAGAGATGATCACGGAGATTTTCCGCGCCGGCGTCCGTTCGTACAAAGACCTTCCGAAGATGCTCTACCATATCCAGTGGAAGTTCCGGGACGAAGTGCGCCCGCGTTTCGGCGTAATGCGCGGACGCGAATTTCTGATGAAGGACACCTATTCGTTTGACGCCGACCAGGCGGGCGCGCGCCGCAGCTACAACAAGATGTTCGTCGCTTATCTGCGCACCTTCCAGCGGATGGGCCTCACGTCGATCCCAATGCGCGCCGACACCGGCCCGATCGGCGGCGATCTATCCCATGAATTCATCGTGCTCGCCGAAACGGGCGAAAGCGCCGTCTTCTGCGACCGCAGATTGCTCGACCTCGCCGTGCCGGGAGCGGACACGGATTTCGACGGCGACCTGCAGCCTGTCATCGATCGCTATACGTCCTATTACGCCGCGACCGAGGAAAAGCACGACAACGCCGAATTCGAATCTAAGGTCGCCAAGGGCGACCGCATCGCCGCGCGCGGCATCGAGGTCGGCCACATCTTCTACTTCGGCGAGAAATATTCAGCGCCGATGCGCGCGATGATCACCGGGCCGGACGGCAAGGACCGCCCCGTTGAGATGGGCAGCTACGGCGTCGGCGTCTCGCGGCTCGCCGGCGCGCTTATCGAGGCTTATCATGACGCGGCGGGTTGCAAATGGCCTGTTTCCGTAGCGCCTTTTCATGTCGGGCTCGTCAACCTGAAGCAGGGCGACTCTGCGACGGATGAGGCGTGCGCCAAGGCCTATGCTGCGCTCACCGGCGCGGACGTTGAGGTTCTCTACGACGACACGCCGGCGCGGCCGGGTGAGAAGTTCGCGCGGATGGATCTCATCGGCCTTCCGTTCCAGCTCATCGTCGGCCCGCGCGGGCTCGAAGCCGGCAAGGTTGAAGTGAAGCGGCGGGCGGACGGCCATCGCGACGAGGTGACGCTCGACGCCGCGCTCGACATGCTGAAGCGGGATGTCAGGAACGCGTTGAAGATATAGAGGCGCCGTTATTTCGCCATGAATTCAAACACTGTCACCGGCGTTGTGGGATCAACTGAAGCGACTTCCAGCATGGCTTCGCCCGCCGCGCCCGCCGCGACGCGGCCCTTTTCCTATTTCGAGTGGATGGTCGCGCGCCGCTATCTCGGCGCCACGCGGTCGGGGAAAGGCGTTTCTCTGATTTCAATCATCGCCTTTGTCGGAATCATGCTGGCGGTGGCGACGCTCATCATCGTCATGTCGGTGATGCAGGGTTTTCGCACCAAACTTCTCGACCAGCTCCTCGGCGTCAACGGGCATGCCTTTGTCGTCGGCGAAGGTCCGATCACCGATTATGAGGACGTGCTCAAAATGCTTCGCGCGACACCCGGGGTCATCGACGCGACGCCGATGATCCTCGCGCCGGTCTACGCAAGCGCGTCGAATGAAACCGGATTGATGATTCGCGGCCTGTCCCGCGAAGACATGCTGAAGATCAATTACGTCACGGGCGTCGATCCCGAGACAGGCCGGCGCCACGTGGTCGGCGGATCGTTCGACAATTTCGGCGTCGGCAGGAACGGCGGCAACGAAATCGCCATCGGCAACCGGGTCGCATGGAACCTTGGCGTCGGGCCCGGCGACAAGGTGACGCTGATATCAGGTCGCGGCGCCGATACCCCGTTCGGACCGACGTTGCAGAAAAAGACCTATACGGTCGGCGCCATTTTCGAAGTCGGGAATTCCGAGTTCGACAGCTTCATCGCCTTCATGCCGCTGGAGCAGGCGCAGCTCTTCTTCGGCTTCGGCGAGGCGGTGCAGCAGATCGAAGTGAAGGTCAAAGACCCGGAGCGCATCAAGCAATATCGCGACCCGATCCAGCTCGCCGCGCCGGGGTTCGAGATCCGCGACTGGCAGCAGCAGAACCAGAGTTACTTCAACGCGCTCCAAACGGAGCGCAGCGTCATGCGCCTCATTCTCCTGCTGATCGTCGCAGTCGCCGCGCTCAACATCATTACAGGGCTCATCATGCTCGTAAAGGACAAGACGCGCGACATCGCGGTGCTGCGCACCATGGGCGCGACGCAGGGATCGATTATGCGAATCTTTTTCCTGTCCGGCTCGCTGATAGGCGTCCTCGGCACACTCGCGGGCGCGGTCGCCGGGGCTCTCTTTGTCTGGAACATCGACGCAATCGAGAAATTCCTTTCGGCGGTGTTCAACACCGATCTCTTCCCGGCGGAGGTCTATTATTTCAGTTCAATCCCGGCGAAGTTCGAATGGAGCGAGGTCGGCGTGATCGTCGGTTGGGCGCTGTTCATGAGCTTTATCGCGACGATATACCCGGCGCGCCGGGCGGCGCGGCTCGATCCGGTCGAGGCGCTACGCTATGAATGACGCAGCGCTTGAGCTTCGCGGCGTCAGCCGGCGCTATGGCGACCTCGTCATCCTGCAGCCGTCGGATCTTGTCCTGCGCCGAGGGGAGACCGTCGCGCTCCTCGGCCCCTCGGGTTCGGGAAAGTCGTCCCTCCTGCATGTCGCCGGCCTTCTGGAGCGGCCGAGTTCGGGTGAAGTGCTTATCGCCGGGAATCCGACTTCGACTCTCGACGATGCGGCGCGCACGCGCCTCCGCCGCGACAACCTCGGTTTTGTCTACCAGTTCCATCATCTGCTTCCTGAATTTTCGGCGCTCGACAATGTGGCGCTGCCGCAGCTTATTCGCGGCGTTTCGCGCGCCGATGCCGATGCGGAGGCGACGCGTCTCCTTTCGGCGATGGGACTCGGCGAAAGGCTGACGCATCAACCCGGACAACTTTCGGGCGGCGAGCAGCAGCGCACCGCGATCGCCCGCGCCATCGCCAACCATCCGCGCGTCCTTCTGGCCGACGAGCCTACGGGCAACCTCGACCCGAAGACTTCTGCAAAGGTGTTCGACGCGCTCCTTGAAATGGTGAGGGCGGAGGGCCTGTCAGCCCTCATCGCGACGCACGATCATCGCCTCGCCGCACGCCTCGACCGAGTGATCGTCATCCGCGACCAGCGGCTTGTCGAGGTTTCCGCGGAAGAGGCGCTCGCTTAGCGGTGAACGCGCTATAATGCTCTCTCCCAAGCGGCAAAACGGAGAGAAGGCTCGCTTCGCGCGGACCCTCAGTTGGCAAAACATCGACGCCGCGCCATAGTCTTTCAAAAAAGCAGACTTTTGGGAGTGGAAACGCCGCACATGAAAGCGCAGCGACGCATCTTCAACGCGCCGACCCTGTCGGGACTTGTCGAGGAACAGGCCCGCCAACTGCCAAATGAGACGGCGCTCATCTTTGAGGGGAAATCGCTCACTTACGCCGACCTCGACGCACGCGCGAACTGTGCGGCCGAAGCGCTGCAGGCGTTGGGACTGAAACGCGGGGATCGGCTCGCCTGGCTCGCGCGCAACGTCGCGACGTTCTGGCCGGCGCTTCTCGGGGCTGCGAAGATCGGCGTCGTGATGACGCCGGTCAACTGGCGGCTCGCGCCGGCGGAGATCGCCGGCATCATCGCCGACGCGAAGCCTTCGCTCTTCGTCATTGAGAAGATTTTCGTTGAACCGCTGAAAGCGGCGGGCGGCGTTCCGATCCGCACCATGGTGCTGGAAGACGGAGGTCCTGACTGTTTTGACCGCCTGATCGACGCGCAAAGGCCGATCAGGCCGGATTACGAACCGCAGCGCGAGGATGTCGTCGTCCAGCTTTATACTTCGGGCACGACGGGACTGCCGAAGGGCGTCCTTCTCTCCAACCGCTGTTACGACGAAGTCGGCAATGCGGGACTCGCCTCGGGCATCATCAATCCGCAGACGGATGATGAGACCATCATGCATGCGCTGCCGCATTTTCACATCGCCGGCGTCAATTTCGCTTTCATGGGCTGGTCGCGGTCCATGCCGGTCGTCCAGCACCGCCAGTTCGACCCGGCGGCGATCGTGCGCGAGGCGCAATCGGGCAAACCGCTCAACGCCTTCCTGGTGCCGGCGATGGTGATGATGATCCTGCAGGCCGCAAAAACCGCGGGCGCGAGCCTCGAAAATTTCGTGCAAGTGAGCTACGGGGCGGCGCCCATGCCGGAAGCCTTGCTCGACGCCGCCATGGCGGCGATGCCGCGGGCCCGCTTCACGCAATTCTACGGCATGACCGAGACGACGGGCGGCGTCACGGTGCTCGTTCATGAGGACCACGCGCCCGGCAAGAAGCAGCGCGTGTCCGCCGGCAAGCCGCTGCCCGGCTGCACCGTCAAGATCTGCGATCCCGAAACAAAAGAGGAGGTGCCGCAGGGCGAGGTCGGCGAGATCGTTACGCGCTCGCCTTTCGTGATGAACGGATACTGGTTGAAGGACGATGCGACGAAGGCCGTCATCCGCGACGGCTGGTACTGGTCGGGCGACGCCGGAAGGATCGACGAGAACGGCTATCTCTACGTCGTCGACCGCATCAAGGACATGATCATTTCAGGAGGCGAGAACATCTATCCGGCGGAGATCGAAAACGCGCTGGCCGCCCATCCCGCTGTCATGGAGGCGGCGATCGTCGGCGCGCCTGACGAGAAATGGGGCGAGGTCACCCGCGCATTCATCGTCCGCCGCCCTGGCGCCGCCCTGACCGCGGAGGAGGTCCTCGACTTCCTGCGACCGCGCATCGCCGGCTTCAAGCTGCCGCGCCGGATCGACTTCATCGACGCCCTTCCGCGAAACCCCTCGGGCAAGATCCTCAAAACGGCGCTTCGAAAGATGTGAGGGCTGCCGCCTTTGCACGACGGACGCGTTCCGCTAAAAGGCCGGTCGGTCGCGGGTATAGCTCAATGGTAGAGCCGTAGCCTTCCAAGCTAAAGACG
>CAZOEB010000130.1:0-6729 GCA_964578685.1 uncultured Caulobacterales bacterium
ACAGGATGCTCCGCGTCCCGCGCAGCCTCTCCGTCTGAAGAACGTGCCTACACGCGTACCGCCGGGGAAACCCTTCCCGCGGCGCCGGCGGAGCTTTGGGCGGTGAATGGTGAATGGTGAATGGTCAATCGGGAATTGGCGGCGGGGAGAGAGGCGGCGAGCCTTTTCCAAGCTCCCCATTCACCATTCACCATTCACCCTTCTCACTCCGCCGCGCTCAACGCCGGCGCGAATTGCAGTTCGGCGAGGCGCGCGTAAAGGCCGCCGCGCGCGAGCAGTTCGCCATGCGTCCCCTGATCGACGACGCGGCCCTGATCGAGCACGATGATGCGGTCGGCCTTGAGCACCGTCGCGAGGCGGTGCGCGATGACGATGGTCGTGCGGCCTTTCGAAATGCGCTCGAAGGCGATCTGGATCAGGCGCTCGCTTTCGGAATCAAGCGCGCTTGTCGCCTCGTCGAGCAGAACGATCGGCGCGTCGCGCAGGATTGCGCGCGCGATGGCGAGGCGCTGGCGCTGGCCGCCGGAAAGCGTCGCTGCGCCCTGACCGAGCGGCGTGTCATAGCCCTGCGGCAGGGCCCGGATGAAATCATCGGCGTTCGCGGCGACAGCCGCTGCGCGCACATCGTCTTCGGTCGCGTCGGGCCGGCCGAAGCGGATATTGTCGGCGGCGGTTCCGGCGAAGAGGGGCGCATTCTGCTGCACGATCGAGATGGCGCGGCGAAGCGCCTGCGGATCGACATTGCGGATATTGACCCCGTCGACGGTGATCGCGCCTGCTTGCGGATCGTAGAAGCGCAAGAGGAGCTGGAAAATCGTGCTCTTGCCGGCGCCCGAAGGGCCGACAAGCGCCGTCGTTTTTCCGGCGGCGAAGTCGAGCGAAACGTCTTTGAGCGCAGGCATCGTCGGCCGCGCGGGATAAGCGAAGGCGACATGTCGGAAGGCGATGGCGCCCGAGAGCGGCGCCGGCAGCGACTGCACGGGCGGCTCGGCCTTGATGTCGGAGGTCGCGGCGAGCAGCTCCATCAGCCTTTCGGTCGCGCCCGCCGCGCGCATCACTTCGGCGTAGGTTTCGGTGAGCATGCCGGCGCCCGAGACGGCGACGAAGGCGTACATGACGAACTGCGTCATGGCGCCGGCGGTGAGGGCGCCCGACTGCACCTGCGTCGCGCCGAACCAGAGGACGGCGATAAGGCCGCCGAGAATGAAGGTGAAAATGACGCCGGTCAGCAAGGCGCGCACGGTGATGCGGTCGAGCGCGACCTTGAACGTCTTTTCGACCGCCTCGTGAAAGCGCGCGCTTTCCTCGGACTCGCGCGTGAAAGCCTGCACGGTCTCGATGGCGCCGAGGCTTTCGCTCGCCCGGGCCGAGGCGCCGGCGAGGCTGTCCTGGCTGGCGCGCGAGAGGCGCTGCACGCGTCGGCCCGAAAGAATGATCGGCGCCAGCATCAAGGGGCCGACGGCGAGCATCATCAGCGCGAGTTTCCAGCTGACGAAGAACATCAGGACGATCGCGCCGATCGTCGTCGCCGTGGTCCGGAGCGCGATCGAGATGGACGAGCCGACGAGCGTTTCGATGAGCGTCGTGTCGGTCGTCAGACGCGACAGCACCTCGCCGGTGCGCACATTGACGTAAAAGGAGGGGCTGAGGCCGAGCAGATGGTCGTAGACGCGCATCCTGATGTCGGCGACGGCGCGCTCGCCGAGACGGCTGACGAAATAATAGCGCATCGCGCTTGCAAGGCCGAGCAGCACGGCGACCGCGAAGCCGGCGAGGAAATAGCCGGTGAGATCGTCGCCGACATTGATCCGTTTGCAGACAGCCTCGCCCGGGGCGGAAGCGAAGCCGCAGTCGACGACGAGCCTGAACGCTGCGGGCAGCAAGAGCGTCAGCGCGGAAGCGAGCACGAGGAACAGCGCGAAGGCGGCGAGGAGGCCCTTGTAGCGCAGCACGAAAGGCGCAAGCCGCAAGAGCGGCTTCACCGTGCGCGCTTTGGCCCGATGTTCGGCGTCGCGGGCGAGGTCTGCGGCGAAGCTCGATCCGCGGTCGGCGTCAGCGCGCGCCGCGGCGGCGTCAGTATCGGAGATGTCCGTCATGGTTCAGGTCTTCGGCGCGCCGGCCCCCGGATCCCCAGGGGGAACGAACAGCATCACGGTCTGGAAAGCCGCCGCCGCGGCTGCGCCGCCGGAAAGGCAAAGCAGCATGCCGCCGATCGTCGGCCCGACGACAATGTTGGCGAACTTCACCGCGAGCAGCAGGACGACGAGCGCAATCGCGGCGCGCGCGTAAAAGCGCAGGAGGTCGGGAAATTCGTCGCCGCCCTGGAACTGCGCGGCGAAGCGCGGCCACGCGATATAGATGTAGAGCCAGCAGCCGAGCCCGGCGGCGACGATCGCCGGGGCGATCGACCAGCCGCGGAAAAGGCCGGTCAGGATGTCGCGCGCTTCGGTGAAACTCAACGCCGCCAGCGCCGCGCCGATGATCCCGTAGACGGCGGTGATTCCAAGCGACAACAGCGGCTTGGCGTTCCGCGCGCGGCGGAACGGCCCATCCTTCGCCGGAATGCCCCAGTTTCGGGTCAATCGTTACTCCGTCAGGCGCGAGGCGAGGCGCCGTGTCACCGCTTCGAAGACGCGCTCAAACATCGCTGGCGTCAGGCGGCCGGTGTTCGTGTTGTATCGCGAGCAATGATAACTGTCGAACAGGAAAAGCCCTCCGGGAAGCGCGTGTTCCGCGGCGTGCGCGAAGGGCGCGCTGCGCGCCGGGACGCCGAGCGCGGCGAGCGTCGCATCATGGGCGATGCGGCCGAGACAGACGATCGCCTTCAGCCGCGGCAGGCTGGCGATTCGCGCCGAGAGAAACGGCCGGCAGGACTTGATCTCCGCCGGCGTCGGCTTGTTTTCGGGGGGCGCGCAGCGAACGGCGTTGGTGATCATTGCAGCGTTCAAGGAAAGGCCGTCATCGGGGCGCGCCTGATAGGTCCCCGACGCGAGCCCGAATTTCGCGAGCGTCGCGTAAAGGAGATCGCCGGCGTAATCGCCGGTGAAAGGGCGCCCGGTGCGGTTCGCGCCGTGAAGGCCCGGCGCAAGGCCGACGATCAGGAGCCGCGCGTCCGCCGGGCCGAAAGACGGCGCAGGACCGTTGAAATAGGCAGGGTACGCGGCCTCATTCGCCGTCCGGTAGGCGACGAGACGCGGGCACAGCGGACAGGCTTTCGACGGTTCAGGGGCGGCGGCCTCAGAGGCGGGCGCCCGGCGAAGCGCCGCGGCCCGATTCATCGTCTCGCACGCCCGTCAATCGACGTCTTCAAGATCGTCCTCGAAATCGCTTTCGTAATCAACTTCGCCGCTGGGGCTCGCAGCGGGCCTTGCTCTTTTCGGGGCGCCGCCGGTGCGCCCGATGTCCTTTTCGAGGTCGGCAAGGTCGAAAAAGCGGTCCGCTTGCCGTCGAAGCTCGTCCGACGCCATCGGCGGCTGCGACTTGATGGTCGAGACGACGCTGACGCGCACGCCCTGACTTTGCACAGCCTCGATCACGCGCCGGAAGTCTCCATTGCCCGTGAAGAGCACGATGTGATCGAGCTTGGGGGCGAGCACCATCAACTCGACGGCGAGTTCGATGTCGGTCGAACCCTTGAAGCGCTTCTTGCCAGTCGCGTCGGTGAACTCCCGCGCGAGCTTCGTCACCATCGTGTAGCCGTTATAGTCCAGCCAATCGACAAGCGGCCGGAGAGGGGAATAATCCTGCTCCCGGTCCTCCTGCATCGAAGTGAAGTAATAGGCTCTGACGAGCTGACTGGCGGCGCGAGATTTCGCCAGCAAGCTCTTGTAGTCCATATCAAATCCCAAGGCCCTCGCCGCCTTGTAAAGATTTGCGCCGTCGATGAAGAGCGCGGTCTTTTCAGACTCGCGCATGCCCAGAAAACCGTTCATTGAAGCCTCAGGTCAGCCCGGTGAAAACGCTACGGAACAAGCGAACACTATGCGCCGGCACGTCAGTGGTATCGAGTTAAATACGTGATTCTGATAGGATTAGGATCAAGTCTCCCTTTCTGCGGCCGAGCGCCGCAAGACGTGATCGAACTCGCATTTCGTGCGCTTGACGCCTGTTTCGGGGTTGTGCGGCGGTCCGGCCTTCATCAGTTCCCAGCCTGGCCGGATCCAGCAGACCCGCCTTTCGTCAATGCGGCCGCGATCCTGCGCCCGGGCCCCGGGCCGACGGAAGTGCTGGCCGGCCTTCACGCCGTCGAAGCAGCCTTCGGCCGGCGGCGGGAACGCCGGAACGCCCCGCGAACCCTCGACCTCGACCTTCTCGCCTATGGTCCGATCCTTCAGGCCGGGCCGCCGGTCCTGCCGCATCCGGGGCTTGAGGTCCGGGATTTCGTGCTGACGCCGCTTGCTGAGATCGCTCCGGAATTCCGAAGCCCGCGGTCTGGCCGGATGGTCAAGGAAATGCTGGCGCAGGTGACCGCCTGACGCACCTTTTTTGCGCTGCAGCGGTTGTCTTGGCGACGCCGAACCGCTATCTGCAAAGGTCCGGCGGGCCCCTCAGAAAGGGCCGCGCCTTTTTTCCCCGTGAGGAGCCTTCCTGATGGCGCGCGTCACTGTCGAAGACTGCGTTGAGAAAGTGCCGAACCGTTTCGATCTCGTGCTGCTGGCGGCGCACCGTGCGCGCGTTCTTTCCTCGGGCGCGCCGCTGCTCGTCGACCGCGACAAGGACAAGAATCCGGTCGTGGCTCTGCGTGAGATCGCCGATGGGGGCCTCGACACCGACGGGCTGCGCGAAGACCTCATCGTCTCTCTGCAGAAGCAGTTCAATGTCGATGACGAAGCGGCGGGCGCTGCGGCGATCGAAAAGGCCGATGCGCCGGAATTCGACCGCACCAGCCAGGAAGACTTCATCGCGCAGATCAAGGCGGCCGGGATGACGACGCCGCAATCTTTGCCGAAGGGCTGATCTTCCGGGCCCGGCTGCCGCCGGGCGCACGCCGCTTTGAGGAGGCGGTCAGGCCGAAATGGCGGATAACGCACGCGACGACGGCCGGAAAGCGGCGAAGGCTCGCGCGCCGTCATCCGTCAAGACGGCAGAGCGGCCTTCGCCCATGAATGAGACGTATCCGGAAGAAATTGCAGCGTCGCCTGATCCTTCGGCGGCTCTCCTCGCGGCGAAAGACCGGAGCGGCCGGCCGCCGGCAACGGACGCGCCGCCGCCTCCTGCGGCTTCTCCTAAAGCGCCGGCGGCGTCAGGCGGCGACCTGATCCGCCAGCATGAGCTCGTCGAGAAGGTCCGCGCTTACGACCCGAAGGTGGATGAAGAGCTGTTGAACCGCGCCTATGTGTTCTCGATGGTGGCGCATGGCGACCAGACGCGAAAATCCGGCGATCCGTACTTCATCCATCCGTTGGCGGTCGCCGACATTCTGGCCGACCTGAAAGCGGACCCCGCTTCGGTCGTGACCGCGCTCTTGCACGACGTCGTCGAAGACACCGACGTCACCGTCGACGACATCGAGGCGCGATTCGGGCCGGAGATCGCGCATCTCGTCGACGGCGTGACGAAGCTGTCGAAGATCGAACTGAAATCTGAAGCCTCCAAGCAGGCGGAAAATTTCCGGAAGCTCGTCGTCGCGATGGCGGACGACGTGCGCGTCCTGCTGGTCAAGCTCGCGGACCGCCTCCACAACATGCGCACGCTCCATCACGTGCCGGACCCCGAGAAACGGAAGAAAGTCGCGCAGGAGACGATGGAGATCTACGCGCCGCTCGCCGGGCGAATCGCCGTCCAGCGCTTCCGCGAAGAGCTTGAAGAGCGGGCGTTCAAAGAGCTGATGCCGCACGCTTATGAGACGATCACGGGAAAGCTTGAAACCCTTCAGAAAACGATCGGCGCGGGCGTCGTCGAACTCCGGCAGGTCCTCCAGGCGAAGCTGGAGGCGGCGGGCATCAAGGCGGAAGTGTGGAGCCGCGAAAAGCGGCCCTATTCGATCTGGCGCAAGATGCAGACCAAGAACGTCTCTTTCGACGAACTCGCCGACATCTACGCCTTTCGCGTCATCGTCGACACGGTTGAGGACTGCTATCGCGCGCTCGGGGTCATTCATTCGACATGGCGGATGATCCCGTCGGAATTCGACGACTACATCTCGGCGTTCAAGCCCAATGATTACCGGTCCATCCATACCGCGGTGATCGGACCGCCGCGCCATGACGGCGGGCATCAGCGCATCGAAATTCAGATCCGCACCCACGCCATGCATGAACAGGCCGAACGCGGCGTCGCCGCGCACTGGCAGTACAAGGACCGCGGCGCGACGAAGGCGAGCGTTGAATACTCCGGATCCGGACAATACGACCCCTATGAAACGCCGCGCCGCCTCGTCGAAATGTTCGCGCAAGGGGACGACCCTGAAGAAGCGCTGCGCTACGCCAAGCTCGAACTATTTCAGGATCAGGTCTTCTGCTTCACGCCGAAGGGCCGCGTGATCGCGCTGCCGAAGGGCGCGACGGCGCTCGACTTCGCTTACGCCGTCCATACCGATGTCGGCGACACGACGATCGGCGCAAAAATCAACGGCGTCTCCAAGCCGCTGAGGACGCCGCTCAAGAACGGCGACGCGGTGCTCATCCTGCGTTCCGAAAACGCGCCGGTGCCGCCCGAATGGGAGACCATGGCGGTGACCGGGCGCTCGCGCTCGGCGATCCGGCGGCGCATCAAGAAGATGAAGCGCGC
>CAZOEB010000131.1:0-6571 GCA_964578685.1 uncultured Caulobacterales bacterium
CGTGCGGTCGACAAGGCTGTATTGATGGTGTCGTCCGTCGCGGCGCTCGGCGACGATGCGATGGGACTTGAGGAGCGCGAGATGCTGGGATGCGCGCGTCGGCGGGATGCCGAGGCGCTCCGCCAGCGCCGTCACGTCGAGGCTGTCGGTCCGCAGCTCTTCAACGAGCCGCACCCGGTCAGGATGCGCCATCACTTTCAGAAGGTCCGCAAGCTCGCGGGCGAGAACGGCGCGGTGCGGCATGATCCCTTCACATTCTCGTTATTGCGAAACTGCATGACTGCGATTTTTTGCATGTATGGCGTTCGGACGAAGCGAACGCAAGGGACGCCGACGAGATTTCTCGTTTCTGGAAAGAAACGGTCGGCCGACCCGGAAGGGCTCGCCCCGCCGGGGCCGAAAGCGGTTATGGGCCTTCGGGCCTGCCGCTTCGCCGAGCGCCTTAAACCGCCTCGCGTTGGCGCCGCGCAAGATCGGTGCAGCCGGCGCGGGCAAGGCCGAGCAGCGCGAGAAACTGTTCGTCGGAGAAGGGCGCGCCCTCGGCGGTTCCTTGCACTTCGACAAGGCCGCCCTTGCCGGTGATGACGAAATTGGCGTCGGTGCCGGCGTTTGAATCCTCGGCGTAATCAAGGTCGAGCGCCGGTGCGCCGTTGACGATGCCGCAGGAGACCGCAGCGACCGAGTCGATCAGCGGGTTTGTCTTGATGACGCCGTTCGCGGTCGCCCATTTGAAACACTGAGCAAGCGCCACCCAGGCGCCGGTGACCGAGGCGGTGCGGGTGCCCCCGTCCGCCTGCAGGACGTCGCAGTCGATCAGGATTTGCCGTTCGCCGAGCGCCTTCAGATCAACCACCGCGCGCAGCGCGCGGCCGATGAGGCGCTGGATTTCCTGTGTGCGCCCCGATTGCCCGCCCTTCGCCTCGCGCTTCATTCGTTCATGGGTCGAACGCGGCAACATGCCGTATTCGGCGGTGACCCAGCCCCGCCCCTGCCCTCGGAGCCAGGGCGGCGTCATCTCGTCCCACGAGGCCGTGCAGAGGACATGGGTGTCGCCGAATTTGACGAGACACGAGCCCTCGGCGTGCTTGGCGACGCCCGGTTCGAGGCTGACGGCGCGCATTTCGTTGAAGGTCCGGCCTGACGGGCGCATCGAGGAGACTCCGGCTGCTGCGCGAGAGCCCTAAAGGCCGCCCCCCCGAAAGTCGAGGCGGGCGCCGGCGATGACGAAATTGTCAGCGGGCGCGGCCTTCACCCGACGCCGAACGCCGATTAGAGACGCTGTCAAACGCTCAACAAGGGGAACCCGTCATGAAACTTGTCAAGCTCGCACTCGCCGCAACGGCGCTTGTTTCGCTCGCCGCCTGCGCATCCGCGACGGCGTCGAAGGACGCCGCGGCCGAAGCGCCCGCCAAAGCCGATACGGCGCTCGCGGAGGCGGTCGCCGGCGCCTGGCGCACGCCGTCGAATGTCGCGCGCGATGAGTGGCGCAAGCCCGCGGAGGCGCTCGCCTTCTGGGGATTGAAGCCAGGCATGACCGTGCTCGAATTGCAGCCAGGCGGCGGCTACTGGACGGAGATCCTCGCGCCTTACGCGCGCATGACGGGCGGCCGCTACATCGCGACCGCCGCCGATCTCGGCAATCCGGACCTCTCGCAGGGCGCGCGCGACGGCCGCGCCCGGTTTGAGGCGCGCTTCGCCGATGAAGCGCTTTACGGCAAGGTCGCCTTCGTCAATTTCGGAGCCAAGACGACAAGCCTCGGCGAACCCGCCTCGGTCGATTTGGTCCTCAACGGGCGCAACATTCACAACTGGATGTCGGCCGGAACGCTCGACCAGGTGCTGGCGCAAGCCTTCGCGGTGCTGAAACCCGGCGGTGTTCTCGCCATCGAAGAGCACCGCAATGCGGAAGGGACCGTGCAGGACCCGAAAGCCGCGACGGGCTACGTCACGGAAGCCTTCGTCATCGACGCGGCGACGCGCGCCGGGTTCAAGCTCGATGCGCGTTCGGAGATTCTGTCGAATCCCGCGGATGACCGCGACCACCCCTTCGGCGTCTGGACGCTGCCGCCGAACCTTCGGACCTCGCCCGCCGGACAGGATCCGAACCCGGCCTTCGACAGCGCGCCTTACGCCGCGATCGGGGAAAGCGACCGCATGGCGCTGCGCTTCGTGAAGCCGGAATAGTGAGCCCGCCCGCGGCCGCTTTGCATTTCGGCCGCGCGCCGTTAACCTTTGGCTGCGGCCCGGCGTCCCTGCCAGGCCGGGAGTTCTGCGGGGGTCGGAATGACGCCGGTCCGGGCAATCGCCGCCGCCATACTCGCGGCGATCATGGTGGTCGCAGGGGCCCTTATTGTGGCGCGCGCCGTGGGCCGCGAAGCCGCTGACCTCTTTGAGGTGTTGCTCGCGGGTCCGGCGCCGGGGCTCCTTTGCTTCCTCGCCGCGGCCGGCGCCGTGCTCTTCGGCGCTCTCGGCGTGCTGACCGCTTTTCTCGCTTTCATCGCGCGCGAGGAGGACGAGGATGACGACCGGCGCTTCCGCCGGCGCGGATTCCCGAAATCCTTGCCGCTTGTCCTCATCATATTGTCGCTGGCGCTCGTCTGGTTGGCGCTGCGCTGTGCGCCGGCGCCGACGCCCGAGTTCCCGGTTGCGGTCGCTGTGGCGCCTGAAGCGCCGCTTGCAGCGGAAATCGACGAGGACCTTGCGGGCGGAGAGGCGCCGCCCGCCCTTGAGGCGCAACAGGGAGCGTACGTCTTCGGCGAAACGCGCTTCGACTGGGGCTTCAAAGACCCGTTGATCCGCGACGGGCGCCCTGTCTGGATGTCGTCCGAAAGACCGTTCACGGACGAAACGGACGCATCGCTCCTCTGCGGAAAGGCATGGGTCGGCGTGACCGGCTCCGCCTCGGAAGAAGGTCCCGCAAAACGCAACGCCGAGCGGTCGAGGCTTCGCGCCCGGGCGGCGGCTGAGGCGGCGCAACGCTGGCTCGCAGGTCGCCCTGACTGCGGCGAGACCGTCGTTTTCGGCGTTGATCTCGGCCAGCACGCGGAAGGCATAGCGGACGACACCGGCGCCGCGACCGCCTATCAGCGGCGGGTGCTCGTCATCGCCCGCGACCGGCTGGGCGGTGCGACGATGTCGCAGGACGCGGCCCGCGCCGACCTCGCCGCCGCGCTCGCTGATCCGGCGCAGCGCGCCGCCCTTCTCGGCGGAAGGCGCTTCCCAGCGGAGCCGGCGATTGTGATCCCGTAAGGCCGCTGCAAGGTACGTCCGCCGCGGCGGCCCTTGGACATTGGCCAAGCCCGCAACCCACCTTATTTATCAGCGTATGAGCGTTCTTTCCGATCTCGACGCGCGCTCGCGCGAGATTTTCCGGCAGATCGTCGAATCTTACCTTGAGACCGGCGAGCCGGTCGGCTCGCGCACGCTGTCCCAGGACCGGCGCATCGCCGTGTCGCCGGCGACGATCCGCAATGTGATGGCGGATCTGACCGATCTCGGCCTTCTGCACGCGCCGCATATTTCGGCAGGGCGCTTGCCGACAGAGATGGGCCTTCGCCTGTTCGTCGACAGCCTGCTCCAGCTCGGCGATCTGTCCGATGACGAGCGCCGCGCGCTCGACGTCGCGGGCGAGGAGGAAAACGCCGGCACCGTTCTCGAACAGGCCGCGGCGAAGCTCTCCGGCCTCACCAAGGCGGCGAGCCTTGTCGTCGCGCCTAAAATCGAAGCGCCGCTGCGCCATATCGAATTCGTGCCGACGAACCCCGGCGAGGCGCTCGCTGTCTTGGTGTTCGAAGACGGGCGCGTTGAGAACCGCGTCATGAAGACGCCGCCGGGCCTCACCGTGTCCGGCGTCACCTCGGCGGGAAACTATCTCGCCGCGCGCCTCAAGGGCCGAACGATCAGCGAGGCGCGCGAGGCGATCCTGAAAGAAATCGATGAGAACAAGGCCGCGCTCGACGAACTGACCGCGCGCCTCGTCGCCGACGGCGTCGCCGAGATTTCGAGCGCCGAACGCACGTCGCTGATCGTGCGCGGGCGCGGACGCCTGCTCGATGACGGCGCAGGCGCGGACCTTGAGCGCGTCAGGATGCTGTTCGACGACCTCGAAAGAAAGCGCGACGTGATCGAGGTCCTCAACGCCGCGCGCGAGGCCGAGGGCGTGAAGATCTTTATCGGCTCGGAGAACCGCCTCTTCTCCCTTTCCGGCTCCTCAGTCGTCGTCGCGCCCTATCGCGACGGGGCGAACAACATTGTCGGCGTTCTCGGCGTCATCGGCCCGACGCGGCTGAATTACGCCCGCATCATCCCTATCGTCGACTACGCCGCCGGCGTCGTCTCCCGCCGGTTGAAATAGCTCTTCCGGGCCCGTACATCGGCCCTTCCACGCGACAAGAAGAGACCCGCAACGCCCCATGACGAGCGACCCCGATTACGCGCCGAACGACGGCCAGCCGGACGACGGCCAGCCGGAAGAGAACGCCGAGACCCGATCCGCCGACGCGAACGCGGAGAAAATCGCCGCGCTCGAAGACGAGGTGGCTGCGCTTAATGACCGCATCCTCCGCCTCGCCGCCGAGCTTGAGAACACGCGCCGGCGCGCCGATCGCGAAAAGCAGGACGCGAGCCGCTACGCCATCGCCTCCTTCGCGCGCGACCTCGTCAATGTCGCCGACATATTCGACCGCGCGCTGCAGACGCTGCCGCCCGACCCTGCCGAGGCGAGCCCCGAGACGCTCTCCGGCTTCGCCGCGGGCGTCCGGATGACCGAGCGTTCGCTTATCGCCGCGCTCGAACGCCACGGCGTCAAGAAGATCGACCCCAAGGGCGAGAAATTCGACCCGAACCTCCATCAGGCGGTCGCGCAGGCGCCGGCCGCCGGCGTCCCCGCCGGCCATGTCGCCGAAACCGCGCAGACGGGCTTCATCATCGGCGACCGCGTGCTGCGCGCGGCGATGGTGGTCGTCTCGACCGGGGAGCCGGCGAACGGGGCGCCGAACGGCGCCCATGTCGATACGACGGCTTAGTCCTCAACCCGCAGCCTGAATTTCTGCGACTGCTGCAAGACCATCTTCGCGGCCCACGGGCGCGGCAGCGCCTTCATCAGCCACACGACGAACTTGTTCCAGAGGCCGGGCACGAACACGACATGGCCGCGCTCGACGGCGCCCAGCGCCTGCTCCGCGACGGGCCGCGCTTCCATGAACATGTAGCGCGGCAGCGCCGAGACAAGGCTGCGCGTGTTGTTGACGTCATGAAATTCCGAAAAGGTGAAGCCGGGACAGAGCGCTGAGACGTTGACGCCCTTGTCGATATTTTCAGCCGCGAGCGACTGCGAGAAGCTGACGAGAAACGCCTTCACTGCGCCGTAAAGCGTATGGCCGGCCGCGCCCGGCACGAGCCCTGCGACCGAGGCGACGTTGATGATGCGCCCGAAGCCGCGCGCTTGCATGCCCGGCAGGAAGAGATGAACGAGATGGGCGTAGGACGTCATCATCAGCTCGATGAAGTCGCGGTGCGTCGCCCAGCCGACTTCCTCGAAATGTCCGGGTTGTCCGTACCCGGCGTTGTTGACGAGAATGTCGACCGGCTTGCCCGCGGCCTTGATCGCCGCGGCGATTTTCTCTGGCGCGCCCGCCTGCGCAAGATCGGCGGCGATGACGAGCGTTTCGACGCCGTGCGTGGCGCGCAGCGCCGCCGCCAGCGCGTCGAGGCGTTCGACGCGCCGGGCGGTTAAGATCAGGTTTGCACCGCGGCTGCTGAGCGCCGCTGCAAACGCTTCGCCGATGCCGGCCGAGGCGCCGGTCACCAGCGCCCACTTTCCTTTGACGCTCATCAGGCGGTGTTCCTCAATTTTTGCGACGAAGCGTGCGCGAACAAGACGAGCGGCGCTCCGCACAAGGCGAACAGAATCGCCAATGCGCAAAGGCCGCGCGATGATCCCGCTCATCGGCTGATCCGCGTCTGAGCGCAAACCGCTGACACGAGGAAAAGCCGGATCAGAGGGCGCCAAAAGACTCCTTGGAGAACAGCCATGAAGACGCTTGCCCCTCGTTCGTCCTTCGCGCTCGTCGTCGCCGCCGCGCTTGCCGGATTTGCAACCGCCGCCGGCGCCGCCGAGATCGAATTCGCCTTTCATGCCTCCGAGCTCAGCAACCCTGAAGCGCTCTATGAGCGCATGGCCGAGCGCGCGGAAGCGGCCTGCGCCACCAACGGGCGCCGGCCGATCTGGGTGCAGAAAGCCGATGAGGCTTGCGCCGCGGACCTCCTCGACGACTTCGTCGCCGGCGCGGCGAGCCCGACGCTGACCGCGCTCCATGACCGGTCGGTGCGCGACCGCCTCGCCGAGCTGCGTTAGATTCCCCTCCGCCGGCGCGCATTGTTCGCCGCCTGCGCGCCGGCGAAGGCGGCGATCAGTACAAAGATCATCGCGAGGTTTCCGGTCTGCGAGGTGATCGTGCGGCTGATGAGGATCGACGCCGCCGACGCCGCGCAGGCGAGATAGATCGCCGTCATCGACGGCGCGGACGCGGCCGCGCGCTTCAGGCCCGCGACGCCGAACGCCGCCAGCATG
>CAZOEB010000132.1:0-6555 GCA_964578685.1 uncultured Caulobacterales bacterium
CCAGCCGCCCGGCGCGATCGCGCCCATCACGCCCTCATTGGCGCGCGCGTGGCGGACATCGACATTCATGAAGTCGATATTGTGCGCGCTCCAGCGCCCCGACGTGATGACGACGCTCGTGCCGCCCGGCATCTGCACCTCGACGCCGCCCGGCGCGTTCGTGCTGATGACGCGCCCGCCGGAGGTCAGGGCGTAGGGGCCTGCCGTGAGATCGACCGGCCTGCCGTCAACCCGCAGCACCAGCGGCGCCGCGCCGCCGCTCGGCTCGCGCACGTTCGCAAGGTCCGGCTGATAGGTGACGCGGTTCTGCCCGGCGCGCAGGGCGATCGCGCTGTTGACGCTGACGCAGACCGAGAGGCCCGTATTGGGGTCAGGGAGCGGCGCGGCGGTCGGAACGGGCGTCTGCCGCGCCTGCAATTCCATGTCTTCCCCGCGTAGGAGCGTGAACTCGCCCGCGGCTTGGAAGTCATAGCGCTTGCCGTCGACCGTCCGGATATGCGGATCGCCCTCGGTGTTCGCGCGCCCGCCGACGATCCAGCGGCGGATCGTTTCGATATCGGTCTTCGACAGCGGCGGGCCGCCGCACGGCATCAGCCCTTCGCGGCAGCGTTCATCAGCGACATCCGGATCGACCGGGTTGTCTGGGTTCGCCGCATCATAGGGCTCGGCCGGGTTATAGGGGTGGGCCAGATTTCCGCGGTCGGTGATGAGCTGGTAGAGATAGCTCGACGAAAGATCCGTACCCGAACCGATGGGACACGCCGGCGCGGAAGGCGGGCAGGAGGGCGTTCCGGTCAGCGAGCGCACCATCGACAGCGAGCGCCACAAGCGCCGCTCGCCCGGCGCCGGCGTTTCGTTCTCCGCGAAATTGATCACGTCGCCGTAGCTTCGATAGGGCGGATAGCCGAGGCCGCCATGGCACTCGATGCAGCTCTTGTTGAGGATGCGCTGAACGTCCGTGAAGGTCGGGAGCGCATCGGGCGCCGGCAGGGATGAAAGCGTCGCGCTGACAAGCGGCATGATCGCGCCGCACGCCGCCGTCGTGTCGATCACGCCAGGCGTCGCCGGGTCTTCGACGAGGTCGGGCAGGCCGAGGCTGCCGCGGATCGACTCCGGGCCGTTGGCCGCCATCGCCGCCATATAGGAGCCGAAGGACGCCGAAAAAGTATAGCTGCGCGAGCGGCCCCTGACCCCGGTCGACCATTTGTCGACGGAAACGCCCAGCGGCTCGAGGAAATAGCGGAACAACGCGATTGATGCGGTGTTGTTGGAGGCGCCGAACGCGTAGCTCTCACGGTCGACGATCGCCCCGCCCATCACGGTTGCGTCCGGTCCGCCGCGATCAATCGGCCGGCGGAAAATCTCCTGTCGCAACCGCGGAAAGCCGGTGTCGCCGCCGCCGCTTCCGCCGGCGACGCCCGATGTCGCCGCGCCATAGGCGTCGATGAGGCCGTTCAGCGGCTCGGCCGCGGGCGGCGCGCCGGGACCGTTCTCGTCAAAAACATAGTGATCGCCGGCGCGGTGCAGCGTCAGCTTCTGGATGTCCGCCTTGCGCAGGGGCAAGCTTTGCTGGCGGCGCAGCGTGTCGTCATGGACGTCGTTGAAAGACATACCATTGCGCGCGTCAAAAAACGCCCGCGCGGCGGGCGACAGCGCCGGCGAGATATCCTGCGTGTCGGTAATGGCGGCGCCGCCGGTGTGGGTGATGCACTGGGAGGATATGGCGAGCGCCAGCGCGCGCACGTCGATCGGCGTTCCGCCCGTTGCAAACCGGTGCGTCTTCACCTCGTCGGCGACGCGCTCGGCGTTCGGCCCGTCGCTCATCTGCGCCAGGAACAATACGCCCCGGCCGACATCGGAGCGCGGCGAGACGGAGTGATGAAGGGTCACGAAATCCGATTTCGGCGTCGTCGCCGGCGCTTCCGGCACGAGCGTTTCATTGCGCAACACGGTTGACCCGCCGGATCCAGCCCGGCGGTCGAAGGCGTAGGCGATCGTGGTCGAAGCCGTTCCGGTCGGCTGCGGCTCGATGGTCACCGGCGGACCCGGATCGTCAAAGCCGAATACGATGCGCCCATCATCGGCGCCGCCCGCTTCAAGGCGCGTGATGCGGTCGTCAGCGATGACGAAGGTTGTCGCTGTGCCATAGTCGTTATTGTGCCTGCGCGTCAGCAGCGATGAGCCGTCCGGCACGCCCGGCGGCTGCAACTGCAACTGCTCAATGATCCGACGCGCGCCCGGATTTCCCTGCCATGACCACGGATTGAAAAGCGCGCGGAAGGCCGCCGCTTCTGCTGATCCTTTATAAATGCGGTCGCGGTTGAAGGCGAGCATGCCGCCCCAGCTGTCATAGGCGTCCCAGTTAGGTTTCATTTTGACGGGAATGCTGTGCGCGATCCCGTCAGTGCCGGGCGTCGTTCCGCGATTGAGGACATTGCGCGTCGAATGACACGCCGCGCACATCGTATTGTCGATGCCGACGCTGGGGGCGGTGCGCGCCGGAAATCGCGGCTGCAAGCCCGGCGTCGCCGGGTCGGCGTCGTCATGCGCCGGAATGTCGGCGAGGACGATTTCGTGAAAGCGGAACGATTTCTTCGCCGCATCCCACTGCATGAACTCGACGGCGTTATGGTGCGAGCCTGGATAAGACTGAAGCGGACCAAGCTCTAGCGCAACGGCGAAGGCGTTCTCGCCATTCGCGCTCGGCAACAGAACTCTTGGCGCCTCCGCCGTGCCGACCTGAAGGCTCTCGGAGCGCGGCATCAGGATCCAGTTGCGGCGATATTCCTCCGGCAGCGCCGCGATGAACTTCGCGGTCGAGTTGATCGACGGATTTGCGGCGAGAAAATCGCCGATCCCGCTGCGGGCGTCTTCAACATCCGAGATTTGCGCCGGCGTCAGCGAAGCGACGGGGGCTGCAAGGTCGAAACGCGCGCGCACCGAGCGGTAGGCGGTCATCGCGACCCGGCACTGGTTGTCGGGCGTCGTCGGATCGACGTCCGGGCAATCGCCGCCCCATCCGGCGAAGACGGCGCCCGCGCCCGGCGTCGCGGTGAGAAGCACGCTCGCCCCCGACGCCGTCATCGCGTCGCATGCCGGCGCTCCGGAGGCGTTGCAGGTTATCGGGCCGCCGGCGACCGAGCCGTCGCCAAGCCCCATCGTCAGCACGCGCAAGGTTTCCGCGGAGGCTCCGGCGGCGCCAAGGGCCACAAATCCTGCGATCGGGCCGATCACCAAGAGCGGCGAGCGCCGCAGCTTGTTCCTGAGTGCGCGGCGCTGCGACATCTTTTCCCCCAAGCCTGATCGCCGACCCATCCTAGCGGGCGAGACGCAAAAATACACGCAAAGCAATCTCTGACGCACCGAGCGTCCGATCGCGCCGCGCGAGGCTCCCCTTGCCCATGCCTCTGAATTAGGCCAGAAAACCGCCGGTTTTTCGGTTTGGAGACTGTCTGATGGCGACCGCCGACGATGCGAAACAGCGCCTTGCTGATGCTGCTGAGCACCGCAAGATCTATGAAGGCATCATGAAGAACTCGGCGCAGGTCGGCGTTCCGCTGACCATGGGCCTTGCAATGTTCTTCACGCAGCTCGTCATGGGCAACGGTTGGTGGGCGGTCTTGTGGTTCATCGCGACCTACCTTCTCGTCTGGTGGGTGGCGAAGACCTTCTTCTCGCACTAACCCCGCCTTTAGGCTGCAACCCCGGGAGCGTCGATGAAGATCGCTGTCCTTCGTGAAACCCGGGCGGGCGAGTCGCGCGTCGCGGCGTCCCCTGAAACCGTCAAGAAATTCATCGCCGCCGGCGCCGGCGTCGTCGTTGAACGCGGCGCGGGCGAGGCCTGCAATTTTCCGGACCATACGTTCCAGGAAGCGGGCGCGACAATCGCAATGAACGCCGCCGAGGCTGTTTCAGGCGCGGACCTCATTCTGAAGGTCCGCGCGCCGGACGCGAACGACTTCGGCATATACCGGCCCGGCCAACGCATTGCGGCGATCGTCAATCCGCATGGCGCAAAGGATGTGCTGGGCGCCGCGGCGTCGGCGGGCGTCGAACTCTTCGCGATGGACCTGATGCCGCGCATCACCCGCGCGCAGTCGATGGACGTGCTTTCCTCGCAGTCGAACCTAGCCGGCTACAAGGCCGTCATCGACGCCGCCGCCTATTACGGGCGTGCGATGCCGATGATGATGACGGCGGCCGGCACGATCGCGCCGGCGAAGGTTTTCATCATGGGCGCCGGCGTCGCCGGCCTGCAGGCGATCGCCACAGCGCGGCGGATGGGCGCGGTCGTTTCCGCGACCGACGTGCGCTGGGCGGCGAAGGAGCAGGTCGAGAGCCTCGGCGCGACTTTCGTCACCGTCGATGAAGCGGCGATGAAAGACGCCGAGACGGCGGGCGGCTACGCCAAGGAAATGACCGACGACTTCAAGCGCCGTCAGGCGGAGTTCGTCGGCAAGCACATCGCCAAGCAGAACATCGTCATCACGACCGCGCTCATTCCCGGCCGGCCGGCGCCGCGACTCGTGACAGCGGAAATGGTGCGCGCCATGGCGCCGGGCTCCGTCATCGTCGATCTGGCGGTCGAGCAGGGCGGCAATGTGGAGCTGTCGCGGCGCGGCGAAGTCATCGACGTCGGCGGCGTCATCATCATCGGCTTTGAAAACGTGCCGGGGCGCCTCGCGCAGGACGCTTCCAACCTATACGCGCGCAATCTCTTCAATTTTGTCTCGGCCTTCGTGAACAAGGAAACGAAGGCCTTCGAGCCCGACTGGAACGACGACATCATCAAGGGCGTCGCGCTGACCCGCGACGGAAAGATCGTACACCCGACTTTCGCGCCGGCTCCGCCGGCGGAAAGCGGCCAGACAGCGGCGGAGTGAACGATGGCTGACGAGACAACAACTGCGCAGACCGTCGAAGAAGCCGCCCGCGATGTCGCCGAGGCGGCCGAAACGCTTCGGCAGACGGCCGAGACCGCAGAAGAGACCGCCAAGCAGCTATCCGCCGCCAGCGACCAAGCCCTGTCGATGATCGACCGCATCAACGAGATATCGGCAGCAGTCGCCGGCGGCCCGTCCGACTTCATCTACCTTCTGGCGATCTTCATCCTTGCGATCTTCGTCGGCTATTACGTCGTGTGGTCGGTGACGCCGGCGCTGCACACGCCGCTGATGTCGGTGACGAACGCGATCTCGTCCGTGGTCATCGTCGGCGCCCTGATCGCGGTCGGGGCGAATGTCGCGGCCTCCGGCGCGGGGCTGTGGTCAAAGGTCTTCGGATTCCTCGCGGTCGCGCTCGCCAGCGTCAACATCTTCGGCGGCTTCCTCGTCACGCAGAGGATGCTCGGCATGTACAAGAAGAAGGGATCGTAATCCCCAATGGCTGACAACCTGCCGCCGCTTCTTTACGTCGTCTCGGGCGTTCTCTTCATCCTCGCCTTGCGCGGGCTCTCATCGCCGGAGACGGCGCGTGAGGGCAATCGCTACGGCATGATCGGCATGGCGCTCGCCGTCGTGACGACGCTGTTCGTGTTGCAGAACAAGAACCTCGTCACCTGGGCGCTGGCGGGCTCCGCGGTCGCGATAGGCGGCGGCGTCGGCGCGGTGGTCGCGCAGCGCGTGAAGATGACCGAGATGCCTCAGCTCGTGGCGTTCTTTCACAGCCTCGTCGGTCTCGCCGCGGTGTTCATCGCGTGGGCGGCGTTCCTCGCGCCGCAGGCCTTCGGCATCGGCGAGCCGGGCGAAATCCATCTCCAGTCGATCTTCGAAATGGGGCTCGGCGTCGCGATCGGCGCGATCACCTTCTCAGGCTCGGTCATCGCCTTCCTGAAGCTCGCCGAGAAAATGTCCGGCAAGCCGATCCTGCTGCCCGGGCGTCATCTCATCAATCTCGGCCTCGGCGTCTTCATCGTCCTGATGATCGGCATGCTGATGACGGGATCGCAGTCGCCGGTCATCTTCTTCCTGCTGACGCTCGCGGCGTTCATCCTCGGCTTCCTTCTCATCATCCCGATCGGCGGGGCGGACATGCCGGTCGTCGTGTCGATGCTGAACTCCTATTCGGGCTGGGCGGCGGCCGGCATCGGCTTCACGCTTCAGAACATGGCGCTGATCATCACCGGCGCGCTTGTCGGTTCGTCCGGCGCGATCCTTTCCTACATCATGTGCAAGGGCATGAACCGCTCGTTCATCTCCGTCATCCTCGGCGGCTTCGGCGGCGAGGATGCGGCGGGCGGCAAGGGCGGCGAGGAAATGCGGCCCTTCAAGCAAGGCTCGGCGGACGACGCCGCTTTCATCATGAAGAACGCCGGCAAGGTCATCATCGTCCCCGGCTATGGCATGGCGGTCGCGCAGGCGCAGCATGCGCTGAAGGAAATGGCGGACAAGCTCAAAGCGGCCGGCGTCGAGGTGAAATACGCCATCCACCCCGTCGCGGGCCGCATGCCGGGGCACATGAACGTCCTCCTCGCCGAAGCGCAGGTTCCTTATGATGAAGTTTTCGAGCTTGAGGACATCAACGCCGAATTCCGCACGGCGGACGTCGCTTTCGTGA
>CAZOEB010000133.1:0-6437 GCA_964578685.1 uncultured Caulobacterales bacterium
CGCCGAAGCGGCCCCGGCCGCCGCTGTCGAATCTGCGCCTGCGGAACCTGCAAGCGAGCCGGCGGCCGATATTCCGGCTGACGCGGCGACGGCGGAGCCGACGGCGGCGTTGACTGTCGCCGCCGCCGAGCCGGCGGCCGTTGAGCCCGCAGCGCCGCCGGAGCCGGAAGCGCCGGCCGCTCCCGAAGGCCCTTACCGCGATTGCGATGCGTGTCCGCTGATGGCGCGCCTTCCCGGCGGAACCTATCTGCGCGGGTCGCCGGAGAGCGAGGCGGGGCGCAACGCCTATGAAGGTCCGCAGCGCGAAGTCGCCGTGCCGGGTTTCGCGATCGGCGTTTATGAAGTCACCCGCGATGAATGGAACGCCTGCGCCGCCGAAGGCGGCTGCCCCGACAAGGGCTATTCCGTAGACGGATCAATGCCGGCGCTCGGGGTCTCCTTCCGGGAGGCCGAACGCTATGTCGCCTGGTTGTCCAAGAAGACAGGGAAAAAGTACCGCATCCCGACAGAGGCCGAGTGGGAATACGCCGCGCGCGGTGGAAGCCAATCCGCCTATTGGTGGGGCGAGCGCTATGAATCGGGCAAGGTCGCGACCGGGGCCCCCGCCGCGGTCGGCGCGCACGCCGCCAACGGCTTCGGCCTGCACGACGTGACGGGCAACGCCCGCGAATGGGTCGCGGATTGCTATGTCAACAATTACGTCAACGCGCCGGACGACGGCCGCGCGGTCACGGAAGGCGACTGCGGAAAACGCGTGGTGCGCGGCGGGGCCTGGTCCAATCCGCCGTCCGACCTCCGCGTCGCCAACCGGAGCCGCATCGACGCCGGCGTGCGCGCGCAATATATGGGTTTGCGCGTCGCGGCGGACATCGACTGACGCCTGCCGTATCGGCTTGCGCCCCGCGCCGTCATCTGTCATTCCCGGCGGCGATTTCAACAGGCGCGAGGGCTCTCTCGCGCCAGAACACGGGAGTGAACGATGGCCGTTGACGGAAAGTGGAACCTCAAGATCAAGACGCCGATGGGCGAGCAGGGCGGCGTGCTTGAACTCAAGGCCGACGGCGCATCCCTGACGGGGTCGATGTCCGGCAATATGGGCTCAGTCACGATCGAGAACGGCTCGGTCGCCGGCGACGCGGTGAAGTGGTCCGCGAAGGTCACGTCGCCGATGCCGATCCAGCTCGACTTCGACGGCAAGGTCGCGGGCGACGCGATCAGCGGCAATGTGAAGCTCGGCGCGTTCGGCACGTCGACCTTCTCCGGCACGCGCGCCTAAGGCTCATCCATGAAACGGATCGTCGCCGCGCTGGCGCTTGCGCTTGTTGCGTCCTGCGGCGACGGTCCGAAAGCGACTGACGCGCCGGCTGAGGCCGTCACCGCCGACAGCGCGGCTCAGCGCTTCGTGAAGCTCGCTCTCGCGCTCGGCCGTCACGATCCCAATTACGTCGACGCCTATACCGGCCCGCCCGAATGGGCCGAGGCCGCCAAGGCGGGCGACCTTTCGCTTGATGCGCTGAAGACGGAAGCCGAGGCGATCCTCGCCGCCCTTGATGCGCTGTCGCGCGGCGGCGCCGATCCGCGCGAGGCTGGGCTCAAAGGGCTGACGACCGCGGCGCTCACCCGCATCCGCATGGCGATGGGCGAGAAGCTGTCGTTCAACGAGGAAGCGCGCCTTCTTTACGGCGTCGAGCCGCGCGCCTATTCGCTCGCCGAATTCGACGCCGCGCTGGGCGCCGTCGAGGCGCTGCTGCCGGGCGAGGGAACGCTCGCCGACCGCTTCAACGCGTTTCGCGCCGCGGTCGCCATTCCCGCGGAGAAGCTTCAGCCGGTGTTCGACGCAGCGATCGCCGAATGCAAGCGGCGGACGGCTGCGCATTACCGCTTGCCCGAAACTGAGAAATTCACCTTGCGGTTTGTCACCGGCAAGCCGTGGAGCGGGTACAACTGGTACCAGGGCGATTTCGAGAGCGTCATCGAGATCAACGTCGACCAGCCGATCTATCTCGACCGCGCCGTCGACCTCGGCTGTCATGAAGGCTACCCGGGGCACCACGTCTGGAACCTGATGGTCGACGAGACGCTTCGCCGCGGCGAGGGCTGGATCGAATTTTCGATCCTCCCGCTCTTCAGCCCGCAGGCGCTGATCGGCGAAGGTTCCGCCAATTACGGCGTCGAACTCGCGTTCTCCGACGAGGAAAAACTCGCCTTCGAACGCGACGTCCTCTTTCCGCTCGCCGGCGTCGATCCGGCGCTCGCCGGCAAGCTGCAGGCGCTGACGAAACTGCGTCGCGAACTCGCCCACGCCGACACCTTCGTCGCGCGCGAATATCTCGAAGGCCGCCTTGATCGCGTTGAGGCCGCCGCGCTGATCGAGAAATACAAGCTTGAAACGCCGGCGCTCGCCGCCCGCCGTATCGACTTTTTCGACACCTACCGCGCCTATGTCATCAATTACACGATCGGGCGCGACCTCGTCGCGGCGCATATCGAGCGCGAGAAGGCGGCGGGCGCCGATCCCTGGGCCGCTTTCGAGGCGGTGCTCAAATCGCCGGACGCGCTCGGCGTCCTCACCTCGCGATAGCGCCTTATGGAGATCAAGCGCGCGATCCAAACGACCCATCGCTGGCTCGGCCTGATCCTCGCGGCGCAGGTGCTGATATGGATGACGAGCGGCGTCATCATGAGCTGGTTTCCGATCGAACATGTGCGCGGCGAGACGGCCGCCTCGATCGAAGCGCCCGTCGAACTCGCCGCCAAAACCTATTTTCCGCCGGGCGGCGTCATCGCCGACATCGACCATGCGACGGACGTTCGCCTCAAGACATGGCAGGGCCGCCCCGTCTATGTCGTCACCGGCGTAAACGGCCGCGCGCTCTTCGACGCCGACAGCGGCGAGAAGCTGTCGCCGCTCAACGAAGCGCTCGCGCGCAAGGTCGCCGAATATGATTTCAGGGGCGAGGGAGAACTTGAGCGCCTCACGCTGATGAACAATCCGCCGGCGGAATATCGGGGTCCGCGTCCCGTGTGGCGCGCGGAGTTTTCCGACCGGGATGAGACAAGGCTCTACATCTCGCCCGAGACCGGCGAGGTTCTTGCGCGGCGAAACCGCATCTGGCGGCTCTACGATTTCTTCTGGATGCTGCACATCATGGACTATGAGGATCGGGAGAATTTCAACAATCCGCTCATCCGCGCATTCGCCGTCACGGGTTTCCTGTTCGCGCTTTCGGGGCTTTTTCTCGTCGTCACGCGCGTGACCGGGGGACGATACAAGGCGGATATCGTGCGGCCGAAGACTCCGCCGCGCCCCCTTGACTGAACACCAGGTTCGCCGGCCGCTTCAGGCCCCCTCGCGCCTTGCGAGGAACGCCAGCCGCTCGAACAGGTGCACGTCCTGCTCGTTCTTCAAGAGCGCGCCGTGGAGCGGCGGGATCGCTTTCCGCGTGTCGCGCTCCCGCAGCACGTCCTCGGGCAGGTCCTCGGCCATCAACAGCTTCAACCAGTCGAGAAGTTCCGAGGTGGAAGGCTTTTTCTTGAGGCCCGGCACCTCGCGGATTTCGTAGAAGATCTTCAGCGCGTCGCCGACAAGGCGCTGCTTGATGCCCGGAAAATGCACCTCGACGATGTCCGTCATCGTCTTCGGATCGGGAAACTTGATGTAGTGGAAAAAACAGCGGCGCAGGAACGCGTCGGGGAGTTCCTTCTCGTTGTTCGAGGTGATGATGACGACGGGACGGCGCACCGCCTTCACCGTCTCACCGGTTTCGTAGACGAAGAACTCCATGCGATCGAGTTCCTGCAGGAGGTCGTTCGGAAACTCGATATCGGCCTTGTCGATCTCGTCGATCAGCAGCACGGGCCGCTCCGGCGCCGTGAACGCGTCCCACAGCTTGCCGCGCTTGATGTAGTTCCTGACGTCGCGCGCACGTTCCTCGCCGAGCTGGCCGTCGCGCAGGCGCGCGACCGCGTCATACTCATAAAGTCCCTGATGCGCCTTCGTCGTTGACTTGATGTGCCACTCAAGGAGCGGCGCCTTCAGCGCCTTGGCGACCTCCTGCGCCAAGACTGTCTTGCCTGTGCCCGGTTCGCCCTTGACGAGCAACGGGCGCTCCAGCGTGACAGCGGCGTTGACCGCGACTTTCAGATCGTCGGTCGCGACGTAATCTTTCGTACCAGTGAATTTCACGAAACAGCCTTCGAGGTGAACCCGAGAAAAACCTTAGGCGCCGCGCCGCAGCGCCGCAACAACGGCGTGCAGAGGCGTTACGCTTCGTCGAGGAGACCCGACGCGGCGAGGCCGGCGTACCAGACATAGGACGCCTTGGGCGTGCGCGCGCCGGTCGTCCGGTCCATCGCGACAAGCCCGAATTTCGACCGGTAGCCGAGCGCCCACTCCCAATTGTCGATCAGCGTCCAGTGGAAGAAGCCCGCGATGCGCGAGCCCGCCTCCATCGCCGCCTTAACGGCCTCAAGATGCGCGCGCAGGTAATTGATGCGGAAACCGTCGTCGAGCACGGCAGGGCCATCGGAGAACGCGTCCGAGCAGCCGTTTTCGGTGATGTAGACAACCGGATTGCCGTAAGACTCGCGCACGCGCGTCAGCATGTCGAGAAGACCGGATGGGTCGATCTCGCGCCCGAACGCGTCGCGCGGCGCGGCTGCGGGCGGCTCGCCCGCGGCGATGCGCGAAGGGCTTGAAAGGTCGAGGCGGATCGTCGTCGGCGAATAATAATTGACGCCGAGGAAATCGACCGGCTGACGAATGCGGGCGAGATCGCCTTCCTTCAGCATCGGCTCCACCATCGCCAGCGCCGCCGCGGGGTAGGCGCCCTTGAACAGCGGATCGAGAAACGCGCCGTTCCAAAGCGCGTCAAATCCGTCCGCCGCCGGACGGTTCCAGAAGGCGAGGGGAGCGCCTTGCGGCCGCGCGGGCTGCAACGCCATCGTCGTGCCGATGCTGAGGCCGCCTTGCGCCGCGCGCATCGCTGCGACCGAAAGGCCTTGTCCGAGATTCAAGTGATGGATCACCGGGCCGAGCAGCGCGGCGTCCTTGAGGCCCGGCGCATGCTCGCCGAGGACATGGCCGAGCACGGCATGCACCGCCGCCTCGTTGAGGACGATGAAGTTTTTCACGCGGTCGCCGAGGCGCGCCGTGATCGCTGCGGCGTAATCGGCGAGCCTCAAGGCCGTGTCGCGGGCCGCCCATCCGCCTTTCTCCTGCAGGGCGAGCGGCAGGTCCCAGTGAAAGAGCGTTGCGAAGGGGGAGACGCCGCGATCCAGCAAAGCATCGACAAGGCGGCTGTAATAATCGACGCCCGCTTCGTTCAGCGCGCCGGCCCCGTCGGGGAAAATGCGCGGCCAGGCGATCGAGAACCGGTAGGCCTTGAGGCCCGCTCCGGCGACGAGGTCCGCATCCTCCGTATAGCGACGATAGGAATCGCAGGCCGTCGTGGCGTCGGACCCGTCGATGATCGCGCCCGGGCGCGCAGCGAATTCATCCCAGATGCTGCGCCCGCGCCCGTCGGCTTCCGTCGAACCCTCGGTCTGATAGGCGGCGCTCGCCGCGCCCCAGGTGAAATCTGCGGGAAACTGGCGGTCTTTGAGAACCGGCAGGGGGCCGGTCTTCGCCGCGCAGCCTGCAAGGCCCGCGGCCGCGGCGCCCGCCGCAACCCCGCCAAGGCGCCGGCGCGTGATTCCAGTCATCGTCATGGCGACACCCTCTCGGCTTTCTGACCGCGCTGAAAGTTTATAGACTGCGCGGCGTTCGGCAATGAAAGAGAACAGCACCCATGTCTTCGCCGTCTTCGGTTCACGATTTTTCCGCCCGCCGTATTGACGGCCGGGAGGAGAAGCTTTCCGCCTACAAGGGCAAGGCGCTCCTCATCGTCAATGTCGCGTCGAAATGCGGGTTCACGCCGCAATATGAGGGGCTTCAGAAGCTTTATGAGAACAACCGCGCGCGCGGCTTTGAAGTGCTCGGATTTCCCTGCAACCAGTTCGGCGCGCAGGAACCGGGCGATGAAAAGGAAATCCAGAATTTCTGCTCGCTGAATTACGGCGTCACCTTCCCGATGTTCGCCAAGGTCGACGTCAACGGCGACGGCGCGCACCCCCTCTGGAAATTCCTGAAGAAGGAAAAGAAGGGCCTTGCAGGTTCCGAAGCGATCAAATGGAATTTCACGAAGTTCCTTGTCGACAAGGACGGCGCCGTCGTCGCCCGCTTCGGCCCGCAGGATGCGCCGGAGCTGATCGGGCGAAAGCTGGAAGCCGTGCTGTAGGGCGGGCTTCAACCCGCCGTGTTTGCCGGCCTTGGCGGGGCGAACCCCGCCCTCGGCGTTAACCATAATTCTTTACCCTAATATTTCCTTGACATTGGAATCGCTTGGTTCTAGGGTTTGAGGGTCGCGCCGGGGAACGCCTCCCCGGCGCGATTTGCG
>CAZOEB010000134.1:0-6330 GCA_964578685.1 uncultured Caulobacterales bacterium
GCGCTGAGATCGGCTGCTTCTTCAATGGCGCGGACGATCTCAGGCTCCGCCGCCTTACGCACGCCGGCGCGCCGGCCGGCGTCGATCAATTTTCGACGTGCGGCGGTCAAGAGCCAGCCGTCAGGATTGGCGGGCGTGCCTTCGCGCGGCCAATGCTCCAGCGCCGCGGCGAAGGCGTCCGAAAGCGCATCTTCCGCCGCCGCGATATTCCGCGTCCGTGCGGCGAGATAGGCGATGAGGCGCCCATAGGAGTCGCGGGCTGCCGCTTCCGCCGCCGCCCGCGCCGCCGCCGTCATTCGATGTTCCAGATCGGGCGCACTTCGATCTTGCCGTAAGACGCCGCCGGACATTTCGCCGCCCAGTCGAGCGCGGCGTCGAGGTTCTTCGCTTCGATGACGTAATAGCCGCCGAGCTGTTCTTTTGAATCCGTGAACGGACCGTTCTCGACGCGGCTCCCGCGCACGCGCCGCGCGTCCTTCGTGTGGTCGAGCGGGGCGCCTTCGACCATCGCGCCGGAAGTTTTCAGCGCCTCCGAATAGGCCATGTGTTCGCCGACGATCTTCATCTGTTCGGCTTCGGAGAGCGCGTGAAATTTGTTCTCATCGTCATAGAGCATGAACATGTAGCGCATCGATCATTCTCCCTGGCCGTAATCGGGAATGGCGCGCACGTCGACGCGGCCCGATTTCGCCGCCGGGCATTGTGAGGCCCAGCGCGCGGCCTCGTCGAGATCGGCGACTTCGAGGATGAAATATCCGCCGAGCTGTTCCTTGGTGTCGGCGAACGGGCCGTCCTCAACGCGGCGCTTACCCTTCTCGATCGAGACGACCGTCGCCGTCTCCGGTTCTTTCAGCGCGGCGCCGCCGCGAATGACGCCCGCTTTCGTCATCGCCTCGGAATAGGCGAACCATTCGCCCATATAGGCGTCAAAGGTTTTCTTGTCGGCGCGCCGCAAGGCGAAATCCGACGGCGGCTCAAAGGCGAGCAGCATCGCTTTCATTGTGGTCTCCTTTCAGGCGCCGGATCCTTTCCGCCGCCTCTGACGCCAAGACGCGCGGGCGACGCGTCTTTCGACATCAATCTCCGAAGGCCCGCAAAAAATTATTGCGAAGGTTGCATACCCGATCGCGCAAATTCGCGGGCGCGCCGAGCGCCGCAAGATCGGCCCCGATCCGCTCAAGCTCGAACGCCATAGCGCGGTGCTCGGCGCTCCTGAGGCGGCTTTTAACCCAGCCGACCGCCGCGAGCCGCGTCCCCCGCGTCACCTTCTCCACGCGGTGCAGGAAGGTCGACGGATAAAGCGCCAGCGTGCCCGCGGGCGGTTTCAGCGCATCTTCCGCGCCCGCGCTGTCGATGATGAGCGCGCCGCCGTCATAGGCCTCCGGATCGCTGAGGAAGAGCGTGAAGGAAAGGTCGGTGCGCACGCCGTCGATGTAGGGCGCATCGACATGGGCGCCGTATTCCATGCCTTCGCCATAGCGATTGAGCATCAGCCGGGCGAGCGCGGCCGGTTGCGCCGCGCTTTTGAAGATGTCGTTCCCAAACATGGCGCGCTCGATGAGCGACAGAGCCTGCGCCGCCTTCGCCGAAGGCGCGGCCTGCTGGTTGTTTTTCGACCCGCGCGCCCGGCCTGCGGCTGTGGCGCGTCCATCGATCCAGATGTCATTGTCCGCCAGCGCCTCACGCAAGGCCGTAAGCGCGCCAGCATCGAGAAGGTCGGCGATCTGAAGAATCATGCCCTGAGCTTTGCGAATAAGTCTCGATTGCAGAATGTGCGGCTCTCCCGCTATACTGCCCGCAATCGCCGGAGGGAACATCATGGCGCGTCGCCTGAAACTGCTGACCGGATTATCGTCTGTGGCGCTCAGCGGCGCTCTCGCGCTCGCCGCTTGCAGCGGTCAGGCTGAAGGTGAGGGAGAAGGTGCAGCCGCCAGCAACAGCGCCGCGCCGGCGGCTGGCGAAGGTGAGGGGGAGGGCGAGGGAGCTGTCGTCACGGCGGCGCCGGCCGCCAGCGGCGAGGGCGAAGGCGGCGTCGATTTCGCCGCAGCGTCGAGCGATCCCGTCGTGTTCCTCTCCGCGCTCGCCATCGCGGAAGCTCATGTGCTGGCGGCGCGCGACGCCTATGCGGCGGGGCGCATGGAAGAAGCCGCCGGCATGTTCGCTCATCCTGTCAGCGAAGTGCTTGCCGATATGGAGGGCGCGTTGAAAGCGCGCGGCGTCAATCCGGTCAACGCGCTTTTCATCGAGGCCTCGGAGGGCGCGCTCGGCGAAGAAACCCCGGAACAGATTTCGGCGCGCACCGACGCAATCATCTCGGCGCTCGCCGAGGCGGCGAAGAAAGCGCCCGACGACGGCAGACCCGCAGGGGAGGTCGCGGCGGGGGTCGTGTCCGACCAGATTGATCGCGCTGTCGACATGTATCGGCTCGCGAGCGCGTCCGGCGATTACGGGAATTATCTCGACGGTTACGGATTTTTCAGGGCGGCTGAAAGCGCCTATCAGCGCAACCGCGCGGTCATTGAAAAGGATAATCCGGAAGCCGCCGCGCAGATCGTTTCAGCGCTGACGGCGCTGCGCGCCGCCTATCCTTCGGCCGCCGCGCAGGCGGCTGTCAACAAAGATGTCGCCGCGCTTTCGGCGGCGTCCTCGCGCGTCATGCTGTCGCTCGGGCGGTAGGGCTATTTTTTCACCCGCCACGCCGTCACCGTGCCCGGCTCCCAATTCGGCACGATGACGAGATCTGAGACGATCGTCAGATCATTCTGGAAGATTTTTTCCGCCGTTGTGTCGATGACTGTCGTCACAACGCCTTTCTCGCCGACGTGATGAATTTTTCCGGGCCATGACGAGACGAGGAAGCCGCCGCGCTTTCCTTCAATGACGCCGATGCCGTCGGCGTCCTCCATGCCCGTCGCAATCATCCGCCAGCCGCCAGACGCCGTCGCCTCGAACAGCGATCCGCTCGTCATGGTGCTGACGAACATCCGGTCGCCCGCGCCGGTGAGGCCGTTGACGCCGCGAAGCTCTTCGCCTTCGCGCCAGAGGTCGATGCTGGTTCCGGTGAAGCGCCAGATGCGGGCCGTGCCTGAGTCCGACACGAAGACGTCGTCCTGCCAGACCGTGACGTCGTTCAGGAAGCGCGCGCCTTCTATGGCCGCGCCGTCGAGCGCCTCGCCGGTCGTCGCGTCGAAGATGCGCACGATGTCGATATCGGCGACATAAAGGTTCCCGTCATGCAAGGCCATGCCTTTCGGCGCGTCGACTCCCTCAATGAACTTCAGATCGAGGATTTCACCGGACGTCGACAGTCGCGAAATGAAGCCGTTCCCGTCGCGCGCTTCGCCGTCGCCGCAGACGTTCGAAATGAAGATCGCGCCGTCAGGCGCTGCGGCTACCCCTTCAGGATTGCACAGGCCTTGGGCGCGCCAGACCTGCGCGATCTCGGGCGCTCCGGCAGCGGCGGAGTCAGCCGCCAGCGATGCGGCGGCGGCGACCAAAAGCGCAAACTTCATCGGACCTCTCCAGCAAGGATGCGGCAACCTACGCGCGATCGGAGCCGCGCGTCATTCCGTTCGCCGCAAGGCCGCCTCACTTCACCGCAACGAAGCGGGCGTCGATCGGCTGGTGGTCCGAATACTGGAAGTCGAGGTCGCGCGCCTTGACGCTATCGGCGCGCACATTCGGCGAAATGACGAAGCCGTCGATTACGGTCGTGAAGTTCTCGCCTTTCACATAGGGGCGTTCATTGGTGCGCACCGACGGCGTTTCCCGGTCGACGGCGACCGACCATCCTTGCGGCAATTCCTCATAAGGAAACGGATGCACCCAGAAGAGATATTTCGCCGCCGTCGTATAGGGACGATCCGGGCGGTGGAATTCATAATTCCAGTCCCCGCCGATGATGACGCGCCTGCCCTCGGCGAATTCCGCTTGCGCAAACGCCATCACCGCGCGGAGCTGTTCAAGGCGCACATTAGCGCCTTCATCGAACGCCGAAAGATGAAGATTGACGACGGTCCAGTCGCCGCCGGGCGCCGGCAGGCGGACGACGTGCAAGTGATAATGGCGCTGCGTCATGCCGAGAATATATTGCGGCTCAAGCGGCAGCATGACGATCTCGCGCTTCGCCCCGCCGACGCCGACCGATGAAAAGAGGCCATGACGCGCCCGGAAGGGAGGGGGCATCAGCCGCGTGGCGAAATCCGCGGAAAAAGCGTTGTCGCGCCCCTTCAGCGCCTTGCCTGCGGCGCTGACGCTGTCGGCGCCGCGCGTCAGGAGGCTCGCGCGCGCCGTCTCCTGCAAGAGGATGACGTCGGCCCCGGTCGCCTCAAGTTCGCGTTCGATGCCTTGAAGGTTTTTCCGCGTCACCGCTGAACTCGGCGGCAGATAGTTCTTGCCGCCGTCAACGGAGAAATCGGACTCCGCGCCGAGCCCCGCATAGCCGAGGTTCCAGATGGTGACGTCGAGCGCGTCGCCTTCAAGGCTCGGCATTGCGGCGATCGGGCCGATCGGTTCGAAGACGACGTTTCTGCTCATTCTGTTCACACCGATCGCTGTCACAAGCCAGGCCGCTGCGCTGGCCGCGACGACGAGGAGAAGACGTCCGACAAGCTTCCCGGCTTTCATCGCTTGCCTCTCTCCGGGCGGCGCTGCGTGGTCGCGGGCGCGGCGGCGACTGGCTTTGGCGCAGCCTTCTGGGGTGTTTTCGCCGCTTCCTCAAGCGCGGCGTCAAAGGCGATCGTCGGCAGAGACCCTTCAATTTCGGGCTTTTGCGCCAAGCGGCTGGCGGCCGCCTGTACGACGCCGACGATGGCGGTCAAGCCTGCCCATTCATTGCTCATGTCGCCGATGAAGCCGACAAGGCTGCCCTTCTGTTCCAGCGCGAGCGTGATGTCCGTGAACCGTCGCTGGAACATCGCATCGGCGCCGACGATGTCGCGCGGCAAGCCGTCGAGCGCCGCCATGTAGTCGACGATGAACGCGTTATAGGAGGCGACGTAGAGCACGGCCCCTGCCGCAGCGACCGCGCCGATGGCGATCAGCGTTGACACGTTCGTCAGGAACACCGCGTTCGTCGTGTAGAGCCCGCGCATCGGCGTGTAAAGGATCAGGAGATTGATCGAGAAGATTGCGATCGCGAAGATGAAGACGGGCGTCATCTGGTTCTTCGCGCGCGCGAGCAGCATCATCGCATCGACATAGGAGAATTCGACCGTCCGCTGCGCTTCGGCGACGCCGCCCGCCGCCGCGCTTGCGGCCCGGTCCGTGATCGCAGAGGCCGCGGCGTTGAATGTCTCCGTGTCGGCGATGAACTGCGTGACGATGCAATAGATCAGCACCATGCCGCCGCCGAAGAGGAGCGTCGAATAGGGCGCGTAGATCGCATAGGTCTGGCGCAGCCTTTTCCGAGCCTCAGGATCGGGATGCTCGACGGCGGAAGCGGTGTAGGCGGCGACGACCGCAGACACAAAAACGAGCGCGCCGAGCGCCCACAAAGGGTGACGCGCGATGACGGCGATGAAGTCCATTTCCGGCGTCGTGGCGTCGACCGCCCAGAGAAGCAGGGCGCAGGCGGCGAGAAGGGCCATTTCGCCGACGGCGCCGGAGCACCGGCGGTCGCTCCCGGCGAGCCGGAAGCGTAGCGAATGGCGCTCGATCCAGATGGGCCCGGCGCGCCAATAAGCAGCGACGAGGAAAGCCGAGGCTATCAGCCAGCCGCAAACGATTACCATGCCGGAAGTCTGGAGGGCGTTCATGCCCGGATTATAGCGGTTTCGACCGCCATTTCATCCGCCTGCGTTGCAACTTTCAGGCGAGCGCTTAGCCCATTGTTGGCCGTCGCGACAGGGACTAAACGGAAGGGATTGTTGAGTACGGGCTAATCCATAAGGGGAAAGGGCATGAAAGATATATTGAAGAAAGTTGATGCGGAGTACAGAAAGTCAGTAAACGGACAAACGACCGAGTTTTCCGTCACGCCGGCCTCGGCGCCGAAATTCTGGTATTTGATCATTGTCGGCGGCCTCATTTTCCTGGGCGGGTTGCTCGGACTCGGGATCGCCGGCCTGCTGTTGGGCGGCGGCGCAATCGCTTACGGCCTCCTTCGCGACCAGCGGCCGAAAGAACATAAGGCTCCGATGTCTTTCAGCGTCACGCCGACGTCGATCGTGTCCGGCGGTCGGACGTTTTCCAAAGATGAAATCCATCGCCTCAAGATCGCCAATCCCTGGTTCGATCGGGCGGGGGTCGACGTCTACACGACCAACGCCAATCAGGCGGCCGGCATGGCGCACGGCATGAAGGTCGGTGAGCTCTGTTACGGATTGACGG
>CAZOEB010000135.1:0-6324 GCA_964578685.1 uncultured Caulobacterales bacterium
CTTTCCTCGCTGACGACCGACCTCGCCCTCTTCGCCGTGATGAATGCGAAACTGACCGACCGGCTGTCGCTGCTCGCGAGCCTCCGGCTCGACCGCTTTACGGCGTCCTCGATCAATCAGGGCGCGACGATCTTCAACCCGGCGCTCGGCTTCACGCGCTTTGAGGGCGATGATTTCAAGGCGAGCTACGAGGCCTCGCTCAGCTATGCGTTCAAAGACGGCGTCATCGCCTATGCGACCTACGCGAAAAACAACACGCTTGAAACCAACGACGCCGGCGGCGTCGAGGTCGATCGCATCGACCAGAACAATTTCATCGCGGACTCAGAGCTGATCGAAGCAGGCCTCAAGGCCGGAACAGACACGCTGACCGCATCGCTCGCGCTTTACCGTCAGGAACGCACGCGCGCCGACCCTTTCGGCAATGTCGATCGCGAAACCTCAAAAGGCGTCGAGGCGGAACTCCGCTGGCTCATCAGCGACCGCTGGAGCGCCAACGGGGCAGTCACCGTGCAGGAAACGCGCGTCGCCCCGCCCGGCCCCTGCGGCTCCGGCAATGGCGAATTCATCGTGCTGCCGCCTTCGCGTCTCGGCCTTGCGCCCGCAGACGGGTTCGGCGGGCTCTTCGCCGCGCTCAATGCAAGCTGCCTGCCGGAACTTCAGAACGGCTATCGCCGACGCACGGCGCCGACGGCGCTCGCCTCCGCCTTCGTCACTTATACGTCGCCGGAAACACGCATCGGCGCGTTTGGGGCGACGGCGGGCGGAACTTACGTCGGCGAGACGGGCGGCAAGATCGAGAACGCCATCCGGCTGCCCGCCTACGCGCTCGGCAAGGCGTCCGTCTATTGGGAGCGCGAACGCCTGCGCGTCACCGCGCATGTCGATAACGTCTTCGACAAGCGCTATTTCCTCCCGGTACAGAATGTTTACGAGGAGGTCGGCGCGCTCCCGGGGCGCGGGCGGGAATTCCAGATTTCGCTGACGGCGAGTTTCTAGCGCATGACCTTCAAATCCTCCGCGCTCATCTGCGCGCTCAGCCTTCTCTTCTTTCTCATCACGGCGACGACTTTCGCCTCGCTCGGCGTGCTGCTCCCCGCGATGATTGCGGAATTTCAGTGGAGCTGGACGACCGCAGGGCTCGGCTTCACCGTGCTTGCGCTTGCAACCGGCGTTTTCTCGCCCATTGCGGCGCGCGCGCTCGACAGGTTCGGCGCCCGCGCGCTTTACGCCGCCGGCGGCGCCGTCATGGCGCTCGGCTTTGCGCTGATGGCGGGTGCGGGCGGCGCGGCGCTTTATCTCGCAGCGGCGGCGCTCGTCGGCGCGGGGTTCGCGCTCCTTGCTAATGTCGCAGGCACTTATCTTGTCGGGCGCGAAGCGACGGCGGAACGGCGGAGCCTTCTTATCGGCGCCTATCTCGCCGCCGGCGGCGCGGGCGGCGTCATCGGCCCGTTCATGGCGAACGCCGGCGCAGATCGCTGGCGGCTCTATTGGGCGCTCTCAGCCGTCGGCGTCGCCGCCTGCGCCGCGGTTGTCGCCGCGCTCGCGGGCGATGCCCGCGGGGCGCGTGATGAAACCGCGGCCGCGGATAATCAGGCGACGAGATGGCGCACGCGCGACGCGATGCGCACGCCCGCCTTCATTATCATCGCGCTGGCGCTCACCGTCGCCTATTTCTGCGGCGTCACCGTGTCGACATGGTCGGTCGCGCATTTGCAAAAGCTGGGGCTTTCGCCCGCCTTCGCCGTCGGCATGCTGAGCCTTTATGCGCTCGCAAATGCGCTCTCCCGCGCAGCGGGCGGCGTTGCGGTGAAGCGGATCAGCGCGAAGACCCTGCTGATCGCCGCGCTTCTCGGCAATGTCATCGGCATGACGTGCCTTGCGTTCGCGACGACGCGCGAAGTCGCCGTAGCCTTCGCGCTCTTTGACGGTTTTGCGTTCGGCATGGCGCTCTTCGCCACGACCGCGCTCATCATCGATTATTTCGGGCTGAGAAATTCCCCGGCGCTTCTCGGCGCGGTCAATCTGGCAGCGACGGCGGCAATGGCCGGTCCCACGATCGCCGGCTGGGCCGCGGACAAGACGGGCGGTTTTGCTCCGATCTTTCTCATTTACGCGGTCGCCGCCCTTCTCGCCGCGATCGCCGTCGCGGTGATGCGGCCCCCAGCCAAGCGCGCATGAAAAAGGCGGCCCCGCGCGGGGGCCGCCTTCGCCGTGGGAAAGCCTGATAGAGATCAGAATTCGTAGCGGATGCCGAACTGGATCGCCCACACCGAGGCGGGCGTGTCGATTCGTTCGTTGAAACGGTTCGGGTTGAAGGCCGAGTAGGTGAGCGTCCCGGTCGGCGCGACCGCGACGTCAACGAGCGGGATGTTGGTGTCGACCAGACGGCGCAGGTTCGCCTCATCCGTGATGAGGTTCATCACGTTGTCGACGTCCGCGAAGAAGATCAGCCTGTCTTCCGCCCATTTGCCGGGAACCGGCAGTTCCTGCTGGAAGCGCAGATCCATATCGAGGAACCAATCGTTGCGGCAAACGTTCCGGCGAACGATCCGGCCCGAAACGCCGCGAATACATTCCGCACGCGGATCATTGGCGATGAAGTCGAGAAGCTGCGTCACCGCCATCTGGCTCGCCGCCGTCTGCGTCACGACCGGATCGGTCGGACCCGTCGGGATGTAGAGGAGCGCATTGTTGACGCCCGACGCGGAGTCGGCGAAATCGCCGCCGCCTGCGAAGACGAAGCTGTAAGGACGGCCGGACTGCGCGTTGAAGAATAGGCCGATGCTGGTCGCGTAGTCCTTGATGAATTCATTACGGAAGTTGAGACGCGCCGTGATGTTGTGGCGCGTTTCAAAGCCGGACGTCGCGACCGACGGATCCTGGCGATTGACGAGCGCCGAGCCGTCGAAGTTCGAGGTGGACTGCGCGCTCGTCAGGTCGCGGCGGTTGTTCGAGTCGGTCCAGGCGTAGCCGACGCTGAACCGGGCGAAGCCCGGCGTGTTGAGGCCGGGAATGGTGTATTCCCAGTCCTTAGCAAGAATGATCGACGCGGCCTGCGCGGTGAAGCCCGGCGAATTCGTCAGCTGGATTTCGTCGTCGCGGCCGGTGCCGAAGCAGGCGGCCGTCACGTTCGTGAATTGCGGATTGTTGCCGCCCGTCCCGACGATCTCGGCGTTGCAGCCCGGACGCGTCGGATCGATCGCGGCGAGCACCGGCCGGCCGTCCGCAGCGATGCCGCCGAAGGCGAGCGAGGTGTTCACCACCTGCGACAGGTCCACAAAGGTGTAAGGGTTGCGGAACTGCGTGTGGATATAGTCGAGATCGACGCGCCAGTCGTCGAAGAAGCCGCCTGCGGCACCCGAGAAATCGGTGTTCCACGTGGCGCCGATGTTGGAGCGGATGATCGAAGCGAGTTTGAGGTTAGGGTCGGTCGACTGCGTGTCGCCAAGCGCGAGGCCGGCTTGCGCCGCGCCCGCGGCGATCACGCATTGCGGCACGCCCGTGAATGCGCCGCCGACCAGCACCTGACGGTCAGCCGCGGTGCAGCCTTGCGTGTTGAGCGCGCCGGCAAGCGCGCCGGCGCCGTTGAGATTGCCGGAGTTGGAGAATGCGTTCGAGAACCAGACCGTCGGATCGCCGCCGGTGAAGATGCCAGACCCGAGCCGGAACTGCAGCGACCCGTTGAACTCGAACGGCGCGTCATAGGTGAAGGCAAGGCGCGGCAGCGCCGCCCGGAGGCCGGCGAAGTCGGTGTCGTTGCGGAAGCCGTAGCGCGCGAGGAAGTTCGGGTTGCCGAGCGGGGAGTCGTTGCCCGAATAGAACTCGTAACGCAGACCGGCGACGACGTTGAGGTTCTCCGTCGCGCGCCATTCGTCCTGAATGTAGAGCGAGTGGATCGAACGGGAGAACGACGCCGCCGCGTCATTGACGTCGCCCGAAAAGGCGAAGTTGCCCGTTGCGCCGACAGCTACGCCGGCGTTGATGTCCGCATAACTGACGAAGTCGTCGGTTCCGCCGGCCAAAAGGCCGTTCTGAAGGTCGGTGATATTGTTGAAGAACAGCGTGCCCGTCGCATTCGAAACGAAAAGGTTGAAGACGTCGAGCTGGTTCAATTCATAGCCGACCGTGATCGAATGATCGCCGGTCTGGTAATTGCCTTCGAGACGCAGTTGATCGACCTGCGTGTCAAGCTCGTTGGCCGAGCGGAACTGGCCGGGACCCGCGGCGACCGACGTCGGCTGGCCGTTGAACGTGCCGGTGCCGACGATAATGCGCGGAATCGGGTTCCCCGACTGCGCCTCGCCGCCGCCGACCGGGCCCTGAAGATCGCGCACGTCCGCGCGCGAGGCGCGGATTTCGGTTGAGAAATTCTCCGTCCACTGCGAGAAGAGGCGCGCCGAATAGGTTTCCGACTTCGTGCCTTCCGACTCAAAGGAGTTGAAGAAGGTGAAACCGACGGGTTCAAAACCGTAATCGTCCGGTTCGGTGTTCTCTTCGCGCAGGCGGTCATAGCTGAATTCAAGGCGGTGATCGTCAGTGATCAGATAGTCGATGCGGCCCAGAATTCGGCGGCTCGACTGCGGCAGGGTGCCGGCGATGCCGCCGGTGTCGATGCCGTAAACGTTTTCGAGAATGTTCTGCACCGCCTGAACGGTCGTCAGATCGGGCTCGTTCTCGGCGCCTTCGTTCGGGAAGCCGCCGCCGATCGGGCCGTCGAGCTGCGGGTCGCCGTCGTCGGTTTCCTCATAGGCCGCGAAGAAGAACAGCTTGTCCTTGATGATCGGGCCGCCGATCGAAGCGCCCCAGTTGAAGTCGTCATAGGGAAATACGGTAAAGGAACGACCTTCCTGGGAGTCGCCCTGAAGGCTCGACCCCGCATAGTTGAAGAAGGCTGCGCCGTGGAACTCGTTCGTGCCGGATTTCGTCACGACGTTGATGTTGCAGCCCGTGAACTGGCCGTACTGCACGTCATAGGGCGCGAATTCGATCGTCGTCTGGGAAATCGCGTCGAAGGGAATGACGAGCGTGTTGCGCGAGGCGAAGGGCGTGCCGTTGAGGCCGAAGACGTCAGCGCGGATGACGCCGTCGACGGTGAAGGTGTTGGAGCGGTCATTGCCGCCGAGGCACGACACGCGCGGCACTTCGTTGGCGAGATCAATCGACACGCGCGGGTCGAAGCGGATGATGTCGCGCACGTCGCGCTGGATCGACGGGAAATTTTCGAGCGTCGACTGGTCGAAGGCCGAGCTTGGGCCGATGGCGACCTGCGCAAGGTTCGAGCGCGTCGCGGTGACGACGACTTCGTCCTGGCTCCCTTCGCCGCGCTCCTCAAGGGAGACGGTCACCTCAGCGGTCGATCCGAGCTGCGTGAACACGCCCGTGACGCTTCCGCCGCGGAACTGGTCGCTCGCGACGCTGACCGAATAGGGTCCGCCCGGGACGAGGTTGCCGATGGTGAAAGAGCCATTGTCATTCGTCGTCGCGCGTCGCACGGCGCCCGTCCGCGTGTCGGTGACGGTGACGGTCGCTCCCGCGACGGGCTGGCCCGCCGGGCCGACGACTGCGCCGCGGATCTGCGAGGTGATTTCCTGTGCAAGCACGATTGTCGGCGTGACGCTTGCGGCCGTGAGCGCGGACATGGCGACGCTCGCAGCGAGAATTTTCGCTAGTTTCATGGATGACCCCAAACCCTCTGATTGAACGCCGACCCCGAGCCCTGAAGCGACCGGCCGACGCAGTGGCCCTATCCATTGGACATGACAGGGCGGTGACACAATTCCGCCCGGATAGATTCCTCCTGGCGGCGTCACTTCGAGGCAACACTATTGGCGGAGTGGGGCGCAATACTTCAGCGCAACCGCGCCGTCTGTGGAAAAAGGCCGGCCTACATCCGCGCCGGCGCGGGCATTCCGAGAATGTCGAGTATGGCGTCAAGTTGTCGCGCAAAGGCCGCGACAAGGCCGAGGCGCGAGGCGCGGACGCGGGCGTCCGCCTCATCGACGATCCGGCACGCCGCGTAGAAAGAGGAAAAGCTCTGCGCCAGCCGGAAGGCGTGGTCGCACAGGAAATGCGGCAACCGGCGGTCGCAGGCGTCTTTCATCGCATCGCCGAATTGCAGGAGCATGAGAACAAGCGCGCGCTCCTCAGGAGCGGCGATGGCGATTGCGCCGGCCTCGCCTGCTCCCGCTACGGCCGCCTTGCGCAAGATCGAGCGCGCCCTGACGCTGGCGTAAAGCAGGTATGGGCCTGTCTTTCCCTCGAACGAGGTGAAGCGGTCGAGGTCGAAGATGTAATCGGAGGTGCGCGGGTTCGAGAGATCGG
>CAZOEB010000136.1:0-5782 GCA_964578685.1 uncultured Caulobacterales bacterium
AGACGCAGCCTTCGAGCGGAATGCGCGCGCCGACGCCGATGAGGCTCTTGGCGCGCGCGCGGTCGAAATCGCGGTCGATGCCCATCGCCTCGCCGGTCGAGCGCATTTCAGGGCCGAGAACGGTGTCGACGCCGGGAAACCGCGCGAACGGAAAGACGACTTCCTTCACCGCGACATGATCGATCTCGGCCCGCTTCAAATCGAGATCGGCGATCTTCGCGCCGGCCATGACCTTGACGCCGACGCCCGCGACCGGGAGCCCGACGGTCTTGGCGACGAAGGGAACGGTGCGCGAGGCGCGCGGATTGACCTCGAGGATGTAGATGTCGTCGCCTTTGATCGCATACTGAATATTGACGAGGCCGACGACGCCGAGCGCCTTCGCCAGTTTCGTCGTCTGCGCTTCAAGCTCGCGGATGATCGCGTCGGGAAGGGAATAGGGCGGCAGCGAGCAGGCGCTGTCGCCGGAATGGACGCCCGCCTCCTCGATGTGCTCCATCACCCCGGCGATGAACACGTCCTTCCCGTCTGCGATCGCGTCGACGTCGACCTCAAGGGCGTTGTCGAGATAGCGGTCGAGGAGGAGCGGCGCCTCCTCGCTGATTTCGATCTGCGCGGTCGCCAGATAGCGCTTCAATGAGTCTTCGTCGCGCACGATCTCCATCGCGCGCCCGCCAAGCACGTAAGAGGGCCGGGTGACGAGCGGATAACCCGCCTCCGCCGCGGCGGCGACGGCGCTTTCGCGCGACGGCGCGGTCGTGTTCTGCGGCTGGCGCAGCCCAAGCGCGGCGACGAGCTTCTGGAAGCGCTCGCGGTCTTCTGCGAGGTCGATAGCGTCGAACGATGTGCCGAGGATCGGCACGCCTTCGGCGTCGAGGGCCTTGGCGAGCTTCAGCGGCGTCTGCCCGCCATACTGGACGATGACGCCGAGAAGGGTTCCCTTCGCCTGCTCGACGCGAACGACTTCAAGCACGTCCTCCGCGGTCAGAGGCTCGAAATAGAGCCGATCCGAGGTGTCGAAATCGGTCGAAACCGTTTCGGGGTTGCAGTTGACCATGATCGACTCAACGCCGATGTCGGCGAGCGCAAACGCCGCGTGACAGCAGCAATAGTCGAACTCGATCCCTTGGCCGATGCGGTTGGGTCCGCCGCCGAGAATGATGACCTTGCGACGATCGCTCGGCTTGGCCTCGCATTCAGGCGTATCGCCGAACGGAACTTCATAGGAGGAATACATGTAGGGCGTCTTCGCCGCGAACTCCGCCGCGCAGGTGTCGATGCGTTTGTACACGGGCGTGACGCCAAGGGCCTTGCGGTGCGCGCGGACCTCTTTCTCCGTTCCGCCGGCGAGAGCGGCGAGACGCTTGTCGGAAAAGCCCATCGCCTTCACGGCGCGCAGCGCGCGCGGATCGGCCGGCACGCCGTTTGCGGCGATCTCGGCTTCGGCCGCAATTATCGCCGCGATCTGGTCGATGAACCAGGGATCATAGTGCGTGATCGCGCGCACCTGTTCGATGGCGAGGCCCTGACGCAGCGCTTCGGCCGCGACGCGCAGGCGATCAGGCGTCGGGCTTGCAAGCGCGGCGCGGAAAGCGTTGGCGTCGTCGCCCTGACCAAGCCCCGGAACGTCGATCGGATCGAGGCCGGACAGGCCAGTCTCAAGGCTCCGCAGCGCTTTTTGCAGCGCCTCCGGAAAAGACCGGCCGATCGCCATCGCCTCGCCGACGGATTTCATCGCCGTCGTGAGGTAAGGCTCCGATCCCGGAAATTTCTCAAAGGCGAAGCGCGGTATCTTGACGACGACATAATCGATCGTCGGCTCGAAGGCGGCGGGCGTCGCGCCGGTGATGTCGTTTTCAAGCTCGTCGAGCGTGTAGCCGACGGCGAGCTTCGCCGCGACGCGCGCGATCGGAAAGCCGGTCGCTTTCGAGGCGAGGGCGGAGGATCGCGACACGCGCGGGTTCATCTCGATGACGACGAGGCGGCCCGTGTCAGGATTGATCGCGAACTGCACGTTCGACCCGCCGGTCTCGACGCCGATCTCGCGCATGACCGCGAGGCTGGCGTTGCGCATGATCTGGAATTCCTTGTCGGTCAGCGTCAGCGCCGGCGCGATGGTGATCGAATCGCCCGTGTGCACGCCCATCGGGTCGAGGTTCTCGATCGAGCAGACGATGATGCAGTTGTCCGCGCGGTCGCGGACGACCTCCATCTCGAATTCCTTCCAGCCGAGCAGGCTCTCGTCGATCAGAACCTGGCCGACCGGCGAGGCGTCGATGCCCATCCGGAGGATCTGTTCGAACTCCTCGCGATTATAGGCGATGCCGCCGCCCGTGCCGCCGAGCGTGAAAGCGGGCCGGATGATGGCGGGAAGGCCGATCGTGTCGAGCAGCGTCAGCCCCTCGGCGACCGCCGCGGCGCGGTTATAGCCCGCGACGGCGCCGTTCTTCATGACCGGCGGCGAGGAGATGATGACCGAGCGCGGGCTTTCAAGGCCGATCGCGTCCATCGCCTTGCGGAATTTCTCGCGGTCTTCGGCCTTCTCGATGACGTCGGCGCGCGCGCCGATCATCTCGACATTGTGGCGTTTGAGGGCCCCGTTGCGCTCAAGCTCCAGCGCGGTGTTGAGCGCCGTCTGCCCGCCCATGGTCGGCAGCAGCGCGAAGACGCCGGGGCAGTTCGGCCGCTCGCGCTCGATGATCTTCTCGACGAATTCCGGCGTGATCGGCTCGACATAGGTCGCGTCGGCGAGCTCCGGGTCCGTCATGATCGTCGCCGGATTGGAGTTGACGAGGATGACCCGGTAGCCCTCTTCCTTCAGGGCCTTCACCGCCTGCACGCCCGAATAATCGAATTCGCAGGCCTGGCCGATGACGATCGGCCCCGCGCCGATGATGAGAACGGAGTGGATGTCGGTACGCTTTGGCATCGGCGCTCGCGTGAACAGGCGCCGGGCGACATGCGACCGGCGCGGCGGAACCTTTGATTCGGGCTAAGCGGGCCTCATAGGCGAAAGCGGCGGCGAGGGAAAGCGGTTCTTTGCGCCCGCCGGCCTTCTTTCCCCATGTGGAGAAAACCCGCTTCAGCCCCGCGCCGACGCAGCCCTAGGTCAGGGACCGGCAGTTTGGAGCGAGTGGAACCATGGCGGACGGATCGGCGAACATGTCGACGGGCGGCGCGACGACGGTCGCGGGCGAGCGGCTGAAGTCGTTCCTCGAACGCGTCGAGCGGCTCGAAGAGGAAAAGTCGACGATCGCCGGCGACATCAAGGAAGTCTTCGCCGAAGCCAAGGGCGAGGGCTACGACACCAAAATCATGCGCAAGATCATCCGCCTGCGGAAGATGGACAAGGCCAAACGCCAGGAAGAAGAAGCGCTGCTCGACCTCTATCTCTCGGCGCTGGGGGAGTGATCGGGCCCCAGATCCGCTCATCCCGGCGAAAGCCGGGACCCAGCGCGCGCCGTAAAGCGCGCAACCAAAGACATCGGCGCTTGCTTCGAAGGTGGATCCCGGCTTTCGCCGGGATGAGCGGATGATGGCTGGCTCAAGCGCTCCGCTTCACCTCAAGCCCATGCTCCCGTAGTTTCCGGTAGAGCGTCGAGCGGCCCATGCCGAGGCGGCGGGCGACTTCCGACATGCGCCCGTCATAGGTGTCGATCGCGAGCTGGATGAGGTCGCGTTCAATCGCTTCGAGGGTTCGCAAATGCCCGTCCCGGTCGAAAACATCGACATTTTCAAACGCGGTCGATGAATTGCCGGCGAGCGGGCGCGGGGCCGGCGCGGCGGCGCTCACGGGGCGCTCTTCCATGTCGTCGAGCACAGGCGGGCCCATGTCGACGCCGGCGGCTTCGAACTCGGCGGCGAGGAGGGGGAAATCGCGCGCGGTCAGATAAGGCGTCTCGGCGAGCACGACGGCGCGGAAAATCGTGTTCTCAAGCTGGCGCACATTGCCGGGCCAGGGCTGGCGCATGAGGACGGCCAAAACCTCGTGCTGCACGCCGCGCACGTCGCGGCGTTCCTCCGCATTGTAACGCTGGATGAAATGATCGACGAGCGCCGGCACATCCTCCGCGCGTTCGCGCAGCGGCGGAATGTGTACGGGGAAGACGTTGAGGCGATAATAGAGGTCCTCGCGGAAGCGGCCGGCCTTCACTTCTTCCGACAGATCGCGGTTCGTCGCGGAGATGACGCGCACATCGACCTTCACTGGGCGCTTCGAACCGACCGGATCGACCTCACCCTCCTGCAGAACGCGGAGGAGCTTCACCTGCATGTCGGCGGGCAGCTCGCCCACCTCGTCGAGGAAGATGGTGCCGCCGTCGGCTTCCTGGAATTTGCCGATGTGTTTCTGGTGCGCGCCGGTGAAGGATCCCTTCTCGTGGCCGAAGAGGATGCTTTCGACGAGATTTTCGGGGATCGCGCCGCAATTAACGGTGATGAAGGGCCGGCCCGCGCGCTCCGATGAGCCCTGAATGGCGCGGGCGATCATTTCCTTGCCGACGCCGGACTCGCCGGTGATGAGGATCGGGATGTTCGACGCCGCCGCCCGCTCGCCAAGGCGCTGCACGTTCTTGAGCGCGGCGCTGGAGCCGATGAGGTCGCCGAACGCCATCGCGCCGTCGCGCTTGCGCTTGAGGCGCGAGACCTCGCCCTTCAGCGTCGAAAGATTCAGCGCATTGTTGATGGAGACGATGACGCGTTCGGGGCTTGCGGGCTTGACGAAGAAATCCGCCGCCCCGTTCTGCATCGCCTCGACGACGGTGTCGATGCCGCCTTGCGCGGTCAGCACGATGACAGGCAGGTCGTCGCGATAGGATTTCGCGCGCTTCAAGGTCTCCATGCCGCCGAGGCCCGGCATGCGAAGGTCGAGCATGACGAGCGCGACGTCCTGACCCTGCTCGCCCTGAAGAAGCTGGAGCGCGTTTTCGCCCGACTCCGCCTGCAGGACGGGGTAACCCGCTTTCTCGCATACCGCGCGCATCAGCCGGCGCTGCGTCGGATCGTCGTCAACGATAAGTATGGTTTTAGTGGTCACCGCAGCGGCCCCATGAGGTCAGGTGGAACTGGAAAACATGGGTTTAGAGGCGCGGGGTTAAGGTTCGCTTTAAACCGTTTCATTCCGGGAAAAGGGGCGAGTGCGTTAAGGGTTTGTTGAGGATCGCCGGCATGGCTGGGCCGCCACGTCTCCCCCTTGTAGGTCGGTTGAAACTTTCGCAGGAAGTTTCGATAGGCGACGGCGGCGAACCTTGTCCGCCGCGTCGCATGAAGGAATGAGGCGAAAACCTGATGAGCGAGGCTCCCCGGCACATACGCCCGATCGAACACCTGGGCGGCGTCGCCCCGCCCGCGCCGGAGTGGTTCACGCGGGCGATCGCGTATCCGAGCGAGGAGGGCGAAGTCACTGTCGCCGGCGCGCGCATCCGTTATTCGGCATGGGGTGAGGCGGGGCGCCGCGGCCTAGTCTTCATTCATGGCGGCCGTGCGCACCGGAACTGGTGGCGGCCCTTCGCGCCGTCCTTCACGGATCATTACCGCGTCGTCGCCTTCGACATGTCCGGAATGGGCGACAGCGACTGGCGCCCGACCTACAACGTCAATCAATCGATCGACGAGCTGTTCGCCGTCATCGATCATTCAGGCGCAGGCAAGGGCGGGCGCCCGATCGTCGTCGGTCATTCCTTCGGCGGCTGGGTGACGCTCGCCGCTGTCGAACGGCAGGGAGAGCGTCTCCTCGGCGCCGTCGTCATCGACAGCCCGATCGGCAAGCCCGACCCGGATGAGG
>CAZOEB010000137.1:0-5766 GCA_964578685.1 uncultured Caulobacterales bacterium
GGGAGAGAGGCGGCGAGCCTTTTCCAAGCTCCCCATTCACCATTCACCATTCACCATTCACCTCTCCCCATCCCCCTCAGTTGCGATCCCACCAAATTCGCCTTATTCCCGGCGCCTTGGGGTCGGATGAATTGGCGGCGTCTGGCGGCCCGGTTATCCATTGGGGCGGCTGACGCGGAGCAGTAGAGCGTGCGCAGGAACTTTCTGAAAACCCTATTGAAATCAACTTGTTTCGGACTGGCGGCGGCGGTCTCTCTTGCGGGGGCCGGGTTCGCGCAGGCGCCCGCGGCCGCAGCTCCAGGCGGGGGCGAGAACCGGGCCGGATTGCCCGCGTCCTATAGGGGGCCGGCGAGCGCGGTCGCGGCGATCGTCAACGACACCGTCATTACGACCTACGACGTCGAGCAGCGCCTGAAATTGATGATCATTTCGTCCGGCGGCCGCGTGAACCCGCAGCTTCTGCCGCGCCTCCAGGAACAGGCGGTGCGCGATCTGGTCGAGGAGCAGCTGAAACTCCAGGAAGCGAAGAAATTCGAGCTCGAAGCGCCGGAATCGGCGATCCAGACAGAGCTTCGCGCGATGGCGGGCCAGAGCGGCCTCACTGTCGAACAGCTCGAACAGGTGCTGAAATCCGACGGCATTTCCCTCGGCGCGCTGAAGAGCCAGATTGCGGCGAGCGTCGTCTGGCCGGAGCTGGTGCAAGGCCGCTACGGCAAGCGCGCGCGCGTCACCGACGACGAGATCGACCAGACGCTGGAGCGGCTGCGAGAAGACGCGACGCAGGAACAGCTTCTCGTTTCGGAGATCTGCATTCCCGTGCCCTCGCCCGATCAGGCGCAGGCCTATTATCAGGGCGGCCTCCAGCTGATCGAGCAGATGCGCAAGGGCGTGCCCTTCGCCGTCGTCGCGCAGCAGTTCTCCGCATGCACCACCGCCGCGACCGGCGGCGACATGGGCTGGGTGCGGCCTGGCGAACTCGCGCCCGAACTCGGCGAAGCGGTGCGCGAATTGCCGCCGGGCGCCGTGACGAACCCCATTCTCGCGGACGGCGCCTTCATGATCATGGCCGTGCGCGACAAACGCGCCGCCGTTCAGCAAGGCGAAAAGAGCTGGACGCTCGCCTACGCCGGCGCGCCGCTGTCGATGGGCCGGGCCGCCGCGCGCACCGCGCTTGAAAAGCTCGCCACCGCGCAAGCCTGCGCCGGGGGGCGCTCGCTGCGGCAGGACCTTGGGCCGGATGTCGGCGTCGCCATCATCGAAAACGCCACGCTCGGGTCGATCGATGAACGCTTCCGCAGCGCCGTCGAAGGGCTCGGCCGCGGCGATCTCAGCGACGTCATCGAGGCGGACGACGCGCTGCACATCCTTTACGCGTGCGAGGTCGACGAAGGTCTCGGCATCCCGTCGCGCGATGCGATCGAGGATCGACTTTACGGCCGCCATTTGCAGCGCATCGCCAACCAGTATCTGCGCGATGTCGAACGCAAGTCCTCGGTCGACGTCCGCCTGCGCGCGCCCGAGCCCGATCGCCGAGCGGACGGCTGAGCGGATGGACGGCGCGGCGCGGCGATGACGGGCCCCCTCGCGCTGACGATGGGCGAGCCCGGCGGCGTCGGCCCCGAGATCGCGCTCAAGGCGCACGCTGCGCTGAAAACCTCCGGACCCGGATTTTTTCTGGTCGGCGACCCCCGCGTCTTTCCAGCAGACCGCATCCGGACGATCAGCGCGCCGCGCGATGCGAGCGGGGTTTTCGAAAGCGCGCTGCCCGTGCTCGACATCGGCGTCGAGGCGAAGGCGCGCCCGGGCCGTGCGGACCGCCTGTCGGCGCCGGCGGTGATCAAGGCGATCGAACAGGCGGTCGCGCTGGCGCTTTCAGGCGCGGCGGCGGGCGTCGTGACGAACCCGATCGAGAAGTCGAGCCTTTCCGCCGCCGGTTTCGCCTTTCCGGGCCACACCGAATTCATCGAGCACCTGACGCGCCATGCGCCGATGCCGGACGACCGCATGCGCGGCGCCGTGATGATGATCGCCGGGCCCGCCTTGCGCACCGTGCCGGTGACGATCCACTTATCCGTGCGCGATGCGGCGGCGGCGCTGACGGCGGCGATGATCGTCGCCAAAGGAACCGTGACGCTCGAAGCGCTGGAAAAGGATTTCGCCATCGCCGCGCCGCGTCTGGCGGTTTCGGGCCTCAATCCGCACGCGGGCGAAAAGGGCGCGATGGGGCGGGAAGACGCCGATGTGATCGCGCCGGCGATCGCGGCGCTGCGCGCGCGTCACGGCGACCGCGTCACTGGTCCGCATCCCGCCGACACCCTGTTCCACGAGGACGCGCGCGCCCGCTATGACGCCGCTCTCTGCATGCTGCACGACCAGGCGCTGATCCCTGCAAAGACGCTCGCCTTTCACGAAGCGGTCAATGTGACGCTGGGGCTTCCAATCGTGCGCACCTCGCCCGACCACGGCACGGCGCTCGACATCGCCGGCAAGGGGCTCGCGCGCGCGGACAGCCTTATCGCTGCGATCCGCCTTGCGGCGCAGCTGGCGGCGCGGCGCGCCGGCGCATGAGCGACGAGCTGCCGCCGCTGCGCGAGGTGATCGCGCGCCACGATCTCGGCGCGAACAAGGCGTTCGGCCAGCATTTCCTCCTCGACCTCAACATCACGCGAAAAATCGCGCGCGCGGCCGGCGCCGGCGCAGGCGACACGATCATCGAAGTCGGGCCGGGCCCCGGCGGACTGACGCGCGCGCTCCTCGAGACCGGCGCCGCCGTCATCGCCGTCGAGCGCGACCGGCGCTTCATTCCGGCGCTCGAAGAACTGCAAGCCGCGTTTCCGGGCGCGCTGAGGATCGTCGAGACGGACGCTCTCCATGCGGACGAACGCGCGCTGGCGAACGGCGCAAGGGTGAAGATCGTTTCGAACCTCCCTTACAACATCTCGACCGAGCTCCTCGTGAAATGGCTCACTGCAAACCATGGCGACGCGCCGCTGTGGCCGCAGATGACGCTGATGTTCCAGAAGGAAGTCGCCGACCGCATCCTCGCCCCGCCGGGATCGAAGACCTATGGGCGCCTGTCGGTCATCGCGCAGGCCGCAAGCCGGCCGCGGCGCGCGTTCGATCTGCCGGCGCGCGCCTTCACGCCGCCGCCGAAGGTCGACTCAACCGTCGTCGCCTTCGCGCCGGCGCCGTCGCGGCTGGCGAACATCGCCAAGCTTGAACAGGTGACGCAGGCCGCCTTTTCGCAGCGGCGCAAGATGCTGCGCTCCTCGCTGAAGCCGCTTTTCGGCGCCGACACCGAAAAGCGCCTCGACGCAATCGGGATCGCGCCGACGAAGCGGGCGGAAGAGATTTCGGTCGAAGATTTTCTGAGGCTCGCGCGCTGATGCTCTCAGGCCTGCAACACCTCGAACTCGCCGCGCACGAAGGCTTCGGTGAGCTTGAATTTCTGGATCTTGCCGGACCCGGTGAGCGGCCAGGCGTCGACCCAGATCCAGTAGGCCGGCGTTTTCTGCGCCGCGAGCCGCGCGCGCATAAACGCCTTGAGCTCGGCGGGGGAGGGACGGGTCGTCCCCTTCGCGCGCATGAAGCACGCGACCTGCTCGCCCCATTTTTCATCCGGCACGCCGACAACGGCGACTTCGAGAATGGCCTCGTGCTCCAGCAGCGCATTCTCGATCTCCGCCGGAAAAAGATTTTCGCCGCCGCGAATGATCATTTCCTTGACGCGGCCGGTGATCTTCAGGAAGCCGCGCTCATCCATGCGGCCGAGATCGCCGGTATGGAGCCAGCCGTCCTTGTCGATCGCCCGCGCCGTCGCTTCGGGATTGTCGTTGTAGCCGTCCATGATGAGATAACCGCGCGCGCAGATCTCTCCTTGCGCGCCGATCGGCATGACGGCGCCCGTCGCGACATCGCGGATCGACACCTCGACATCGTCGAGCGGAGAGCCGATCGTGCCGCAAAGATCCTCGAAGGCGTCATCATGGCGCGTTTGCGTGATGACGGGCGACGCCTCGGTCTGGCCGTAGACGATCTGGATGACCGACCCGAAAACGCTTTGCGCCTTGCGGACGAGCTCCGGCGGCACCATCGATCCGCCCGACATGATGCGCCGGATCGAGGTGACGTCGCGCTCGCTTTTCTCGACCGCCTCGATCAGCGCGACGATCATCGTCGGCACGCCCAGCATGAATTTCGGCCGCTCGCGCTCGATGACGCGAACGATCATGTCGGCGTCGAAAAGCGGGGCGAGCAGCATCGTCGCGCCGCGCGCCAGGCCCCCAAGCGCAAGGATCGCGCAACCCGTCGTATGAAAGAGCGGCATGTGGTGGACGAAGCTGTCGCCCGGATCGACGCCGGCGCGCGTCATTGAATCATGGCCGTTCTTCAGAAGCCCCCAATGGTGAAGGAGCGCGCCCTTCGGAAAGCCTGTCGTGCCCGACGTGTACTGGATCTGGCACACGTCAGACGGCGCGACCTCCGGCAGCCGGCCGCGCTCGGCGCCGTCGTAAAGCGCAGCGTGATCGGTGAGGCGGATGACATGGCGGATCGCGGGAAGCTCCGCGCAAACCTCGCGCGCGATCTTCGCCATCGGATTGCCGCGGAACTCATCGACGAGATAGAGCCCCTCGGACCGGGATTGTTCGAGCACGTATTTCAGCTCGCGCGGCTGGAAGCCCGGATTGACGGTGACGAGCGTCAGTCCCGCCATGGCGGAAGAGAATTCGATCAGCAGCCATTCGGGAATATTGTTGGCCCAGACGGCGATGCGCGCGCCTTTCGCGTGGCGACTGGAAAGCGCGCGGGCGAGGCGATCCGCATCCTCGTAAAGGCTCGCATAGGTCCAGACGCGCGCGATGTCGCCGCCGGCGGTCAGCTCCTTCAAGGCGACCGCGTCCCCCCGCGTTTCCGCCTGCCGGCGCAGCATCGCGCCGATCGTCATCGGCGCGGTGAAGACGCCTTTGCGCGCCGGCCAATAGCTTTCCTCAAGCATCGCTCACCCCCGCATCGGCAGAATCATCTGGGTCTGCGTCACGATCGCGGCGAGCTTGCCGTCCTCGCGGCTGATCTCGGTCTTCCAGACTTGAAGCGATTTGCCGATGTGAACAGGCGTCGTCACGGCGAGCGCCTTCTGGCCGACCGGAACAGGGCGCAGGAAATTCGTCTTGCTCTCGACGGTCGTCGTCATCATGCCTTCCGGCATGTTGAGAAAAGCGCCGCAGCCGCCCATATTGTCGGCGAAGGCCATCAGCGCGCCCCCATGCAGCGTCGCCGGAATGGTGCAGTGATCGGGCGTGACAAGAAGCTCCGCCTCCAGACGATCCTTGGTGACGAGCGTCATCCTCACGCCAAGCATCTTGGCGAAGGGTGCGTTGTTTTCGTTAAAGGCCGCGGCCAGATTAGGGGTCGACATGGGTCACCGGTCGCAAAGAAAGAGCTTCTGTCAGGTTCACCGAGGCTTTCCAGATGCGCAAGCAAAGCATGTCGCCGCGGTCGGATCGACGGACAGGCGCTCCTCCGCGATCTCGTCGCCGCAGATCGCGCAAAAGCCGTAATCTCCCGTCGTGATGCGCTTCAATGCGGCGTCAATGCGTTGGAGCTCCAAACGATAGTTTTTCGCCGTCGCCTGCGCCATCGCCTGACGCTGCAACGCGTCCATCCGCGAAAGTCTGCCGACAGCCACTTGGTCGAGTTCGACGGGTCGCCGCGCGTCCGCTGTCGATGCGATCAACCCGCGCAACTCCGCCGCCCGACGCTCCAGTT
>CAZOEB010000138.1:0-5746 GCA_964578685.1 uncultured Caulobacterales bacterium
GACACGTCGTCGCACGTCGCCGATAAACAAGATTGATGGTGCCCAGGGGCGGAATTGAACCACCGACACGCGGATTTTCAATCCGCTGCTCTACCAACTGAGCTACCTGGGCGCGCCCGCCGATATGACCCCGGCGGCCGGAGGGCGGCTTATAGGAAAGGGCAGGGCGGTTGTCCATCGCCGGTCTCGCTGAATTTCACGCTTGGTTTTCCGCGGGATAGGCGCTTGCTTTACGGGCGCGGCGGGCGCCGATACCTGTTCGTCCGCTTTTGCAGTGATGGGCTCAATGGCTTCAGGAAACGAACGCAAGGCTTCGGGAAAACCGGTGTCGCGGGTGACCGCGGCGAAGGGCGCGGCCGCGCCGTCCTTGCGCCAACTCGGCCGCATGACGGAGACCCCGGCCTCGCCGGAGGCCGCTGTCCTTGAAACGGTTCCCAATCCGCAGGGCGACACGCTCTATATTGCGCGCTTCACCGCGCCGGAGTTCACCTCGCTCTGCCCGGTCACCGGCCAGCCCGACTTTGCGCATCTCGTCATCGACTACGCGCCGGCGAAGAAGATCATCGAGTCGAAATCGCTGAAGCTGTTCCTCGCATCGTTCCGCAATCACGGCGCCTTTCACGAGGACTGCACGGTGATGATCGGCCGGCGCATCGTCGCCGCGGCGCGGCCCTTGTGGCTTCGCATCGCCGGTTACTGGTATCCGCGCGGCGGCATTCCAATTGACGTTTTTTACCAGACCGGCGAACCGCCGAAGGGGCTTTGGGTCCCCGACACCGGCGTCGCGCCCTATCGCGGGAGGGGATGAGGCGATGAGAGTTGCGATATTGTCCGTGTGCGTCCTGTCGGCGGCGGGCCCGGCCTTCGCCGATGCCCTGGAGGGCAGGAAATCGGGGGCTGAAATCCTCGCTGGAAGCACAGCCGATGACTGGCGCGAAATTCCGGCAGAGGATGTTCTTGTCATCACGCTTGAGCGCGGCGCCGTCCATGTCGCGCTCTCCCCGGCGCTGGCGCCGAAGCATGTCGCGCAGGTGAAGAAGCTCGCACGCGAAGGCTTCTATGACGGGCTTTCCTTCTATCGCGTCATCGACGGCTTTGTCGCGCAGGGCGGCGATCCATTCGGCGAGAAGAAGACCAAAACCTCGAAGAAGACGCTGAAGGCGGAGTTTGAAGGCCCCCTCGCGAAAGGCTTTTCCTTCAACGCGCTGAAGGATGCGGACGGCTTTGCGCCGGCGGCCGGCTTCGTCGCCAGCCTGCCGGCGGGGTTCGACGCTGGCGCCGGGACCGCCTGGCACCTTCACTGCGCCGGCGCCTTCGCCTTCGGGCGTGAGGACGGGCGCGACACGGCGTCGACCGAGTTCTACGTCGCCCTGCAGCCGCAGCGTTATCTCGACCGCAACATGTCCGTGTTCGGACGGGTGATCGACGGCATGCAGCACCTGCAGGCGCTGCGCCGCGTCGAGCCGCCGGTTGAAAAGACCGACGACCTCGGCGAGACGATCGTCTCGATCCGTGTTGCGGCCGACCTTCCGGAGGGGGAGCGCGCGACTTTCGAGATTCTCGACAGCGCGCGGCCCGTCTTCGCCGATTTCGCCGAGGCCCGCCGAAACCGGCCGGAGGCGTTTTTTCACTTCCGCCCGGATTATCTCGATGTCTGCCAGTTCCCGGTTCCGGTGCGCAGAAAGACGCCGGCGTGACCTATCCGCCGAGCGCGAAAGTTGGTCCGTGGACGGTCAATTCGGGCCGCATCGCCTATCAGAACCCCTGGATCGCCGTCGCCGATTATCAGGTGACGCGCCCTGACGGGGCCCCCGGCCAATATGGCGTCGTCTCCTTCGCCAATCTTGCGGTCGGGGTGCTGCCGCTCGACGCGGACGGCATGACGACGCTCGTCGGCCAGCACCGCTTTCCCCATGACGCCTACAGCTGGGAGCTGCCGGAGGGCGGGGGAGCGACCGGCGGCGATCCGCAACGCTCCGCCGAACGCGAGCTCCTTGAGGAAACAGGCTACCGCGCGGCGCACTGGCTGAAGCTCGCCGAGTTCGACATTTCAAATTCAGTGACGGACGAGAAAAGCGTCTGTTTCCTCGCCTGGGGTCTGATGCCGGGGCCGGCCGCGCCCGAGCCTGACGAGGTGCTCGCTCATCGCCGGGTTAGCTTTTTTGAGCTTCACGAAATGGTGCTCCGCGGCGACATTCGCGATTCGCTCACTATAATCATGACCTTGAAGGCGGACGCCCTGGCGCGCGCCGGGGCCCTGCCGGACGCGGTCGCGCGCCTCATCCTCAAGCGGCCATGACTGAGAAACGGGCGCGCCGGAAAACGGGGAAGACGATGTCATCGACGAAGGTCGTCAAGCTCGCGCATCACCAGACCTGGCCGCTAATGCGGAGCGAGGCTTCTGCGGCCGCGGCGAAGGAGCCGGCGCTCGCAAGTTTCCTCCACGCCAACGTCCTCAACCATCAGACTTTTGAGGATGCGCTGTCCTATCGGCTCGCGCACAAGCTCGCCGACCCCGACATGAATGCGCTTCTGTGGCGTGAGATATTTCTCGAAGCCTATCGCAAGGAGCCGGCGATCGTCGCCGCGGGGCTCGCCGACGTCATCGCTGTCTATGAGCGCGACCCCGCCTGCAACGAGTTCGTGCAGCCCTTCCTCTATTTCAAGGGATACCTGTCGCTGCAGTCGCAGCGCGTCGCCAACTGGCTGTGGCGCCATGGCCGACAGCCTCTTGCGCTCTATTTGCAGAGCCGCATGTCGGAGCTCTTCCAGGTCGACATTCACCCGGCGACGAAAATCGGCAAGGGCGTCTTCATCGACCATGCGACCGGCGTCGTCATCGGCGAGACCGCGGTCATCGAAGACGATGTCTCCATCCTGCAGAATGTGACGCTTGGCGGCACCGGCAAGGAAGTCGGCGACCGCCATCCGAAAATCCGCCGCGGCGCGCTCATCAGCGTCGGCGCGAAAGTCCTCGGCAATATCGAGATCGGCGAGAACGCCAAGGTGGCCGCGGGCAGCGTCGTGCTCCATCCCGTGAAGGCCGGCTGCACCGTCGCCGGAGTTCCCGCAAAACCCGTCGGCGACTGCGCAAAGTCACCCGCGATCTCGATGGATCAGGGATTGGATTAATGCTCGTGCGCAGCGGCGTCGGTCGCTGAGACCGCCTTCGCCTCAGCCGTCACGGTCGCCCCGTCTGCGAGTTCCAGCGTCAGGCTCGTGGTCGAACCTTCGCTGATCGCGGCGGCGAGGCTCATCAGCATCGCGTGCTTGCCGCCTGGCTCAAAAACGGCGGCTTCCCCGGGCGCGAGCGTAATCGGGCCCGTGGGCGCCATAGCGACGACGCCGTTGGCGTCGCGGCTCGTCTCATGAAGCTCGACGATCCCGGCGACCGGCGTCGAAAGCCCTTCAATGGTGACTGGAGCGAGCGTGCCGTTGCAGACCGTGAAATAGGCAGCGCTCATGGCGCTGGCGTCCCCTTGCGCGCGGACCCACGCGTTTTCGATGGTGACGGCGCCCCCTTCGGCCGCCCGACAGGCGCTCGCCGTCGATCCTTCGTGGCCGGAGGATTCGGTCCTCGCGCAGGCGGCGGCGAGCAGCGCAAGGGAGAGGAACAGGGGCGCTTTCATCCGGAGGTCCTTTCGCATGAAGACGTCGGGGCATCGCACGCGGAGGTGGTGAAAGCGAGGCCGCGCGGTGTCGCGGGGCGTCGTCATTCGGGCGCCCTGTCCATTTGCTCCGGCGGCGGAAGGGGTTAAGAAGGGTCGAGCCAGCAAGAAATGATGCCCATGGATCCCTTTGAAATCGCTCGCATTCAGCAATTTTTCCGCACCAAGTTCGGGCTCGGCAATCTGAGCGTGCGGGGGCGCCCGAACAAAAAGGATTCCGCCGAGGTCTATTTCGGCGACGAGTTCCTCGGCGTCATTTTCCGCGATGAGGAGGACGGCGATCTTTGCTACCAGTTCAACATGGCGATCCTTGAAGAGGACCTGCCGGAGCGCGCGGGCTGACGACAACCTCTTCGGGGGAGACCGGTGCGCGAGCGTAGACTGAACCTTCTCGGCGAGATCGCAGCGAGCCGGCCGATGCTCGCCTCGAGCGTTATCGCCGCCGGGCTCGCCGCCATCGCTGCGGCTGCTTATCGCAACGCGCCCGCCTCCTTCGCGCCGGTGTCGTATTCCTTCATCGCCGCCTTTGCGGTGATGACGCTCGCGCCGGCGGCGATCGCTTCGCTGGCGCCGCGCAATTTCTGGCTTCGTCTCTTTTACGGCGGCGTCGCTGCGGGCCTTATCCTCGCGGTCCGCCGGCTCGTCCTGCAGGCGGGTGTCGACATTGCGAGCCTAAGGCTCGACATCGTGCTCGCGGTCGCTGCTTTCGCGGTCGGCGCGTTGTCGCTCGGCGCTCCGCTGTGGCGAGGCCATTTGCGTCTCGCAATCCTCGGTCTTTGCGCCGCCACGCTCGGTCTCACCGGCGGGCTTTCCGTGGTTGCGTTTGAGGCCGCACGCATGGGCGCGGTTCCTGCGGCGGGCGCGGCGCTCGGCTTTGCCGCCGCGGTTTCGGCGGCGTTCGCAGTCTTTCTCGCGAGCGGATTTTCGGGCGCTTTCGCCGCCGGCGCCGGCGTCGCCGACGCTGCGGGCCGCGCGGCGCAGGCGATCATGGCCCCGGCGCTGTTGGCGCTCGCCCTGACGACCGTCTCGCTCGCGGCGGGCGCATTCCTCATCGACAGCTCGGCGCAATCGGCGGCGATCGTAGCGGCGGGCGCGCTTGCCGCCGTATTCGCGCCGACGCTTGTCATGGGCGCCGGCGCGCTGTCGCTGAAGACGGCGACAGAGGCTTTGGCGGTTGAAGAAAACCGCCGACGCGCCGGCCTTCATCCCTTTTTGAAGCGCGTGCGCACGATCGCCCCCCCGAGTTCCGCGATTGCGGCGGTCTCGATCCTGCTGATCGCAACGGTGGTTGCGGGCTTTGACTCGCAGGCGTCGGCCTCGCTGGCCGAAATCGTCGTCATCCTGTCGGCGTTTGCGGTCGCGCTCGTCGTCTTTGTTTCGGTCCGGACCTCGCTGCTCCTCGTCGTGTTGCTCATCATTGCGAGCCGCCTCTCCGTGTGGGGCGCAGAACGCCTCATGGGCGCGGCGCCGTCTGAAAACATTCGCATTGTCGCGCTGGCGCTCGCGGCGGTGCTCTATTCGCCGCTCGTTCTCGCCTGGCGCGACAATCGCGGTGTCCGCCGCAAGGCCTACGATGTCATGCAGCGCGCCGTCGGCGACAGCTATTTCAGCTATGTGGCGGCGTCGGTGTTGGCGCTCGCCGCGCTGGCGTCGGCGGAGGCTGGCGGGCTCTGGACCTCGGGCGCAGAGGCGGCGCTCTTCGCCGGGGCGATGGCGCTGATCGGCGCCGTCGCCGCGCCGCCCCTGATGACGGCGATGGGCGCGGTTTTCGGCCGCGACTGATTACTTCGTCGTCATGCCGGCGACGAGCGCGCGCACTTCAGCATCGATCTTGCGCCACTCGGCGAGATAGGGACGCTTGAACCGGTAGGTGAGGGAGACGTCCCTGGTCAGCTCAAGCTCGCGCCAGCATTCCGGCGACAGGATGTCGTCGCGCTGCTTGAAGCAGAAGATTGCGATGATTTCGCCCTTCGCGGCTTCGCCGAGATAAAGCTCGGTGTCGGAGTAGCCGCTGGTCGGAACGTTCGCGCGCTGCTCGCGGAAATCATATTTGATGAGGCCGAAGGGCGTTCTTGCGC
>CAZOEB010000139.1:0-5738 GCA_964578685.1 uncultured Caulobacterales bacterium
GTCCTCCTCGTTCTCGACGCGACGGTCGGCCAGAACGCGCTGTCGCAGGCCGACGCCTTCCGCGAGATCGCCGGCGTCACCGGACTTGTGATGACGAAACTCGACGGGACGGCGCGGGGCGGGGTGCTCGTCGCGCTCGCGGCGCGCCATCCCCTGCCCATCCATTTCATCGGCGTCGGCGAAGGCGTCGGCGACCTGCAGCCCTTCGAGGCGAAAGCGTTCGCAAGAGCCCTGATGGGGCTCGAGAGGTTGTAGGCGGCAGGGCGTAGGTTGTAGGGGCTTCTCCAACCTCACAACCGACAACCTGCAAACGACGACCTTCTCCCATGACCGCCCGACGTCTCACCGGCCGCGCCAAGTTCCTCGTCGATTTCGGGCCGCTGCTCGTTTTCTTCATCGCCTATTTTTTCGGCGCGCGGCTTGCGCCTGCGTTCGGGCGCGCGGTCGCGCCGGGCGAGGAGCTGTTTCTCGCGGTGCAGCTCTTCTTGCCCGCCTTCGCGGTCGCCTTCGCCTACAGCGTCTGGCGCGAGCGGCGCATCGCGCCGATGCTGCTTGTCTCAGGTCTCGCCGTCGGCGTGCTGGGCGGCCTGACGCTCGTCTTTCACAACAAGACGTTCTTCTACATGAAGCCGACGATCGTCTATGCGCTGTTCGCATTGACGCTCGCCGGCGGACTTTTCAGCGGGCGGAATTTTTTGAAGACGCTGTTCGACGGCGCGCTGCATCTGCCCGACGACGCGTGGCGGACCCTGACGCGGCGGTACGCCTTCTTCTTCGCCGCGCTCGCCGCCGCCAACGAGATCGCCTGGCGCTGGCTCGCCCGCGACTGCGACCTGACGGCGATCGGCGCGGCGTGCGCGGGCGAGGCGGCGTGGGTCAATCTGAAGATCTGGGGCTTCACCGCGATCAATCTCGTTTTCGCGCTGGCGCAAGCGCCGTTCCTGGCGAAGCATGCGAAAGAGGGAACGGGGACCGGCGATTAGGGACTAGGGACTAGGGATTAGGATTCGGAGGGGCTCATTTCCTCATCCCTCGTCCCTCACAGTCCGTCCACCGGATTTGCGAACACGGCGAAATCCGACCGGCCCTCTACTTCCTTCCATTGCCGAAGCGCCCAGCCGACTGTGGGAAAGGCGATGTCGGGCCAGGGGATTTTCTCCCACGCGAAAAGGCCGACTTCGAGGCTTTCGGGACCCGCGGCGCAGTCGGGCGTTTCCAGACTTGCGCGAAACATGATTTGCACCTGCGAAATGCGCGGCACGCTGTAGACGGCGAGCGTACGGTCGATGACGATCGCCGCGCGCGCCTCCTCATAAGCTTCGCGGCGCGCGCCGTCTTCGACCGTCTCGCCGAGTTCGAGATAGCCCGCCGGCAGCGTCCAGAAACCCTTGCGCGGTTCGATCGCGCGCCGGCACATCAGGATCTTTCCCTCAAAAGACGCGACCGAGCCGACGACGATTTTCGGGTTCCTGTAATCGATGAATCCGCAATGGCCGCAGACGTCGCGCTCTCGGTCGTCGCCTGCCGGCGTCGATTTGCGGAAACTGGGCGTCAGCGCAGGTTTTCCGATCATCATCCGCATCCTTACAATCGATTTTGCAAATTACCCCGTCCGCGGATAATCCGTAGGAAGCGCATTTTTCGTCAATTCTCGCGCCGGCGCGGTTGAAATCCGCGCGCGTGATTACGATAATCCTTGACCAGAGGCCTGATCCAGTCAAAACGGGCCTTATCTGCCCGCGCCGCGGATGCTTGACGCCCGCCTCGCGAGGACAAAGTCCATAAGAGCGCCCGACAGACGGGCGCGCATGCTCCAGGGAGACTTCACCGCATGGCTTACGACCTCAAGAAATCGCCCGGCCACCTTCTGCGCCGCGCCCAGCAATATGCGCATGACCTCCATGCGACCGCGGTCGGCGCCGACGGCCCGACGCCGCGCCAGTTCGAAGTCCTGCACGTCGTGTCGAAGAATGACGGCCTCAGCCAGACCGACCTCGTCAACGCGACCGGGATCGACCGCTCGACGCTTGCGGACATGATCGCCCGCATGCTGAAGAAGGGCCTGTTGTCGCGCTCGCGCACGAAGGAAGACGCGCGCGCCAATGCGGTCAGCATCACCGCCGCCGGCAAGCGGGTCCTGTCGGGCGCGATGGCGGGCGTCGCCAAGGCCGACGCCGGCGCGCTCGCCGTGCTGCCGAAGGCCCAGCAGGGCGCGTTCATGAAGGCGCTCGCCGCCTATGCCGAAGCGCTCGACAAGATGAGCCAGCCTGCGCCGGCGAAGAAGGCCGCCAAGGGCAAGAAGAAAGCCGCCCGCAAAAAGGCGAAGCGCCGCTAGAGTTTTTCCCCGTCAGGGCCAGGACGAGGAAAGCCGCCCGGTTCTCCGGGCGGCTTTTTCGTTAGGGTCTCCGCGCTCATAGCCGCCGAGCGTCAACAGACGGTCATACATGACGAGCGCGGCGGCGACCGAGAGGTTGACGCAAAAGCGCATCGGGATTTTGACCAGATGCGCGCAGCGCGCCTTCGCGGCCTCCGAGAGGTCGCCTTTCTCCGGCCCGAGGATGTAGGCGGCCTTCAGGGGATGACGGAAGGCGGGAAGATCGACGGCGCGTTCATCAAGCTCGACCCCGACGAGGACGCAGTCCTTCGGCAGGATCATCTCCTCGATCGACGCCCACTGATAAAGCGGCAGATGGCCGGCGCTTTTCGAGGTGTCGGCGAGCTCCGCCTCCCGCCGGTTGAGGGGCGAGCCGATGGTGAAAGCAAAACTCGCCCCGAAGGCGTGAGCCGTGCGCAGAACCGCGCCGAGATTCATCGGTTTTGAAATGCGTTCCGATCCGACGCCGAAATAGCCGCGCATTGGGGGCTCCAGGGAAGGCGTGAGCGGTCAATAGTGAGGGGTGAATAGCGCCGTCCGCAATCCGTTCTCCCATTCACCATTCACGGTCGACGCCTGCTATACCAGCGTCCATGGCGTCCGGCGATTTCAACAAGCCCCCGCACCCCTATTTCCTGTCGCACTCGGTCGGCCTGGCGCCGCTGGCGGCGGAAGCGGGCCTCGCCCGCGATTTCTTCAACCCCTGGGCCGCGGGCCGCGCCGACCTCTGGCCGCTGTGGCTCGAAAAGATCGACGCGTGGCGGCGCGCGCTCGCGCCCGTCATCGGCGCCGATCCCGCCGACATTTGTCCGCAGTCGAATATTTCTTCGGCGCTGACGAAGATCCTGTTCGCGATCCCTGAGAAGAAGGGCCGGCGAAAAATCGTCCTCACCGAGGATGATTTCCCGACCGCCGGCTTCGTGTTCGCGCAAGGAGCCCGGATCGGGCTTGAGCCGGTTTTCCTGAAAGGCGGCGCGGCGCTCGCGGACGCCGACGCCTGGAGCGCCGCCTTCGCCGATGATGTAAGGCTCGTCCACGTCACGCATGTGTTTTCAAACCGCGGCCTCAAAACCCCCGTCGCTGAAATCGTCCGGCGCGCGAAAGCGGCGGGCGCGACCGTCATCGTCGATGTCGCCCAGTCGGCGGGCGCCGTGCCCGTCGATGCGCGCGCCTTCGGCGCCGATTTCATCGTCGGGACCTCGATCAAATATCTCTGCGGCGGCCCAGGCGCGGCGTGGATGTGGGCGAACGCCGAGACCTCCGGCGATTACGCCCCCGCCGATGTCGGCTGGTTCAGTCACGAGAACCCCTTTGAATTCGACATCCGCAATTTCCGCTATGCGAAGGGCGCCGCCCGCTTCTGGGGCGGGACGCCGTCCGTCGCGCCTTATGTCCTTGCGCGCGCCGGCGCCGAGGCGATCGGCGCGGCCGGGCCCGCCGCGATCGAGGCGCGGAGCCAGGCGCTCATCGACCGGCTGCTCGCGCGCTTGCCCCCCGAAACCGTGCTGTCGCACGCGAAGTCCGGCGAGCGCGGCGCCGCCTTCATCCTCCGCCCGCGTCGCCTTGACGAAGCGCGCGCCGCCCTCGCTGAGGAGAAGATCGCCCATGACGAGCGCATGGGCGGATTCCGCTTCTCCGTTCATCTTTATACGGAGGAAGACGAGATTGACCGGCTGGCGAGAGCGACGGAAGCGTTCGTTTGACGCGCCCCCTAGCCGCTCCCGCAAGAGCGGGAGAGGGGATGGATCACATCTCCAGCGCGAGCGTCACCGGAACGTGGTCCGACGGGCGCTCCCAGCCGCGGCAGCGCTCGTGGATGCGGATGGCGCCGGCGCCGCCCGAGAGCGCCGCCTTTTCGAGCGTCGGCGACACCCAGATATGATCGAGCCTGCGGCCGCGATTTGAGGCGCGCCAGTCGGCGGCGCGATAGGACCACCATGTGTAGAGCTTTTCCGGCTCAGGGATGAGCGCGCGGGCGACATCGGTCCAGGCGCCCGCTTCGACCGCATTATCCAGAAGATCGACCTCGACCGGCGTATGCGAGACGACGTCGAGAAGCTGCTTGTGCGACCACACGTCATGCTCGCGCGGGGCGACGTTGAGATCGCCGACGAGGACTTCTTTTTTCCGCGACTTGCCGCGGCCCGAAAATCGCTCCTTGAGGTCCTTGAGGAACTGCAGCTTGTGCGCGAATTTGTCGTTTTCGTCCGGGTCCGGAATATCGCCGCCGGCCGGAACGTAGAAATTATGGACGCGCACGCCGAGGGTCGTCGCGGCGATGTGGCGGGCGTCGTCCTTGCCGCAGAACTGCTCGGCTTCGATCTCTTTGAGCGGCGCCCTCGAGAGGATCGCGACGCCGTGATAGCCGGCCTGGCCTGAAACCGCCTGATGCGCGTAGCCGGCGGCGGCGAGCGCCTTTGCCGGGAACTGGTCGTTGCGGCACTTGATTTCCTGCAGGCAGAGGACGTCCGGCGCTTCCTCCTCAAGGAAACGCACGACCTGGTCGATGCGAAGGCGCACGGAATTGATGTTCCAGGTGGCGATTTTCATTGTGAGCGATCGACGGTCGGCGTTCGGCGATCAGTGATTGGCAAGCTGCGCGAGCGGGCGCAATACAAAAGTCTGCAGGACCGCATATCACCGACCCTTCCGAGATGCTCCCTGACGCCGTCAGCCCGCTTGCTGCGATCATCGTCGTCGCCGCCAGTTTTTTCACTTCGGCGCTGACCGCCGCCTTCGGCCTTGGCGGGGGATTGGCGCTTCTGGGCGTCATGGGGGCTTTGTTCCCGCCGGCGGCGGTCATTCCGGTCCACGGCCTCGCCCAGCTCGGCTCCAACGCCGGACGGTTTTACCTCCAGCGCGCCTCGGTCGTCTGGCCGATGGCGCTGTGGTTCGCCGGCGGATCGCTCGTCGGAACGCTGATCGGCGCGCGGCTTTATGTCGAGGCGCCGGAGCGCGTCCTGCAATTCGTCATCGGCGTTTTCGTGCTGCTGACCGTGTGGGGGCCGAAACCCAAAGGCTTCTCGCCCGGCGTCAAAACCTGGACGCTGACGGGCGCGGCGAGCGCGGTCCTTTCCATGTTCGTCGGCGCGACGGGGCCGATCGCGGCGGCGATGGTCGGCGCGGCGAAACTCGACAAGCTGAAGACGACGGCGACGCACGCCGCGGCGATGACCGCGCAGCATCTTCTGAAGGCGCTCGCCTTCGGGTTCGTCGGCTTTGCCTATGCCGACTGGGCTCTGCTGCTCGCCGCGATCGTCGTCGCTGGCTTCGCCGGAACGACCTTCGGCACGAAAGCGCTCCACGCTATGCCGGAAGAGAGATTCCGCAGGGGCTTCACGCTGATCCTGACGTTTTTCGGGGT
>CAZOEB010000140.1:0-5683 GCA_964578685.1 uncultured Caulobacterales bacterium
AGTAGCCGTCGCCGGTTTTGGTGAAGGTGCCGATGGTCGCCATGATGAAGTCTCCTTCTTTCTATGAGCCCGCGCCACTCGCGGCCTCGATGGCGATCGTCAGGCCGCGGGCGATTGCCGGCGCAGTCGAAGGACCCGAAGCGAAGCGGAGGACGGCGGCGCGGAACTTTTTTGACTTCCCGCGAGGAATGGCGGCCCACTTCTCTTTTGGGGCCGCCAGGGGAAAAAAGTTTCGCGCCGCCGTTGCGCCATAGGCGATCGAGGCGAAGCCGGCCCGCGGCGAGATCAAGCCATCAGAGGCGCGAGCAACGATAGGCGCGAATAAGGGAGACGCTTCTTTGCGACTGGCGGCTGTCGACAAGCTGGCGGCGGCGCGTTGGGGGCATAGATGCGCCTTGGTTCACGCGAAGGCGCGCGGCGTGCAAGGGCGAGAACGGGCCGGGACGGGAACCGCGTCTAGGGGGGAGCTTGCGTAGCAGGCGCAATGGAAGCCAACGGGACGAGAAGTCCATCAGGTCGCCTGCCGCCTCACCCATGCGTTGATAGTGCACGTCAATGGTCGAATGAGGCGACTGCTGGCATTCCCGATGCGCTCGGGAATGGAGGCTGATGGTGAAACAGGCGGCAATGGTCCCGGCTGATTGGCGGGGCGCTTTGCCGGGCGACCGGTGAGTCTTGTTCGGCCGATTTGGCGGCCGGCTTTCTGTCTCAGCCTCTCTCCCTTGATGGGATACAATAAGACGGACATGATCCGATTGTTCGGCCGCGTCAAACGGCGCCCAATTGCCTAGGGCCGACACGCTTTCCGGCTTTGATCCTGGCCGAACGCTTTCTCATCCAGATGTAGACCCCGGTGACCGACAGCATGGTCACGCCGACGCCGAGAAGCGTTACGAAAATCCGATAGGGCAGTCCCCCAATCGAGGCGATATGGAGCGCGACGAGCCATTCATGGACGCCATTGGCGGAGGCGTCGCCCCGTCCCGACTTAATCGCGACGACGGCGCCGGTTGCGCGGTCGAAGAAGAGGCGCGACTGGGCCCGCTCCGTCGGCAGATCGGCGATGTCGCGATAGCGATATTCGTAGGCGTCCGCGCCCGCGCGAAAAGTCAGTCCGTTCTCGGCGACGACACGTGCGCCCTGCGATACGGCGAGCGCCCGCGCCTCGTGGAGCCGCGCGCGCCAATCATGGGTGATATGGTCGGGCGCAGGCTTGTCCGGCAATGCCGCGAAAACGTCTTTGCGCCCGAAGGCGGCCATGACGGGCTCATAAACGCTGGTCATGTTAAGGCCGACGCTCGACCAGGCGAACACCAGCAGTATCGGCCACACCCAAAGACCGCCGGCCCGGTGCAGGTCGAAACTCAGGCGAAAGAGGGAGGGCTTTTTCAGGCGGATCGTCCACGCCTTCCGCCAACGCCGCAACCAGCCTGCCCGGCGCGCGGGCAAGGTCAGATAGAAGCCGACAAAACAGTCGAGCGTCCAAACAAGCGCCGCGAGCCCAAAAGCGACGCGCCCGAGCTCGCCCAGCGCGAACGTGTAATGCAGATTGAAGACAAACGGCATCACCTGCCGCCATCCCTCTGACAGGTCGCCCCATGTTCCCCGATAGACCTCGTCGCCCGTATACGGGTCAAAGGCGATCTCGTTGTAACCGAGGGTCTCGCCCTCCCTTGGCTCCGCATAATAGACGAGCGCGCGGTCCGGCCGGATATCGAGTTCCATCCGGGTGAATTTCGCCTCCGGCGCGGCGCGTTCGGCGCGCTCCAGCAGCGTGACGGGATCGAGCGGCGCGGCGCCCACGACGGGCGGCGCCGCGCGCAGCCACGGCGCGCTCGCCGCATAGAGCTCGTCGTAAAAGGCGAGCAACGCACCGGTGAGGCCGGCGACCGTGAGAAAGACAGCCAGGGTCAGGCCCGCCCAGCGATGCGCGATGACCCAAAGCGCGCGCGCGCTCGAACCGCGCGGATCGGCGGGCGCGACCGGTTGGACCCCGACGGTGAGCGGCGCGCCGTCCACCGCCTAGAACCGGGCCTGATAGCCAATGGTGATGCGGCGTCCTTCCGCGAGCGTCGGGGTGAATCCGCCGCCGGCAAGGGTCGTGTTCTGGTAGCGCCTGTCGAAAAGGTTCGCCGCGCCGATGGTGATGGCGCCGGCACCGACCTCAAGCCGCGCGTTCAGGTCCGCGAGGAAAACATCGGGCGTGTTGATGAATCCCAGGCCCTGCTCGGCGGCGGAAAAGAAATTTCCTTCGGCGATATACGTCGCCTGAGCAAATAGGGTCAGCCGCTCAGTCGGGGTAATAGTCGCGTAGGCTGTGCCACGGGTCGGCGACACGGTGTCGCCGCCGAAGGGAATGAACGCGTCGAGGTCCTCGTCAAAGATTTCGCCGCGCTGCCAGGTAAAGACGCCGCCGGTCTCAAACCATTCCGCAAGCGTCCAGTTGATCGTTCCTTCGACGCCCCAGACTTTTTGCGGAACGCGCAGCGGAATGAGCGGGCAGAAGGATTGCCCCGCGCAGCTTGGGTCCGGCTGGAGAAGCGAGGCGGCGTCGGATTCGGAATAGAAGGCCGCCGCCGAAAGGGTGACCGGTCCGGCGTCGCCGCGGACGCCGATTTCGTATTGGTCGGAGATCGCCGGCTCCGGGCTGATCAGCGAAGGATCGGCGGCGTTCCGCGCGGCGCGCCCGAGCTGCGTCAGCTCGGCGCCCTGATTGTAGCTTGCGAAGATCTGCAACGCCCCGGCGACGTCGACGATGAGGCCGCCATTGACGAGCAGAAGGCTCGCCTTGTCGAAATCGCCCGGCGTTCCCGAGCCCGGCAAACCGAGCCCGGCGAGGTCATCCCCGATCGACCCACGATAGAATTCCTGGCGAACGCCGCCGGTGAGGCGGATGCGGCCGACGCGGAGATCGCCCTGACCAAAGACACCGGTCGTGTTCAGCGTCACCTCCGGCGCAATAAAGCCGGTGACGGTCGACGGGTCGGCTGGATCGAGCAGAAGGCGCAAAAGCCGGTTGCGCTGAAAGTCGACGCCGTATTCAAGCGACGCCTCGGCGCCGGCGACCTTGAACGGCCGCTTCAAGGTCAGACGAAGGCCCGTCGTCGAGTTTTCCCGGTCATCGCTGAAGAAATCCGGCGCGCCGGCGTTAAAGTCCTGAAAATTCGCTCGCTGGCGGAAGAGCTGCCCCTGCCGGAACGCGGCCAGAAACAGCGCGTGGCCGACGACGTCGTCCGCCTCAAGCGTCGCGGCGACCGTGTACTGCTTGTCGACGCCCTGATCCCGGAACGGATTGTCGTCGACGGCGATGACCCGCGGAAACGGAACGCCGAGATCGACCTCGACGCCGTCGGCGTTATATTCCGTACCGGGATCTTCGGAATACCAGGTGCCTGTCAGTCGCAAACGCACATTGTCCGAAACCGCGTATCCGAGCGACCCGTTGACCGCCGCGCTGTCGAATTCCGCGCCGACCACCCGGTCGCCGTTCGGATCGCGCCCGACGCCATAGGCCTGGAAGCCACCGCCCACATAATAGTCGAAGCTGCCGAAGTCCTGTCCGACGCCGGCGTAAAGGTCAGTTTGATAAGTGTCGAACGCCTTGCTGGTGTTGAAGCTCGTCTGGGCGATCGCATCGACTTCGAGCTTTTCGGATGCGGCGCGCCGCGTGATCAGATTGACGATCCCGCCGGGCGATCCGGCCCCGAACAACGCCGTCGCGCCGCGCGCGACCTCGACGCGTTCGATCGCGAAGGGGCTGATCTGGAAGGCTGAGTTACAGTTCGACGGCCTGAGATCCTGGTTCGCCGGGACGCCGTTGATCTGAAAGCTCGGCGTGCGGCCGCGGATGGTCGTCAGGCACTGCGAGCGGCCGCCGGCGGAAATATTGAGGCCGGGAACGGTCACATCGAGGGCCTTCAGAATATCGCCTGAGAGCGACAGCTGGCGCTGGAGCGATTCTTCATCAAGTACGGACACTGCGGTCGGGATCTCCCGGATCGCCTCAGCGCTCCGCGACGCCGTCACGACGACTTCATCGACCGATTGGGGCGCCGCGGCGAACGCTTGGCCGGCCCCTAAGGCGGCCGAGACCGCCAACTTGATCGTTCCAGCAGCCAAGAGTTGCCGCCCCGACACCTTCATGCCCCTTGCAATTAAGAACTATTCGCAGATTGCACGGGTATCGTGGCTACTCGTGAGCGTCAAGCCCCCTGCCAGCGCATCGGGGAAATGGGGTGCGCTTCGGGTTGGCGTTTAACCAAAAGCTGTGGGCGCGACGATTACGGGTCCTGAATCAATAAATGCGCCGCCAACGAAAAGAGGCGCGCAAATCAGGCGCCGCGATGTGGGCGGCCTTTTGCTGCGAAAGCCGGTCCTGCGATACCGGAATTTGAACCGCAGTCGATAGGATCGCCTTTCCGCGAAATATTGACTTGTGCTCACATTCGGTCGGTCCGACTGCGACTTTGGTCGCGGCCCGCAAGACAGTGTCCTGATGTCTCCGGCATTACGTCCAGCGCAGCGCCGGCGACACGGCGGAAAAGCGTCAGAAATTCGGATGCTATCGTTAAGTTTGTGCAGGCTGGAACCCGCCGCGGGCAGCGCGCTGCAGGGGTCGTGCGTTGTGGCGCTCAAGAATTGCGCGCCCGATGATCCTTGAGCGGAATGCCGAGGCGCTTGGCTTTGTCGGCGAGGTTGTCGGTGACACCGGAGCCGGGGAAGACAACGAGGCCGATGGGGAGCGCGTTGAGGAGCTCGTCATTGCGCCTGAACGGCGCCGCCTTGGCGTGACGCGTCCAGTCGGGCTTGAAGACGATCTGCGCGACCTTTCGATGGTCGGCCCAGGCGCTCGCGATCTTCTCGGCGCCGCGGGTCGTGCCGCCATGGAGGAGCACCATGTCGGGATGCTTGGCGCGGACGCGGTCGAGCGCGGCCCAGATCGCGGCGACATCGTTACAATCGGGCCCGCCGGCGAAAGCAATCTTTGTTCCTTTCGGCGTCAACGGTTCGATCTCGGCGCGGCGCTTGGCGGCGATGAAGTCGCGGCTGTCGATGACGGCGGCGGTCATCGATTGCGTTGAGCCATCGCGGCGGATGAGCGATCCGGCGCGCGGCTTCCAGGCTTGGCCGGTCTCCTCTTCGAAGCGATGGGCGGCAGTGTCGCGCATGAACTCGAAGGCATTGCGACGTTCGACCAGGGTGACGCCCTCGGCGATCAGGCGTTCAAGCTCGACCGAACGGATCTCGGAGCCGTCCTGATCGCACTGGCTGTCGCGTTGGCGCTGCTCGTTGCGATCAAGCGCGCGGTCGATCTGCCCGAGATGGCGATGGAAGAGATAGACGAGCGACCAGAGGAGGCCTTCAAGATCGGCCTCAAGTCGCGTGTCGGACAAGGTTGCGACCAACGCATCGACCATGTCGATGACGGCGCCTTCCGCTTGTGCAGGGTCCGGCAAGGGCCGCGGGTCGGGCTCCTCGCCATTCGGGCGCCAGCCGAAGAGCTGGAGTTCGTCGAGAAGATGGGCGGTCGGCGATGTGGCGGGCGAAGCGTCGGTGACGTCGGCGTCGCAGTCATTTTTGGTGAGCATGGCGATGATCCTCGTCGTCTGAAAGCTGCGCACCTCGCGCGGCCTCGATGGGCGGGATCCGCCGGAAGCGCCGCGCCGGCGCACCCATTCCACCA
>CAZOEB010000141.1:0-5258 GCA_964578685.1 uncultured Caulobacterales bacterium
CAAGGGGCCGGAACGTCCGCGTGAACGACGACGATCATCTTCAGGCCAAGATCGGGGACGCGCCCAAGGCCTCGCTGACGGCGCGCGTCGCGCGCGGCGCCGGATACATTGTCGCCGGCCGCGCGGTGATGGGTTTCCTTGGATTTCTCAACACCATCATCGTCGCGCGATTCTTGTTGCCTGAAGATTTCGGGATTGTCGCGATCGGCCTCGGCGCGATGCAGATTCTCATCAATGTGTCGGACATCGGCGTCAGCCAGGCGGTCATCAAATTCCGCGACGCGAGCCGCAACGATCTCGATACGCTGTTCACCCTGTCGTTGATCCGCGGCGTCGTCATCGCCGCGCTGCTCGCCGCCGCCGCGCCGCTTGCGGCCGGGTTTTACGGCGACCCCCGCGTCTTCTGGGTGTTCGCGGGCTGCGCGCTTTACCCGCTCTTCACCTCCTTCATCAATCCGAAGTTTTTCGAGTTTGAACGCGATCTCGATTACTCGAAGGAATTCATCGCGACGGTGCTGTTCAAGCTCGCCGGCGTCATTGTCTCGATCGCGGTCGCCGTCGTTTACCGAAGCTATTGGGCGATGATCCTCGGCCTTGCGGCGAACGGCCTCGTGCAGATGCTCCTTTCTTATTCGATGCGGCCCTATCGCCCGCGATTGACGCTCGTCTCATTCCGCAAGGTTTTCGGTTTTTCCGGCTGGCTGACAGGCGTCGGGATCATGAGCGCGCTCTCCAACAAGCTCGATCCCTTGGTGATCGCGCGCCTGATGGGCGCCGGCGGCGCCGGTCATTATTTCATGGGCACGCAGCTCGCCGAACTGCCGACGCGCGAGATCGCCTTTCCCGCGGCGCGGGCGATCTATCCGGGTTTTTCCGAATTGCAGTCGAGCCCGAAACGCATGCGCGACGCCTATCTCCGGGGCGTCGAGGCGCTTGCAGCGGTTGCAACGCCGGCGGCGATCGGCTTTGCGCTCGTCGCGCGCGACCTCATTCCGATCCTGCTGGGCGATCGGTGGGCGGAGGCCATTCCGGTCATTGAAATCATCACGCCCGTGATGGGGCTGCAGATGCCGTATCTCGCGACGCAGTTCTATGCGATGGCGCTCGGCGCGACCAAGCTCGTCTTTTTTCGCGAGCTTGCTTTCTTTCTCATTCGCACCCCGATCTTCATCGCGCTGACGCTCGTTTACGGCCTGCCGGGCGCGGCGGCCGCGGTCGCCGGCTGCGGCTTTCTCTTTATCGCGCTTAATCTGACGCTCTACGCCCGAATTTCCGGCGATGCGCTGACGCGTCCCTTGTGGCGCGCGCGCCGGTCGCTGCTGGCGGCGGCGGCGATGGCGGCCGCGGTGCTGGCGCTGCGCATCGGCGGGCTTCTCGACGCCGCGGCGCCGGCCTTGCGCGTCATTCTCGAAATCGCCGCCGGCGCGGGCGTTTACGTCGCCGCTCATGCCGGGCTGTGGCGGCTAGAGGGGCTGCCCGACGGCGTGGAACGGTCGATCCTTGACCTTGCCCGCCCGGCGCTGCGTCGCCTTGTCGCCTGATCGGCGCAGCGAACTGCGTTCTCCGGCTTGCGGGGACCGAACCCTCGGCTAGAAGGAAAAAAGCCCGGAGGAACGCCATACCATGACGCTGCCGCCCGTGACCTCGGAGATGATCGCCGCCAGCGCGTTCAAACTCCTGATGACGGACCCGACGTTCAAGGTCGGTCAGGCGACGATCCGCGGCAATGACTATCGCGTTTTCGAGAACGCGCCGCGGAACTTCACAGGCATTTTTGCGCTGGGGACGGCGCATGGCGACCGCGACTTCATCTATTTTGAGAACGAGACTTGGTCTTTCGCAAAGCTCTGGTCGGAAGCGGGGCGTTTCGCTGTCGCGCTGAAGGACGGGCTCGGCGTCAGACCCGGCGACCGCGTCGCCGTCGCCATGCGCAATTATCCCGAATGGTGCGCCGCGTTTTTTGCGGTCATTTCGATCGGGGCCGTCGTCGTGCCGCTCAACGCCTGGTGGAAGACAGAGGAGCTGCGCTACGCTCTCAAAGACTGCGGCGCCAAGCTCATCATCGGCGACGACAAGCGCCTCGATCTCATCGCGCCGTTCAAGGACGAATTGGGTCTCAAATTCATCAGCGTGCGCTGCCGCCGCGACGTCGCCGAGCATCGCTGGGAGGATCTCGTCGCGCGCGCCAACACCGACCGGATGCCGCATGTCGAGATCGGGCCCGAAGACGATTACGCGATCTATTACACCTCGGGCTCCACCGGGAATCCGAAGGGCGTCCTGCTCACCCATCGCGGCGGCATCTCGACCATCATGTCCTGGATGCTGATCATGGCGTCGATCACCGACGCCAATGGCGGCAAGCCGCTTCATGGCGACAATCCTGGCGTCGTACTCGGCATTCCGCTCTTCCACGTCACGGGCAGCCACGCGATTTTCCTGATGTCGTGGATTATCGGCCGGCGCATGGCGATGCTCTATCGCTGGGATGCGCGTGAGGCGGTCGAGCTGATCAACAAACACAGCCTCACGAATTTCGTCGGCGTGCCGAGCCAGTCCTATGAGCTGATTGAGGCGGCGGGATCGACGGTGATGCCTTCGCTTATCGATATCGGCTCCGGCGGCGCCAAACGCCCGCCCGATCAGGTCATCAAGCTGAAAGAGAAATTTCCGAACGCCAACCCGTCGTCAGGCTACGGCCTCACGGAAACGAACGCGGCGGGCTGCATCATCTCGCTCGGCGACTACCAGAAGCGCCCCGACTCGACGGGGCGCGCGCTGCCGCCGCTCTGCGACATCAAGATCGTCGGCGAGCATGGCGACTGCAAACCGGGCGAAGTCGGCGAAGTATGGATCAGGACCGCGTCCAATTTCCGCGGCTATCTCAACCTGCCGGAGGACACCGCAAAGGCGCTGACGCCGGACGGCTGGTTCAAGACCGGCGATCTCGGAAAGCTAGACGAGGAAGGTTATCTCTACATCGTCGACCGCCTCAAGGACCTCATCATCCGCGGCGGGGAGAATATTTCCTGCCTTGAAGTCGAGGCGCGCGCGTATCAGCATCCGGCGGTGGCGCAGGCGCTTGTTTTCTCGGTTCCGGACGAGGTGCTGAACGAGCGCGTCGGCATGGTCGTATTCCCTCGCGAGGGCGTGCATTTCGACCCGCAGGAGCTTCGCGATTTCATGGCCCGGGAGCTTGCGGGGTTCAAATGCCCCGAGCGCATCTGGGTCTCGCCGCAGCCGCTGCCGAAACTCGGCACCGAAAAGTTCGACAAACAGACGATCCGCCGGGTCGCCTTGCAGCACCCGCCGGCTTGGAAGGCCTGACCCTTTGCCACGGCGTTAACTGTCCAAGATTCTTGCGGAGCGATCGGCTCTGCGTCTTTGATCTGTTGGAAATCGCAGGAGCTTTTCGATGACCGACCTTGAGGCGTTCCGCAAGGAAACCCGCGCCTGGCTTGAAGCCAACTGCCCGCCCGAAATGCGCGACGGCGCGGCGGGCGAGGAATTCATCTGCTGGGGCGGGCGCAACTGGACGTTCAAGTCCGAGGCGCAAAAGGTCTGGCTGCAGCGCATGGCGGCGAAGGGCTGGACCGTGCCGGCGTGGCCGAAAGAATATGGCGGCGGCGGGCTCGACAAAGAGCACGTGAAAATCCTCAAGGACGAGATGCGCAAGCTCAAATGCCGCTCGCCGCTCGAAAGCTTCGGCATCTGGATGCTCGGGCCTGCGCTTTTGAAATACGGCACGCACGAGCAGAAGGCGCATTTCCTGCCGCCTATTACGCGCGGGGAAATCCGCTGGTGCCAGGGCTATTCCGAACCGAACGCAGGCTCAGACCTCGCCTCGCTCGCGACCAAGTGCGAGGACAAGGGCGACCACTGGCTCGTCAACGGTCAGAAGATCTGGACCTCCTACGCCGACGAGAGCGACTGGATTTTCGTCCTTGTGCGGACCGACCCGAAGGCCGCCAAGCATGACGGCATCAGCTTCCTGCTCGTCGACATGGCCTCGCCGGGCGTGACGACGAAGCCGATCAAGCTCATCTCCGGCAAGTCGCCCTTCTGCGAAACCTATTTCGACAATGTGAAAGTTCCGAAGGAGCATGCGCCCGGCGTCAGCGCGATCGTTGGAACCATCAATCGCGGCTGGGACGTCGCCAAATATCTGTTGACGCATGAGCGCGAGATGATCGGCGCCGGCGGCGGCGGCCTGCTCGGCGGACGCGGCATCGGCGAGATGGCGGCGCATTATGTCGGCGTCGACGAGAAGGGCCGTCTCGCCGATCCGCTGCTGCGCGGAAAAGTGGCGCAAGCGGAAGTCGACGGCTGGGCGTTCCTGCTCACCATGGAGCGCCTGAAAGACGAAGCGAAGGCCGGGCAAGGGATGGGCGCGAAATCGTCGATGCTCAAATATTACGGCACCGAGTTCAACAAGCGCCGCTTCGAGCTCTTCATGGACGCCGCCGGCTCGGAAGGCCTCGAATGGGAAGGCGCACGTTCCGAAGACGGCAAGCTCGCGAAGAACTGGCTGCGCACGAAAGCCAATTCGATCGAAGGCGGCACGTCGGAAGTGCAGCTCAACATCATTGCGAAGCGCGTTTTGGAGCTACCGGACGCATAAGGATCGCCCATGCCCCTCGTCCTCACCGAAGAACAGGAAATGCTCAAAGAGTCCGCGCGCGGATTCCTTGATGAGAAAGCCCCGGTCGCAGCGCTCCGGAAACTCCGCGACGAGCGATCCGAAGACGGCTTTTCCCGCGCGCTCTGGAAAGAAATGGCGGAGATGGGCTGGGCCGGCATCCTCGTCGATGAGGCGCATGGCGGATCGGGCTTCGGCTTTGTCGGCGCCGGCGTCCTCGCCGAGGAGATGGGCCGCACGCTGACGGCCTCGCCGTTCCTGTCGACGTCGATCCTCGCGGCGACGGCCCTCAACAAATTCGCGAATGACGCGCAGCGCGGCGAATATCTGCCGAAAATTTCCGCCGGCGCCGTGGTGATGGCGCTCGCCGTCGATGAGGGCAGGAAACACGGACCCGCCAACATCGCGATGAAGGCCGAAAAGTCGGGCAACGGGTTCAAGCTCTCGGGCTCGAAAACTTTCGTCGCCGACGGTCATGTCGCGGACAAGGTGATCGTCGCGGCGCGCACCGGCGGGGCGCCGGGCGAGGAGGCGGGGATTTCGCTCTTCCTCGTCGACGCCAAAGCGAAGGGCGTCAGCGCCGAGCGCACGCAAATGGTCGACAGCCGCAACGCCGCGC
>CAZOEB010000142.1:0-5088 GCA_964578685.1 uncultured Caulobacterales bacterium
GGAAAGGCTCAGACGTTCAGAGAGAGCCGAATGCGAAAAGGCGCCGAATTCCGCCCCGCCTCAGTCGTCGTGGATGCGCGTGATCTTCGAGCCCTCGAGGGCGAGATTGTACATGAGGCCCTTGCCGTCGAAGATGAAGGCGACGATCGGCTGGTTGAGCTCCTTGGTGTCGATCTGCGCGCCGGCGTCGAGCGTCACGACCGTGACGGAGGCGTCGACGCCGATCTCCCAGCCCTCGCTCGACCGGAATTTCTCGAGCGCCTTCGGGTCGAGGAAGACGATGATCTGGCGGCGGGCCTGCGCGCCGAGCTGGAAGCCGATCGAGGCGGCGGCGGAGGAATAATAAGCGACGGTCTTGCCGCCGATGCGCAAGGCGCCTTCGCCATATTCGCCGCCGACGCCGATCCCTGCTTTCTTGATTGAGGGAAACACGAGGACGCCGGCCGCGCGATTGAGGACGGCGTCTGCGCCGCCGATCTGGTCCCGAAATTCAGCCAGCGCCTTGTCGACGCGCCGGTTGATCTTTTCCTTGGACGCCGCCTCGGCGACGCCGGCGAAAGCGAACAGCGCCGCAAGGAGCGCCAGCAGCGCGCGGTTGAGGGTCAGGGCCATGGGGGTCCTCCGTCTTTTGCCTGGGCGAAGTGTTCCGCCGTCTTGGGCCGAAATGAGGCCTATCGGCAAGACCTGAAGAAACTGTCACGTTGATAACGCGCGCGTGAGCGCGGCGCGGAACGCCTCGCGCCGCGGGGCGTAGCGCCGCTCCATGGCGGCGAGCGCAGCGGGCGCGGCCTTTTCCGGCGCGCCGGCGTCAAAGGGCGGGGCGGGATCATATTCGAGCGCAAGCTGGATGGCGCGGGCGACATCTTCTCCGGCGATCTCCGCAGCAAGGGTCAAGGCGAAATCGATCCCCGCAGTAACGCCGCCGCCGGTGAAAAGGTTCCCGTCGCGGACGACGCGGGCTTTGACGGGGATCGCCCCGTTGCGCGTAAGGTCTCTGTGATAGGCCCAGTGCGTCGTCGCGCGCTTGCCCTTGAGGAGGCCTGCGGCGCCGAGCACGAACGCGCCGGTGCAAACGCTGGTGACGTAGCGCGCGCGGGCGCCCTCGCGCCTCACGAAGGCGATCAGCGCGGGGTCGTTCATCGCCTCATCGACGCCAAACCCGCCGGGAACGACAAGAACGTCCGCAGGCGGACAATTGCCGAACACGGTCGTGGGGTTCAGCGTCAGCGTCGCGTCTGTCTCGACCGGCGCCATCGATGCGGCGGCGATGTGAATCGTCGCGGCGGGCAGGCGCGACAACACCTGCAAGGGCCCGGTGAAGTCGAGCTGCGTGACATTCGGGAAAAGGACGAAGACGATGTTCATCTGGCCCACCCGACGATGATCTCCATCACCTCATGCGGATCGCGGCCCGATTTGTCGATCCACCTCTGCGACGGACCGCGCCAACGGTGCTTTGACCAGTCGACGGCGCCGTTCTTCTTAAAGGTGACGCCTTCTTTTTTCAGGCGCCGGCGCTGCTCCGCCGCCCCCGAATGATCGGCGGGCTGGCCGGACGCGGTGACGATGCGATACCAGGGCAGGCCCTTCGGCGCCGAATGCAGCGCTCGCGCCGTCTGCCGCGGCCCCGCGCCGGGAACAAGGCTCGCGATCATGCCGTAGCTCGCGACTTCGCCCGCGGGCACTTCGAAGATGAGGGCGTGGAAGAGGGAGGGGTCTAACGACACTCGCTGGCGGCCGCTGCCTCGATCGCAAGCGCCTCTTCATTATTTCCTTCTTCGTCAGCATCGGTCATCAAGTAAAAAACAAAGCCGCCGCCCTTACTTTTTGGTTTTTTGGCGCACAACTCTATTTCCTCAAAGAAAACTTGAGCCGATTTGCTTTTTCGGTCATCAGGAATTGATGATAATTTTATGTCGCTTCTAAGGACAGCGAGTGCGGCGGGTTCAGCGGCTGCGGCGTCCGCAGCCTCTACCCATCGTGTCGTATAGAAGCCATAAGCTTTCCACTCACCATCGCTTTCGTCGCGAAACTGAAAATTCTTCCCTCGAGCAAGGCAGCGAAACCAAGGCATCACCCCACCTCAAACAGCCCTGCCGCGCCCATGCCGCCGCCGACGCACATGGTGCAGACGACATATTTCGCCTTGCGGCGTTTGCCTTCGATCAGCGCGTGGCCGACCATGCGCGCGCCCGACATGCCGTAGGGGTGGCCGATCGAAATCGCGCCGCCATTGACGTTGAGGAGTTCGTTCGGAATGCCGAGCTTGTCGCGGCAATAAAGAACCTGCACGGCGAAAGCCTCGTTCAACTCCCAAAGGCCGATGTCATCCATCTTCAGGCCGAACTTTTGCAGCAGCTTCGGCACGGCGTAGACGGGCCCGATGCCCATTTCGTCGGGGTGCGTGCCGGCGACCGCCATGCCGCGATAGACGCCGAGCGGAGAAAGTCCCCGGCGCGAGGCTTCCTTCGCTTCCATCACGACAGCAGCCGATGCGCCGTCGGATAGCTGCGAGGCGTTGCCCGCGGTGATGTGCTTTCCTTCCGTCACCTTCTGGCCGCCCTTGAAGACGGGCTTCAAGCCTTTCAGCGCCTCCAGCGTCGTCTCCGGGCGATTGCCTTCGTCTTTCTCAATCGTGACCTTGTGTTCGCTCGTCGCGCCGGTCGCCTTGTCGGTCATCACCATGACGGAGGGGAGGGGAACGATCTCGTCATTGAACCTGCCCGATGCTTGCGCCGCGTGCGTCCGTTGCTGCGATTGCAGCGAATATTCGTCCTGCGCGTCGCGCGAAATCTTGTAGCGCTCAGCGACGATCTCCGCCGTCTCGATCATCTGCATGTAGGTTTCGGGAAGGTTCGCGAGCAGCCATTTGTCGGGCCTGACGAACATGTCGCCCGTCTGGCAGGTCGAAATCGATTCAACCCCGCCGCCGATCGCGACCTGCATATTGTCGGCGATCACTTGCTTCGCCGCGGTCGCGATCGCCATCATGCCGCTGGCGCATTGGCGGTCGAGGCTCATGCCCGAAACGCCGATCGGGAAGCCGGCGCGCAAGGCCGCCTGCCGCGCGACGTTCTGGAACGCCGTGCCCTGCTGCAGCGCGCAGCCCATGACGACGTCTTCGACCTCGGCGGGGTCGACCTTCGCACGCAGCGCCGCGTGCTTGACGGCGTGGCCGCCCAGCTCCTGCGCGCTCGTTGCGTTGAAGGCGCCGCGATAGGCCTTGCCGATCGGCGTCCGGGCGGTCGAAACAATGACGGCTTCGCGCATTCCTTCAATCTCCTTTATAAGTCTCGCGGCGAGATCGAGCGCAGCAAGTTGGCTGCATCCTCCTTGCAACGCTCTAGCAGCTTTTCGGGATCGGAGCCCGTCCTATCAACGTTCGCGCCGCCCGGACCACGTCCGCGGCATCGATAAACTCCCGCCGATACTTCCTCGGTGCAAAACGTCCACTCGATATCGGCCGCGTCTGCTGTCACTGTTTGCCGTAAGCTTGCGCCTTCGCGATGAAGTTCATATTGGGCCCGGCGCTGGTGTCGTAATAGCGCACGGTCGACTGGTCTGAGATTTTGTCCCACAGCGCCGCGATATTTTCCGGCGTCTGCTCCGCGGGCGGAAGATAGACGCCCTCGGTCTCGGCGACATAGGCGCGCGCATAGCCGCCGGCCGCGCAGGAAAGGATCGCACGGCTCGGCGCCTCCTCGCTGACGAGATAGAGAAGCCCCGCCGTGATCGCTTCGGGCGTCATCTGCGCCAGGATCGCCTCCGGGATGCCGATGTCCTCCGTCATGCGCGTGCGCGCCGACGGCACAAGGCAGTTGACGCGGATGTCATACTTCCCGCCCTCAAGATGCAGCGCGTTCATGAAGCCGATCATGCCCGCTTTCGCCGCGCCGTAATTCGCCTGGCCGAAGATGCCGTAAAGCCCCGACGGCGACGACGTGCAGACGATGCGCCCGTAAGCCTGGCTCCTCATGATCTCCCACACGGCCTTGGTGCAGGTCGCCGTGCCGACAAGATGCACGTCGACGACGGCGCGGAAGTCCGCCATGTCCATCTTCGCAAAGGTCTTGTCGCGGAGGATGCCGGCGTTGTTGACGAGGATGTCGACGCGACCCCACTTTTTCATCGCGGCCTCGACCATCGCCGCGACCTCGGCCTCCTTGGTGACGTTGGCGCCGTCGGCGATCGCTTCGCCGCCAGCCTTCCTGATCTCCTCGACGACGGCTTCCGCCGCCAAAAGCGAAGCGCCGGCGCCGTCGCGCGCGCCGCCGAGATCGTTGACGACGACCTTGCACCCTCGCGCCGCGAGCGCCAGCGCGTGAGAGCGTCCAAGGCCGTTGCCTGCGCCGGTGACGATCGCGACCTTGCCGTCGAACCTGATAGCCAAGGCGATGCTCCCTACTTCGAATGAACGATGACAAGCGTCTTCACCGACTGCGCGATGAAGCAGTTTTCATGCGCGTCGTGATGCATTTTCTTCAAGGTCGCCGCGTCCACCTCGACGCCCGGCGCGAAGGTGACCTTGGGGTGGAGATCGACGCTCGTCACGGCGAGTTTGCCGTTTGCGTTCTTGTCCATGCGGCCGACAGCGCGGTCATGATAGGCGTCGACGGTGAGTTTCTTCTTCGCGGCGAGGGCGAGAAAAGTGAGCATGTGGCAGCTTGAAAGCGCGGCGACGAAAGCCTCTTCAGGGTCGACGCGCTCAGGCTCGCCCTTGTAGCCCGGCGCCGCCGACCCAGGCACCGTCACGCCGCCGTCGAAGCGCCATTCATGCGCGCGGTTATAATGGTCGTAAGCGAAGCTCTCGGTCTGGCGCTTCCACTCTATTTCCGCGACATGCTCTGACATCGAACCCTCACACGAATTGCATGGTCAGCCACTCCGCCATCAAGGCGGGCTTCTCCTCGCCTTCGATCTCGACCTTCACGGCGTATTTGAACTGCCATTGGTTCGGGGCCTTCTCCTCCGCGCTCATCAGCGTGAAATGCCCGCGAATGCGCTTGCCGGACTTCACCGGCGCCATGAACCGCACTTTGTCGAAGCCGTAATTGACGCCCATCTTGACGCCTTCGAGGACGAGAAGCG
>CAZOEB010000143.1:0-5082 GCA_964578685.1 uncultured Caulobacterales bacterium
CCTACTGGTCGGACAGCCAGCGCCGGCGGGCGATGCTTGCGCCGCCGACCGCGACCAGCCAACCTCAGTCTCAGCATTGAAATAGGGAGGAGAACAACATGGTTCTTTCAGCAATATTGGCGGCGCTCGCGGCTTCGAGCGGCGTCGCCTTCGACGCAGCCAAGGCGCCGGGCGCGGGGGCGTCGGCGGAAACCCCTGAAGCCTGTGCGACGGCGCCGATCAGCATGTTCTTCTCGGACGGGTCGGTCGCAGTCTTTGAGAGCGCGACCGGCAGCCTGCACGCCATCGGCGTCTGGCGGATCGAAGGCGACCAACTCGTCATGACGCATAATGACGCGCCATTTGAGCAAGGAGGAGCCGCCAGGCCCGCATCGATGTTCCAAATTGTGGAATTGTCCGCAAACCGATTCGTCACCGCGAACGCTGAGGGTAAACAACGTGTTAGGGTCCGCTGCACAGGGCTGGTTCTGCCGCACGGCGCGGCTGGACGCGCACATTGACCGGCCGGGCGATTTTATAATGATTTATTGGTGAAAGGCGGCTAGACCCACATCTGATGCAGGTGAAATTCAATATCGTGCGCGCGGTTTTCGCGCTCGTCGCCGCCCTCTTTGTGGCGACAGCGGGCGTTGTCGCGCCGGTCTCTGAACTCACTGAGGAAATGCATCACGCCGCCGCGCATGCTGACGACGACGCGCTATCGGCGCCGCAGGTCGCAAACGCGGCGGACAGTGGCGCTCCTCAACATCACCACCCGGATACGCCTGGGCACACCCATTGCGGCGCGGCCTGCCACATCCAGATCTCGGAAGCGCGCCTTGCCTTTGCCGTGGTCTATTCGGCGTCCCGCGCGCTCTTCGTCGCTTTCGACGATCGCTATACGCCCGCCGGCCATCTCGAAGGATTGTTCCGCCCCCCTCGCGCCTGACCTGACGCGTTGCGGCCTCATGCGCCGCCGTCACCTGAGTCAGTCCGAGGAGAAATCAAGTGCAATGTCCATTGATGCGGCGCGCGATCGCGCCGCGGCTCGCAGCAGCGATCGCTGCAGGCCTTCTGTGTTCTGTCAGCGTCAGTGCGGCGCAAGCCCCTGAACCGCCGGCGCCGCTCGTCGCCGATCGCATCGCGCTCACCATCGACGACGCGATCCGGCGTGCGATCGACCTGTCGCCGAGCCTTCGTGCGAGCGCGGAAGGCGTCAGCGCCGCAGAAGGCGCCTGGCGCCAAGCGGGCGCGCGTCCCAATCCACAATTGCTGATCGAAGCCGAAAACTTCGCGGGCTCGGGCGATTTCAACGGTGTCTCTTCAAGCGAATTCTCTTATAGCCTTGCCCAGCAGATCGAGCGCGGCGGCAAAAGACGGGCGCGGCGCGCCGTCGCGGGCGCTGATCGCGAGATTGCGGATCTCAACGCCAAACGCACCGATCTCGATATCGCCTTCGCCGTAAGGACCGCCTTCATCGACGCGGTCGCGGCCGCGGCTGCGGCCGATCTCGCGCGCGACCGCGTTGACGGATTTGAGGAAACACGCCGTGCGGTTGCTAGACGCGTCGAAGCGGCCAAGGACCCCCGGGGCGCTGGCGACAGCGCCGCCGCCGCGGCGGCTGAGGCAAGGTCGGATCTGGCGCGGGCGGAACGCGAAAGCGTGATCGCGCGCGAGCAGCTTGCCATACTGACAGGCCTCGACGCCGCACAAATGATGCTTGTGGCGCCCTGGTTCACGGCGCCCCCCGACGGCGCTGTCGGGGGGCCGTCGCTCGAGGCTTCCCCTGACCTGGCGATTCTCAAATCGGTCGAAGCGCGCGCGGACGCCAATGTCGCGCTTGAGCGTGCGACAGCAAAACAGGACCCGACGATTGCGCTCGGCGTCCGCAATCTGCGCGAGTCGCGCGACACGGCGGCGATTCTCTCGGTGTCGATGCCGATCGCGCTTTTCAACCGCAACAAGGGCGCGATTGCGCGCGCGGAAGCGGAACGGCGCCAGGCCGCCTACCAGCGTGAGGCCGCCGCTCTCGACCTCTCGCGCGCCGTCGTCGCCGCGCGCGGCGTTCTTGACGCCGCGGCCGCCGAAGCGGCCGCGCTGCGCAAGGATGTGATCCCGCGCGCTGAGCAGGCCCTTGCCTCCGCCCGAAACGGCTATAGCCGCGGCGCTTTCACCTATCTCGAAGTTTTCAGCGCCCAGACCGCGCTCTTCGACTTCCGCGCCAAGGAAGTCGACGCGCTAAGCCGCGCTCATCTTGCCCAAGCAGAGTTTGACCGCCTGACCGCGCGCCTCGCCGCGCCGACCGTGAAGGAGTTTTCAAATGAATAGCCGCCCCATGATCGCTTCGACGCTCGCGCTTGCCGCCGCGCTCTTTCTCGCCGGCTGCGGCCAAGAAACCGACGGCGCCGCCCAGGCGGCTGTCGAGCCCGCCAAGCCGGAAGAAAACGCGGAAGGCGACGGCGACCACGAGGAGGACATGCCGCGCGTCGAGATCGCCGCCGCGGCGCTCGACGCCGCCGGCGTCACATTCGCCAAGGCCGGTCCCGGGATCATCCGCGAGACGCTGACGCTGACGGGACGCATCATGCTGCAGCCCTCGGCGCGCGCCGAAGTTCGCGCTCCCTATCCGGGCGTCGTCCGCAGCGTCGAAGGAAACATCGGCGATCAGGTGCGGCGCGGAGACATCCTGGCGCGCATCGAAAGCGCCGAGAGTCTGCAAACCTATTCGCTGAAGGCGCCGATCGCCGGCACCATCCTGGAGCGCACGACCAATGTCGGCGCCGTCACCGACGGGGCGGCGCTGTTCCTGATCGGGGACCTCTCGCAATTGCAGGCCGAACTCAATGTCGTCACCCACGACACGGACCGCGTCGCAGCGGGCCAGACCGTTTCGATACTCGGCCTCGACGGCGAAGCGAAATATGAAGGCGCCGTCGCCTCCGTGCTGCCGGTCACCGACGCGCACAGCCAGACGCTGATCGCGCGCGTGCCGATCGAGGCCGGCGCCGCGCAAAATCTTCGTCCAGGCATGGCGATCCGAGCCGAAGTCGTCGTCGGCGAAACGTCGGCGAAGATCGTCGCGCCTTCGCATGCCGTGCAAACCCTCGAAGGCCAGCAGGTCGTCTTCGTGCGGGAGGGCGAGTCGCTAGAAGCGCGCGTCGTGACCATCGGGCGCAGCGGCGCGGGGACGGTCGAAGTGACGACGGGCCTCAAGGACGGCGAATTGCTGGTCGCGGAGAACGCGTTCCTCGTCAAAGCCGAACTGGGCAAGGGCTCGGCCGAGCACGGCCATTGAGCGGATAGGACAGTCAATCATGGTTCAAGGCATTTCCGAGACCGCCGTCCGCTCGCGCTGGGCGGTTCTCATCGTCACACTCATCGTCGCCGCCGTGGGCGTCTGGAATATTATCCGCCTGCCGATCGATGCAGTGCCGGACATCACGAACAAGCAGGTGCAGATCAACACCGTCGCGCCGCAATTCGGGCCGCTCGACATCGAAAGGCTCGTGACCTACCCCGTTGAAACGGCGCTTTCCGGAATCGTCGGCCTGGAGACAACGCGGTCGATCTCGCGCAACGGCTTCAGCCAGGTCACCGCCGTCTTCAAGCCGAATGTCGATGTCTATTTCGCGCGCCAGCAGGTCGCCGAGCGGCTCGCGCAAGCGCGCGAAACGCTTCCCGCCGGCGCCGAGCCGCAGATGGGCCCGATCTCGACCGGCCTTGGCGAGGTTTTGATGTGGGCCATCCGGTATGGCGACCCATCGACCATCGCCGCCGACGGCGCGCCGGGCTGGCAGCGCGACGGTTCGTTCCTGACGATCGAAGGCGATCGTCTGACCGATGAGATATCGCGCGCCGCCTATCTGCGCACCGTGCAGGACTGGATCGTGCGCCCGCAAATGCGCTCGGTCGGCGGCGTCGCCGGCATCGATTCGATCGGCGGCTATGAGAAGCAGCTCGTCGTTGAGCCCGATCCCGCGCGTCTCGCCGCCTATGGCATTTCGTTCTCTGAACTCGCCGACGCGCTCGAACGCGCCAACCTCTCCGTCGGCGCCAATTTCGTCGAGCGCGCAGGCGAGGCCTTCCTCGTCCGCGCCGACGCGCGCATCCGCACGATTGAAGAGATCAGCGACGCCGTCATCGCCACGCGCGAAGGCGTGCCGGTCACCGTGCGCAATGTCGCGCATGTGCGGATCGGCGGCGAACTTCGCACTGGCGCCGCCAGCATGAACGGCGAGGAAGTCGTCATCGGTACGGTGTTGATGCTCACCGGCGGCAACAGCCGCACCGTCGCCGCCGCCGCGGCCGAGCAGTTGGGCGAAGTCGCCAAGACCCTGCCGACGGGCGTTGAGGCGACCGTCGTCTATGACCGCTCGAAGCTCGTCAATTCGACGATCGCGACGGTCGAGCGCAACCTCACCGAGGGCGCCATTCTCGTCGCCGTCGCGCTCTTTCTCATTCTCGGCAATCTGCGCGCCGCGCTCATCGCGACGCTCATCATCCCGTTCTCGATGCTGATGACGGCGGTGGGCATGAATTATTTCGGGGTCTCCGGCAATTTGATGTCGCTCGGGGCGCTCGATTTCGGGCTCATTGTCGATGGCTCCGTGATCATCATTGAAAACTGCATCAGGCGACTCGCTGAACGCCAGCACCTTGAGGGCCGCGTGCTGACCTTGGCGGAGCGGCTGGAGGAAACGAGCGCGGCGACCCGCGAAATGATCCGCCCGACGATTTTTGGGCAGGCGATCATCTTCCTCGTCTTTGCGCCGCTCCTCACCTTCAGCGGCGTTGAAGGTAAAATGTTCTCGCCGATGGCGATCACGCTGATGCTGGCATTGGCTGCCGCCTTCATCCTCTCGCTCACCTTCGTGCCGGCGATGGTCGCGATCCTCATTCGCGGTAAAGTCGCCGAAAAGGAAGTCCCGGCGATCGCCATCGCCAAGCGTCTCTACGAACCGAGCCTTCGCTGGTCGATCCGTCGCCCCTTCGCGGTGATCGGCGCGGCGGTCGCAGTGTTCGCCATCTCAGCCTTCCTGTTTACGCGTCTCGGCCAGGAATTCATCCCGACGCTCGACGAACAGGACATGGCCGTGCAGGCGC
>CAZOEB010000144.1:0-4950 GCA_964578685.1 uncultured Caulobacterales bacterium
AGCTGGACGACGGCATAGGGCCAGCGCCCGGTGCGCGGATCGGTGAGGCCGACGGGCTTCATCGGGCCGAAGCGCAGCGTGTCGAGCCCGCGCTCCGCCATCACCTCGACGGGGAGGCACGCCTCGAAATAGGGGGTCGACCTCTCCCACTCCTTGAATTCGGTCTTTTCGGCCGCGATCAACGCAGCGTAAAAGGCCGCATACTGATCTTTGTCCATCGGGCAGTTGATATAGTCCGCGCCGTCGCCGCCGGGGCCCGCCTTGTCGTAACGCGACTGCATGAAGGCGACGGAGAAATCGATCGAGTCCTTATGGACGATCGGCGCGATCGCGTCGAAGAAGGCGAGCGCCTCTTCGCCCGTCAGCTCATGGATCGCTTGCGCAAGGGGCGCGCTCGTCAAGGGTCCGGTCGCGATGACGACGTTCGCCCAGTCCTCCGGCGGCAGGCCGGCGATTTCCCCGGGTACGAATGAAATGTTCGGATGCGCGGCGAGCCGCGCCGTCACCGCGGCGGAAAACGCCTCGCGGTCGACGGCGAGCGCAGCCCCCGCCGGCACCTGATGGGCGTCGGCGCAACGCATGATGAGCGAGCCCGCGCGCCGCATCTCCTCGTGCAGGAGGCCGACCGCGTTCGTCTCGACATCGTCGGAGCGGAAGGAATTGGAGCAGACAAGCTCGGCGCAGTTTCCGGTCTGATGCGCCTCGGTCATTTTCGCCGGGCGCATCTCGTGAAGGATGACGCGCGCGCCCGCCTCCGCAGCTTGCCACGCGGCTTCCGACCCCGCGAGCCCCGCGCCGATGATGTGAACCTCACGCGTCATGGTTGCGTCCGAAATGGCGCCTTTTGGGTTCGGCGCTTCGCTGAACCGTCAAGCTTTCCTGCGGGGTCCAGCCGCAAACTATGCATTTCACGCGCCCGAAAAGGCGTCGAATTTTGCTGGGAGACAGGCGCAAAGCGCCCGGCGCCTTCGCCGCGCAGTTGTTCGGGCGCGCCGCCCGCCTCTCCTGAAATCACAACCATCAGCCATCCTTCGCCGGCGACCCTGATAGGCGCCCAAGAAAGCATCATAAAGCCCTGGGAAGGGGGTGGGACGGATTTTTGTTCGGGAGGGAAATCAACGGGATGGATGGTTAAGGGGGTTTTGGGGCGATCGCGCGTCGATGCGGCGTCAGGGCGGGCGGCGTTTCAAACACGCACGTTGCCCCCGCGCCGTTATCCTGTACCGTTGCAGTCAGGCGCGCCGGCGGGGACTTTTGCGCGCGGGTTATGGGGTTTGCGGGGCATGGATCGGGGCGGCGCGGCGCTTGGCGTTTTTTCGGTTGCGGCCGAGGCGCTCAATTTCGGCTGGCGGCGGTTCGGCGTCGTATTGCGCGTCGGCTGGCTGCCGATGACCCTGCTGCTCGTCTTCAACATGGCGAGCGTTTTTCTCTGGCTCTCGCTCGCTTACGGCAAACCGATTTCCTTCGCCGATGTCGCCGACGCCGGCGCCAGCTGGGGACAAGTTCTGATGCTGTCGCAGCAGGCGCAGGCGCAAGGGCTCGCCGGGAATTCCGCCGCCGCGTGGACGCTTGCGTTGGGGTCGCTTGGCGTCAACCTGATCCTTCTTTCCTCCTTCATGGCGCCGCTCATCCGCTATGCGGGGCTCGGTGAGAAGCCGGCGCCGGGGTTCATCCGCGCGCCGTTCGGCCCGGACCAGATCCGCTTTCTCCTCGCCGGCGCGCTGGCGAGCGTCGTGTTTTTCATCACCGCCTATGCGCCGGTGACGGTCGCGACGGCGGCGGCCCTCGGCTTCGTGCAGTCGGCGATGACGACGCCGTTCGCCTCGTTCCCTGACTCGGAAAGCCTTCACACGGTCGACGTGATCTTCGGCGCCGATCGCTTCGGCGTGCGCTGGCTTTACGGCTGGCAGGTGTGGGGAGCGGCCGCCGCCGGGATCGGGCTCCTTATCGCCGCGCTCGTGTTCGGCCATGTCGCGCCGCGCCGCGATGACAAAACCGCCGGCGTCGGCGCGCTCGGCCGCGGGCTCGGCGCGCTTCTCGCCGTCGGCGCCTATTTTCTCGCCGCGGCCGCCGCCTACAACGCGCTTTTCGGCGATATCGCGCGCAAGGCGGGCGCGTTCGCGGACGGCCTCGCCGGCGCGATGTTCCTCGCCGCCGGCGCGGCGCTGATGATTTTTGCAGGACTAAGGCTTTATCCTTATGCCGGCGTCGCGGTCTGCCGCCGTTCGATGGCGATCGCCGGCGCGCTCAAGGTGACGCGGCGGCATAATCTCTTCCGCCTGCTGGCGTCGATGCTGCTCATCGGCTTCCTGCTCTTCGGCGCGCAGATCCTCATCTCCATAGCCTTTTCTCTATTGACCGGCGTCATCGCGACGCTCTTCGGCGCGGCGGAGACGGCCTCGCGCCTCGGCGGCGGCGAGGGCGGCTGGGCGGCGCGCTCGGCCGCGCTGGCGATCAGCGCCAGCGGCGTCGCCGCGAACGCGCTCTGGGCGCTCTTCACCTACGGCGTCTCGGCGGGATTGATGGGCCGCCTCTATCGCGAGAGCGAAAAGCTCTAACGCGATCCCGGCGCGACGAGCGCGGTCGCGCCGCCGACCAGCGCAAAGAGCAACGTGGTCGCCAGCAGCGGCGCCGCGCCGAAATCGACGCTGACGGCGCTGTCCAATACGGCGAGGCTCGCCATCGACGGCAGCGCGCCTTGCAGCGCCGACGCGAGCGCGCCGAATTGCGACGCGGCGACCGCGCCGCCGGCTGCGCCCGCAGCGCCGACCGCGAAAAGGCGCGAGCGTTCCGTGCGGCGGATCCGTTCCAGCGTGCGCGCGACAAAGGCGTCGCCCTCGAAGCGCCGCGTCAGCGCCGCGAAGTCTTTCGACAACAGGGTTTCAATCGTCACCGGCGTCCTCCTCAGGCGTAAGCGGTCATGGTCGTGCGTTCTTCGGTCATCGCCGCGCGCAGTTTCTCCCGCGCGCGTGCGACCAGCGTCTTCACGGTGCCGAGCGGCGCGGCCATCGCGCTCGCCGCTTCGGCATGGGAAAATCCGGCGGCGTCGCAGAGCAGCGCCGCCATGCGCTCTTCCTGCGTCAGCGCCGCCAGCGCGCGCTGGAGATCGATTGAAAACTCCGCAGGCGCCGCGGCGTCACCGCCGCCGCCGGCGCCGTCCTGCGCTCTTGCGCGCGCGGCTTCATGGCGCCGCGCCATCTGCGCCTCGCGCATGGCGATCGCGAACAGCCAGCTTCGGAACGAGGAACCGCCGCGAAACGCGTCCAGCGCGCGATAGGCCTTGAGAAACGCCTCCTGCGCGAGATCGTCGGCGAGCGCCGGCTCGCCCGTCAGCCGGATGAGAAACGCGCGCAAGGGCGCCTGATGACGCCTGACAAGCGTATCAAAGGCGGCGCTGTCGCGCGCCGCCTTCGCCAAGGTGACGAGATCGATGTCGCTGAGCTCCATCGAAGCCTCCCCGGTCTACGCCGGCATTCTACAGCATCGGGCGGCAAATCCGCATCGCCCGATGATGTAGAATCTTTTCGGTCGCGTCGGCGTGCGAAAAACCGGTGATTCCACTTTTTCGCCCGACGCTCTACACCACCGGCTCGCGCGGCGCGAAGAAGTGGAAGGCGACATAGGCGAGCCCGATAAAGCCCGGAAAGGCCGCAACGCCCAGCAGGGGGCCGATCGCTTCCGCCTCGTCGATCGAGTAGCCGAGCGCGATGAACGCCGCTGCCGTCGCGATGAGGACGATGCCTTTGCGAAGGTCGGCGTTGGGACCCACCTTGTCCCGAATGATCGCCTCGACGAGCGCGGCGTCCACGGAGCCTGTCTTCTCGATCGCGACCTTGATTGCGTCATAAACGATGCGCCGTTTGCGATAGGAGAAAAAGAACGCCGCCACGAGGATGATCGCGAGCGACGAAAAGACGAAAAGCGGGACCAGAATGTCTTCCACGGCTGTTTTCCTTTTTTTGCCGGCGCACGGGAACGGGTCCGCCGTCGGCTTTGTCATCGCCCCTTAGATGCGCCGGGCCCCCCGTTTGGATGCAGCCGCCGCAAAATTGCGCCGGGCCGGTCGCTGCGCGCGACGAAGCGCTGCAAGGGCCCGTCAGGCGCGCTGAAGCTCGCCCTTAAGAACGACGACGCCGTTCTGGCGGATTTCGATGGTGTCGCCCTCGCAAAGGGCCGGGATCCCGACGCCCTCGGCGCTGTCAAAACGGCCCCTGACGGCGCCGTCGCGGCAGTGGAGCACGCAGAACGGGGCGCCGTTCAACACCAGTTCCGCCCTCAGCCCGGCAAGGCCCGACAGCTCTGCGTCGACGCGCCGGCGCCATGCCGCCGTCTCGACATAGCGCACCTGTCCCGATCCGGTGAAGCCGGCGACGCCTTTCAACGCCGCCGCCAGCCTGACAGCGCCGAGCGCCGTCAACTGCGATATCCCCGCCAGCATTGTTCGTCTTTCGTCCCCGTATTCCCCGACACAGGACTATCAAAAGTCGCGCCAATGCGTAATCGGCGAGCCGCAGCAGCGATCAGCCGAAGTGAAGCCTGACGCGATGTCTCCGGCGGCGGCGCCATGTTAACCCGCCCGGCGACGTTGCGCAGGAGCGGGCGATGAACTGGGCCCTTTTCGGATTATCGGTGACGGCGGCGCTGTTCGCGCTCTGGTTGATTTCGGCGGTTCGGGCCCGTGCGCCTTGGCAGGCGATCGTGGTCGGCCTCGCGTTCGTTCTTGTCGCCGGGGTCAACAGTGCGGCCCCGGTGCGCGGCCTCATCGATCCGAATTACATCGGTTACGCGTTCGGCGTTTTCACGGCGGAGAAGGGCGTCGCCGTCACGATTGTCGCCGGCGGCGTTTTCGTGTCGGCGGCCGCCGGCGCTTTCGCAGCGCTGCGTCGCGGCCGTCCGGCGAAAACAGTCGTGGCGCTTTTGTGCGTCGTCTTTCTGGGGACGGTCGGCGCG
>CAZOEB010000145.1:0-4938 GCA_964578685.1 uncultured Caulobacterales bacterium
CTGATGCTCGTCGCGCCGGACACCTCGCCGCGCGGCGACCATGTGCCGGACCTTGATCCGAAGACCTATGATTTCGGCAAGGGCGCAGGATTCTATCTCGACGCGACAGAGGCGCCCTGGGCCGCGAATTACCGCATGTATTCCTATATTGCTGAGGAACTGCCGGCCCTCATCGCCGCGCATTTTCCGGCGGACAATAAGCGGTTCGGAATTTTCGGCCACTCGATGGGCGGGCATGGTGCGCTGACCATCCACTTGAAAAATCCTGACCGTTTCAGGACCTGTTCGGCGTTTTCGCCGATCGTCGCGCCGGCGTCTGTTCCCTGGGGCCGCAAGGCCTTCACGCACTATCTCGGGACCGATGAAAGCCGCTGGGCGGACTATGATGCGACCCAGCTGATGGCGCGGAAAGGGCCAAGCGGAACACATATCCTCATCGATCAGGGCGCCGCCGACCAGTTCCTCGAAGAGCAACTGCGCCCTCAGCTTTTTGTCGAGGCGGCCCGCAACGCCGGCCAGAAGCTGACGCTGCGCATGCAGGAAGGCTACGACCACTCCTATTTCTTCATCGCCAGTTTCATCGGCGACCATCTCGTCTGGCACAAGCGCGCCCTCGGCTGACCTGCCAGGCGCAGTGGACACAGGCGCGCCGCGGCGGCACTCTGCGCGCCTCTTCTGCAAGGAAGCCATCATGCTCGAACGACGCACCGCCCTCGCCGCCTTGCTTGCGCTGGCGCTATCCGCTTGCGGCGCAGCCGATGCGCCGGAAGTCGATGCGAAGGTGCTCGCTGCCATGGGCGCGTCCAGTTCGGCGGGCGGGGTTGACGCCGCCGCCATCATCAACGCGGACGCAAACCCCGGCGAATGGCTGACGCATGGGCGAACCTATTCCGAGCAGCGCTTCTCGCCGCTCGCCGGCGTCACGCGGGAAAATGTCAAGGAGCTGGGCCTCGCCTGGTCCTTCGATCTCGGCGTCAGCCGCGGCATCGAGGCGACGCCGATCGTCCGTGGCGGGATCATGTATGTCACGGCGAGCTGGAACATCGTCCATGCGATTGACGCCAAGACCGGCGCGCCGCTGTGGTCCTTCGACCCCGAGGTCGATCGCAGCCGCGCCGCCGTCATGTGCTGCGACATCGTCAATCGCGGCGTCGCAATCTGGGGCGACAAGATTTTCACCGGCACGATCGACGGACGTCTCATCGCGCTCGACGCCAAGACCGGCGCGAAACGGTGGGACGTGCAGACAGTAGACCTCTCAAAACCCTACTCCGTCACCGGCGCGCCGCGCGTCATCAAGGGCAAGGTGATCATCGGCAACGGCGGCGCCGAATATGGCGTGCGCGGCTATGTCTCCGCCTATGACGCGGAGGACGGTTCATTGCTGTGGCGATTCCATACCGTGCCTGGAAATCCGGCGGACGGGTTTGAGAACGCCGCCATGGAGACCGCTGCGAAGACGTGGACGGGCGAGTGGTGGAAGCTCGGCGGCGGCGGCACCGTCTGGGACTCGATGGCCTACGATCCGGAGCTCGATCTTCTTTATATCGGCGTCGGCAATGGTTCGCCCTGGAACCAGCGCCTCCGCAGCCCCGGTGGCGGCGACAATCTGTTCCTCTCCTCGATCGTCGCATTGAAGCCCGACACCGGCGCCTATGTCTGGCATTATCAGACGACGCCGGGCGAGACGTGGGATTACACGGCGACGCAGCACATGATCCTGGCCGATCTCGACATCGGCGGCGCGCGGCGCGAAGTCATCATGCAAGCGCCGAAGAACGGCTTTTTCTACGTTCTCGATCGCGCGACCGGCGCGTTGATCTCCGCGAACAATTTCGTGCCGGTGAACTGGGCGAGCGGCGTCGACCTGAAGACCGGCCGGCCGATTGAAAACCCCGACGCGCGCTGGCCCGGCAAGCAGCCCTTTTTCCAGCTGCCCGGCCCGCTCGGCGCGCATAACTGGCATCCGATGTCGTTCAGCCCGGAGACGGGCCTTGTTTACATTCCCGCGCAGGAGATCCCGTTTCTCTACGGCGAGGTTGGTCCGTTTACGGAGAAAAAAGACGGCTGGAACACCGGCGCCGAATTCCTCCTTGGCGCATTGCCGACGGATGAGGCGACGTTCAAGGCGTTGCGGGCGATGCTGCGCGGAAGGCTGATCGCCTGGGATCCGGTGAAGCAGGCGCCGCGCTGGACGGTCGAGCATTTCGGCCCGTGGAACGGCGGCGTCCTGTCGACCGCCGGCGGGCTTGTTTTTCAGGGCGCGTCGGATGCTCATTTTGCAGCCTACGACGCCGCGACGGGCGAACGCGTCTGGCGTTTTTTCACCGAGACCGGCGTCGTCGCCGCGCCGATCGCCTATGACATCGACGGCGAAACCTACATCACGGTCGCGGCCGGCTGGGGCGGCGCCTATGCGCTGATCGCCGGGGGCGTCGCGCCGACGGGAAGCGAAGCAAAGGTCGGCCGTGTGCTGACGTTCAAGGTCGGCGCGAAAGGCGCGCTCCCTGATGCGGCGCCCGTTGAGACCGCCGCTGCGCCGCCGCCGCCTTCGACCGCGGCGCCCGAAGTGATCGCCGCCGGCGCAGCGCTTTATGCGCAGAATTGCACCGTCTGCCATGGCGAGCACGCGATGTCGTCGGGCCTCGTTCCCAATCTCCGCCATTCGCCGTTGATCGCTGACGCCGCTCTCTGGGATGATGTCGTGCGCAACGGCGCGCGCGCCCCGCTCGGCATGGCGAGCTTCGGCGCGATCTTCGACGAAGCGGGATCGGAAGCGATCCGAGCCTATGTCATCGCGGAAGCGAACAGCGCGCGCGACGCCGCGTGGTATCGTGCGGCGTCACAAGACGCCAGGAATTGAGGCGCGGGGCGGCCGCGTCAGAGCGACTTCACTTCAGCAGGGCGCTCGCAATGGCGCGCACGGAATTGAAGTTGGAGGCCATTTCAAACGCAAAGATAAACGCAAGCGGATAGATGATGTGCGGCGCCCTCGCTTCCGCGTCCGCCGCCAGCCTTGCGACCGAAGGCGGCGCCGGCGCCTTCATTATGGCGAAAGCGATCAAGGCGCCGATCAGCGCCCCGGCCATGATATCTGTCGGATAATGGTAATTGAGCAGCACGCGCGGAATCAGAATGACGATGAAGGTCCAAGCGAGGGCGATCATCCCGAGCTTGCGGTCTGCAAAGAATGTCGCCGTCGCCATCGCGGTCATGTAGGCGGCGTGATCGCTTGGAAACGAGTTTTCGGCGCCGAATTTGGAACCAGCGCCCCAGATCGAAAATTCGACAAAGGGCCTGTCCCGATGCGGCAGCAAATGCTGGAGAACACGGGCGGCGGCGATCGCCGACACGGCCGCAATCGAAAATCGGATCAAGAACGCATTTGAACTGGCGAAGATCGAACCGCCGCGCCAGCGCCAAAGGGCTGCGGCGATCGCCAGCGCGACCAGGACAGCCCCCTTCAGAAGACCTGCGTCGGCGATGGCGCGCAAAATCTCGGAGAGGGCGCCTGTTTCCTCACGCCACGAGACGATCGCCTTGACCAGAGAGTCCTCGATACCCACAAACGGCTACGCCCCCACAGCCGCTTGGCCGCTGAGTTATTTGCGCATTTTTTGCGTATGCTGGCAATGAGGGCGGTCGAATTGCGCGCTAAATGTGCATATGTGAGCGGCCGCTTCTATCCGACGGCGAAGCCGACACGCCCGTTCAATGAAGCTTCAGCTTCGGCCGAACGACCTGATTGACGTGGCCGACAAGGATCATGAAGAGGCCGCGCAGCCAGCCGTGAATGGCGATGAGATGCATTCGGTAGAGCGATACGTACATGAACCGCGCCGCCCTGCCCTCGACGGCCATACGGCCGCCGATGAGATTGCCCATCAGGCTGCCGACGGTCGAAAATTTTGAAAGCGACACGAGCGAGCCGTAATCCTTGTAGACGAAGTTCTTGAGCGGCTTGCCGGAAATCGAGGCGCAGAGGTTTTTGAACACCGTCTCGGCCATCTGGTGCGCCGCCTGCGCGCGCGGCGGCACCGGGCGCTCGGCGCCCTCAGCCTTGAAGAAGGCGCAGTCGCCGATCGCGAAGATTCGATCGTCGCGCGTCGTCTGCATCGTGGGTCGGACGACGAGCTGGTTGTTGCGCGTCGTCTCAAGACCGGCGATGTCTTTCAGGAATTCCGGCGCCTTCACGCCGGCCGCCCAGATCTTGAGATCGCCGGGAATCGTTTCGCCGCCCTTGATCTTCATGCCGTAGGGCGTGACTTCTTCGACCTGCGCATTGACCCGGACGTCGACGCCGAGCGCGCGCAGTTCGTCGGTCGCGGCCTCTGAAAGATCCTCGGGAAGAGCGGGCAGAATGCGGGGTCCTGCTTCGAGCAACGTCACTTTGAGGCGGCTCTCGTCGAACACTTCAAGCCCGTAATGGCGGAGTTCCGCCGCGGCGTTGTAGAGTTCCGCCGCCAGTTCGACGCCGGTCGCGCCGCCGCCGACGATCGTCACCCGCACATATTCATCCGCATGCGGATAGCGCTGCATGGTGCGGGAGACGCGCAGGCACTGATTGAGCAGCTTCTGGCGGAAGCGGTCGGCTTCCTGCCGGTTCTCAAGGAACAGGCAGCGCTCCTTGACGCCCTTGACGCCGAAATCATTGGCGACCGAACCCACCGCGATCACGAGATAGTCGTAGCGGATGCGATGCTCGCCCATGATCTCGGCGCCGTTCTCGTCATAGAGCGGCGCAACGATCACCTCGCGGCGTTCGCGGTCGATGCCCTGCATCGCCCCGAGGAAAAAGCGATAGCCGCAGATGAATCCGTGCCCGCGATAACCGACCTCATCGAGATTGGCGTCGAGGGAACCCGCAGCCACCTCGTGCAGCAAGGGCTTCCAGATATGCGTCTGGTTCTTCTCGAGCAGGATGATGTCGTGCCGCTC
>CAZOEB010000146.1:0-4912 GCA_964578685.1 uncultured Caulobacterales bacterium
AACTCGATTCCTGGCGGATTTCCTCTCCGCCGATCCCGTAATTCGACATCGCTTCCGACCAAGGCCCTGCAAAGTCAGGCCGACCGGCGGAGCCTTAGCACGGCTCCGTCCGGCCTTCCACGCATTACAAAGGCCTTAAAGCGCGTCAATCATCTCGGCGACCAGCGGGTGCCGGACGACATCGCTGCGTGAGAATCGCACGACCGAGACCTGCTCGAGCGCGCCGAGGCGGGCGATGACGTCTTCAAGTCCCGACATCCCGGGCAACAGGTCAGTCTGCGCCGGATCGCCGGTGACGACCATTGTCGAATTCCACCCGAGCCGCGTCAGCAGCATCTTCAGCTGGCCATAGGTGCAGTTCTGCGCCTCGTCGATGACGATATAGGCGTTATTGAGCGTGCGCCCGCGCATATAGGCGATGGGCGCGATCTCGATGACGCTTTCGGCCATTAGCGATTTCAGCCGCTTGCCTGACAGCCGATCGCACAACGCATCGTAGAGCGGGCGCAGGTACGGCGAGAGCTTCTCCTCCATGTCGCCCGGCAGGAAACCAAGGCTCTCTCCCGCTTCCACGGCGGGGCGAGAGAGGACGATGCGCCGCACGCGCCCTGATTCGAGCGCTTCGACCCCCTTGGCGACGGCAAGGTAGGTCTTGCCGGTGCCGGCTGCGCCGGCGGCGAACACGAGCGGGCACCGGTCGATCGCCTCCATCATGGCGCCTTGCGCGTCGTTCTGGGGCCGGATGTTCTTTCGATATTTGGTTTCGCGCTCCTCGTTTGCGCCTTGCGCGCCGAGCGGGGACCAGGAAGGCTCGTCAAACAGGCGACGGACATTGTCGCCATAGCGGCCTTCGTCATGCTGGCCCTGATGCTCGGGCAGGGACCGCTGGTGGCGGCGGCGGGCCTGGGCGGAGCGTTTCGCCATCAATATCTCCTCTTACAGGGGTGGTGCCGCCCCGCCGGGATCGGCGGCGCGGGCGCGAAAGCAAGGCGTATGGAGGCGAGTGTCGGGGAGGAGGCGGTGAGGCCGCGAAGAGGCGTGACAGGGCTTGTCTTTGCGCATTCGGCCGCCGTTAAGGGGACGCCAAACTCACTCGATGCGCAACGCTATGGCCGTTCGTTCGACGGCGCGAGAGGCGCGGCGCAGAAAATTCTGAGGTGTCGCGCAAAAGACTCTGGGGCGCTGAGCGCGCCTTGCCGACGATTCGGCGTCGGGATTTTTCAGCGCTTGCCGTGGACGAAGGCGGCGGAAATTTTCGAATGCGCCTCGGGCGCGTAATTCGTCCATGAGGTCCGGCCGTTCGTCGCATCGACGACGAACAGCGACTCGTTGGGGCGAAGATAGGGCGCAACCGCGTTCCTGACGCCGATCGCCGTCAGCGCGCAACTGACCGCCCATACGTTGTCGGCGAGACGAAACGCGCGTCCGAGACTGAGGAGCGCCGGTTCGATGCGGCTCGCCGCGGCGCTGACGACGTCGAAGATGAGGACGAAGTTCGCCGGCCCGGTTTGCTCCGTAGACGAATTATTTGCCGCCGACTGGCCGAACGCCTTCGGCCTGCGCGGTTCGTTCGCCGTCTTCGGCGCGCGCTCCGGCGCGGCGCCGAAGAAGGAGGCGAAGGTGTTTTCGCTGCGCGCCTCACGCCAATCGCGGCTGCCCGCCGGCGCGATCAGCGAAGTTGCGGCGAAGCGGCCTTCATGCGCGAATTTTCTGAGCTGCTCGGACGTATAGGGTCCGAACACGCGATCTTTCGCCTTGATGCACCAGTTGTCGGCGAACATGTCAGCCTCGGTTCCGAAAACGGAGGGTCACAAGCGTCACCCCCCCTTCTTGCCGAAGGGCTGTGCAAGAGACGGGCCGAAGGTCGGCGGACTGTCCGCGGGCTTCGTGTTTTCAAGGACTTCTTCCATCTTCCCGGCAGGTCCGGTGAAGACGATGCCGACGCCTTTCTCATGTCGGCGCACCACCTTGCCGGTCATGCGCCCGACCGTAACCTTAACGCCGAGGTCGGGGCGCGGATCGATCTTGACCGATGCGCCGGTGAGCGAGATGTCGAGAATTTCGCAGGCGATCGTCTCGCCGCTTTCAAGCGTCAGGACCGTGTGCTGATCGGTCTTGATGCGCGGCGTCGAACGCCGGTCGAGTTTCATCTGACGATTGTTGAGCGTCTCAGTGAGGCTGTCTGCGGTGCGTTTCACCTTCGCGCGCCGGCCGCGGTAATCGACGGCGAAAAAGTGCTTCGCCGAGCGGATGACCTGTCCTTCGTGGCGGCCGATTTCGTCGATGTAGAGAACGACATGCTCGCCTGCGGCCGGCGGGTTCACCGCCTTGAGCAGCGCGCCGCCCGCCGAAATGTTGACGACGAGGCAGGGCTCTTCCTCGCCGTTCTCCTTCAGCACGCGGGCCTTGATCGTCAGGTCGATGCGGCGGTGACGCCGGCGCTCGTCTTCCGACAAGGCGGGATCGGCCGGCGGGCGCGGGGCAGTCGGGGTCTTGCCTTGGGGCATCAGCGTCAACGTTAAGAAAAACTTACGGTCGTCCGATCTTAAGACCGCACTATGAACAAAGGTTTGCGCCGGGACGGGGCTGTCCCTAGATGATCGGGGGTCTCGCGGAACGCGCGCGAGGCGCGGGCAGGGGCTATCGGACGGTCAGGATGAGCGACGATACGGGCGACAGCGGAGCGGCGGCGCCGTCGCCCCGCGCATCGAGACTTTTCAACGTGCCCCCGGTCGTAGCCGCGACCGCGGCCGTGCTTGCGGCCTTTTTTTTCGCCTCGATCGTCGCGCCGCGCCTCGTCCTGTGGCTCGCCGGCGGCGAGCCGGGGTTCTCGCCGGTGCGCTTCTTTGCAGGGCCCGCGGCCTCGGGCGGCGCCGTCAAATGGCTGTCGCCGCTGTTCACGCACATGCTTATACACGCGAACCTGCCGCATCTCCTTTTCAACACGCTGTGGCTGCTCGTTTTCGGGGCGCCGCTCGCCCGCAGGCTGCGCAGCGCCGCGCGGTTCCTTGTGTTTTTCGCGCTTTGCGGCGCAGCCGGCGCGATCGTCTATGCGCTGTTCAATGCGAACGACCTTGCGATCCTGGTTGGCGCATCCGGCGGGGTGACCGGTCTTCTCGGCGGGATCGTCCGGTTCGCTTTTCAAAACCCGCCGCGCGGCGTCGCCCCGCGCCATCGCGTGCCGCTTTCCGACAGCAGCGTCATCGCCTGGTCGTCGGCGGTGCTCGTCATCAACGCGTCGGTCGCGTTCATCGGGCCGGGCTTTGGGGCGGGCGAGGCCGATGTCGCCTGGCAGGCCCATATCGGCGGCTATCTCTTCGGGCTTTTCGCCTTCCCGCTCTTCGACCGGCGGCGCTGAGAAATTCCGGCGCGCAAAGGGTTGCATTCGGCGCGGCGCCGGGCAGAGTAGCTCTACGTCCCCGGCGCGAAGCGCCGGTCAGGACAAGGGCGCGGGTCGCGTATTCGACGGCGGAATGACAGCAATCAGGCCGGAAAACGCTCTCGCGCGGCGCGCGAAGGAGGTTTCGGATGCGAGTGATCAACATCCTTCAGTCAAAAGGTACGGAGGTTTTCGCCGTCACGTCCTCCATGAGCATGAAGGAGGCGGTCGACGTTCTCGGAGAGAAGAACATCGGCGCGGTGATCGTAAAGGACGGCGAGGGGAAGGTGACCGGCATCCTGTCGGAGCGCGACGTGGTGCGCCGTATACGGACGGAAGGAGCCGGCGTGCTGTCGCGTCCCGTCGCGGACTGCATGACGCCTTCGCCGATCACCTGCGGGCCCGACGCGACGCTCGACGAGATTCTCGAAAAAATGACCGCTCGCCGCATCCGGCACCTGCCGGTCGTCGAGGGCGGCAAGCTCCTCGGCGTCATTTCGATCGGCGACGTCGTCAAGCTCAAGATCGACAACGCCGAGCGCGAAGCGGCGGCGCTCCGCGAATATATCGCCACATGAAAAAAGGGCGCGCCGCCGGCGCGCCCTCTCCGCTGTCGATCAGTCAATTGTCTTATTGAGCGGGCGGCAGAAGAACCGCGTCGATCACGTGGATGACGCCGTTGGAGGCGTAGATGTCGGCCTTGACGACGTTGGCGCCGCCCACCTTCACGCCGTTCGTGGCGTCGACCGCGACTTCGGCGCCGTTCAGCGTCTTCGCCGACAGCGTCTTGCCGGCGAGGTCTTTCGACTTCGTCTTTCCGTCAATGACATGATAGGTGAGGATCGCCGCGAGCTTTTCCTTGTTCTCCGGCTTCAGAAGGTCTTCGACGGTGCCGGCGGGCAGCGCAGCGAAGGCTGCGTCGGTGGGCGCGAACACCGTAATCGGGCCCGGCGCCCGCAGCGCGCCTTCAAGGCCGGCGGCCTGGACGGCGGCGACAAGCGTGGTGAACTGGCCGGCGCCGATCGCCGTGTCGACGATGTCGGCTTTCGCCGTTTCCTTCTTTTCATGATGTTCGGCGTAGGCCGGAACGGCTGCGAGGCCGAGCGCGGCGACCGCCGCCATAAGCTTGAGCGCCATGGAATACTCCTCTTTGAATTGGCGTTGCGATACCTTGTACGCGCGCCGGCGCGTTCGGTTCGCCGCTTCACGAAAAATTCATCAAGCGGAAAAGATCGGTATACGGAGAAAGTGGGCCTTTCCGGCGTCGGGGGCGGGAGCGAAGGGGAAGGTCAGGCCGCCGCGGAGGGGGCGATGCCGGCTTTTACTTTTCCTTAACCAAAGCGCGGGGTGAAAGATTTCGCTTGCGCCGCAAGGTTCTTTTTCCTACTTTGCCCGTCTCAGCGTTTTTTGAGGCCTGAAGCGCGGCCGGTTTGCTCGCGACAAGGCTCTGTCGCCCATAAGTCGGTGTTTTTTCGACAAAATCGGCGGTGGAAAAAAAAGATTGAAAGTGCGTTGACAAGGCGGAGGCGGGCG
>CAZOEB010000147.1:0-4852 GCA_964578685.1 uncultured Caulobacterales bacterium
CAATGTCATAGCTCATAGCCGATTGCTTGGCGTAAACGACAATGGGGAGTTAGCCTTCTTAGTTTTAAAGGACCCCCTACCAGCGCAAAACAACGCGGCGAGGTTTAACGTCGCCTGCTACTCTCCCGCGACCATTCAGGCTTGGGCGCACATCGCGTCTACTGTTAAGCCAGCCATGCTGAATAACCACCAGCTCGGGCCATGGCTAGAAACAAGTCCTCAGACAAAGACTGGCCCCCATCCCAAAGCGACGAAGCAGCCCCCGAAGAAGAAACGACCTTAACCCCCGCCTCAATCATGGCGGGGGTGACTTCAATCTCCGGCCTGTCACGCCCGGAATCGGTAGGGCCGTTTTCTGCGTTTGCCAAGTGCATAGTTGCCCTCTTTCCTCGGTCGGCAAGACTTTTGGGTTCAGTTGTTTGTTGTTGTGGGATCTTGAAGTCGTCGAACCTGAATCCCTGAAGAAAACTTGACTTTGTCGAATGATCTGCGCTCGCCACCATTGCCCCCTTTGAATTACTGCCCCGCGAAGTGAACATAGAATAGGCTGCCTTGATGTTCTAGATGCTGCGCGTCTGCTTCACCCCGGCGCCCTCAGCACCGCCCGCAAACCGCCGCGCGGCGACCGCCCCAAGGTCACGTCCCCGCCATGGCTTCTCGCGACGTCGCGCACCACCGACAGCCCCAGCCCGACGCCGCTCACCTGCTGGCTCCTCGCTTCGTCCAGCCGGTAGAACGGCTTGAAAACCTCGGCGTATTTTTCTTCCGGGATGCCGGGGCCGTCGTCGTCGATGATGAATTCGACATAGGCGCCGTCGCGCTTGAGGCTCGCCCAGACGCGGCCCGCATATTTGAGGCCGTTGCTGACGAGATTTGTCAGCGCGCGTTTCATCGCGTCGCGGCGCGCCTCGATCATCACGCCGGCGGGCGCGTCGATGGCGATGCGCTCGCCCGCGCCGGCGCCCGCGGCGACTTCCTTGAGGAGCGCGCCGGCGTCGAACCGCACCGCCTCTTCCGTCGAGGCGAGGTCTGAGGCGAATTCGAGATAGGAGCGCACCATCGTCTCCATCTCGTCGACATCGCGGCGAAGCTCTGTCACGTCTTCGCCTTCGGGCAGCATGGCGAGCGACAGCTTCATCCGCGTCAGCGGCGTCCTGAGGTCATGGCTGACGCCTGCAAGCATGGTCGAGCGCTGGTCGAGGTGGCGCTTGATGCGCTCGCGCATGGCGATGAAGGCGCGGCCCGCGCGCCGCACCTCCGTCGCGCCGGAGGGGCGAAACTCCGGCATGTCTCGTCCGCGCCCGAAGGCCTCCGCTGCGTTGGCGAGCTTCAGGATCGAGCGCACCTGATTTCGGAGAAACACGATCGCGATCGAGCCGAGGAGGAGCGACGTGCCGATGAGCCACAGCACGAACACGGGGCCCGTCGTCGCGAAGACGCGGTCGCGCAGCGGCAGGAAGACGAGATAGCCGTCGCCGCTCTCGACGCGGATTTCGACATAGCCCGGCCAGCTCCTCGTATCGAACCAGAAATCGCGATCGAGCTGATCCGTGAGCTGACGGTTGAGCGTCGCGTTGTAGAGGTTGAACGGCGAGAGCTTGTTGCGCTCCGGCAGGCCCTTTCCGGGCTGGAACCGCGTCGAGATGTCGAGGTCCTCATAGGCCATCGCGATCACGGCGGCGCGCGCGTCCGGCGTTTCCGCCTTTTCATAGAGCTTTGTGAGGAGGCCGATCTGGCCGGCGACGTTCGCCGACTGGTTCGCCGTCACCGTGTCCCAGTGCCGGTCGAAGAAGACATAGGTGATGACCGACTGCATAAGGAAGATCGGCAGGATCACGATCAGCGCGACCCGCCCGTAAAGGCTCTTCGGCAGGAAGCGCTTCCACATCGCGTCAGTCGGGGATGAGCATGTAGCCGACGCCGCGTACGGTCTGGAGGTAGATCGGCGTCCGCGGATCGTCTTCGATTTTCTTGCGGATGCGCGTGATCTGCACGTCGATCGACCGCTCCATCGGCGTTTCAGTCTGCTCGGCGAGGGCGGTGCGCGAAATCGGTTCGCCGGGCTTGGCCGCGAGGACGCGCAAGAGCGCGAGCTCGCCCGCGGTCAGCTTCACAAGCTGCCCCTCGCGGCGAAGTTCGCCGCGCCCGGGCTCGAAGGTCGTATCGCCGAACTGCATCAGCTGGCGGTCGCGTTTGATCGGCTGCGCGCGCCTCAAGAGTGCGGTGATGCGGAGGAGAAGCTCCCGCGGTTCGAAAGGCTTCGAGAGATAATCGTCGGCGCCGCGCTCCAGCCCCTCGATGCGGTCTTCAGGAAGCCCGCGCGCGGTCAGGAGGAGGATCGGCACGTTCGACGCCGCGCGGATCTTCTCGGTGAGGTCGAACCCGGTGAGGCCCGGCATCATCACGTCGAGAATGAGGAGGTCGAAATCAACCGAGCCCATCAGGTCGCGCGCTTCCGCGCCGTCTTTCGCGACCGAAACGCGATAGCCGTTTTCGGTGAGGTAGCGCTTCAACAGCGTGCGGATGCGGTCGTCATCGTCGATGACGAGCAGATGCGCAGCTTTTTCCGAAACCTTCGGCGCCGATTTCATCGCAGTCGCTTCGCCTCGCTGTCCTTCTTGCCGTCAGCGCCGCGTAAGTATGCGGTCGCCTTCCGAACGTACCCCGCGCCGGTCCAGACGGTAAGGACGGCGGCGAGCCAGAAGAGGCCGCTGGCGAGCGGGCGCACCGCTTCCCCGACGGCGCCGCCCGGCGCCGCGGCGAGGAGCATTGCGGCGGCGATCAGCTGCGCGGCCGTCTTGCCCTTGGCGAGCGCGGTGACGGAGAGGCTGCCGCCGGCCGCCGTCACCGCCTCGCGCAGGCCGCCGACGAGAATTTCGCGGAGGATGATGACGAGCGCGGCGACGACGCCGGCGCCGTTGATGACCCCGTTGCGGATGAGGAGGATGAGCGCCGCAGCGATGAGGAGCTTGTCGGCGAGCGGATCGAGCGCGGCGCCGAGCGCCGACACCTCGCCGCGCGTGCGGGCGATCATGCCGTCGAGAAAATCCGTCGCCGCCGCGACGAAGAAGATCGCCAGCGCCGCGGTCATCGCCCAAGGCGCGGCGATGAAGAACATCGCCGCGAAGGGAACGATCAGCGCGATGCGCGCCAGCGTGATGAGCGTCGCCATGCGCGCTTCTTAACCCGCGCCGCTACCGGCGCCCATGCGCGGCGACGACATGGGCGACCGTTTCGGTGATGCGTTTGCCCGTCGGCAGGTCGAGGAACTCGTTCGGTCCGTGGGCGTTGGAATTGGGGCCGAGAACGCCGGTCACGACGAATTGCGCCTTCGGGAACGCCCGGCCCAGCATCGCCATGAAGGGAATGGTGCCGCCTTCGCCCATCATCGCGACGCCTTGCCCCCATGAGGCCTTGGACGCGGCGTCGAGCGCCTTTATCAGCCACGGCGCTGTCGGCTCAGCGTTCCAGCCCGTGCCGGGGGGTTCGGTCTTGAAGCTGACGCGCGCGCCATAGGGCGGATCGGATTCAAGAAGGCGCTTCAGCGCGGCGCTCGCCTTCTCCGCATCGACCGTCGGCGGCAGGCGCATCGACAGCTTCGCCGCCGTGAAGGGGCGCAAGACATTGCCGGCGTTCGCAGGGGCGGGGGCGCCGTCAAGACCGGTGACGGAAAGGGCGGGGCGCCAGGTGCGGTTGAGGATAAGCTCGTCGAGCGCGTTCGTCGCCGGCGACATTCCGTGTACGAAGGGAAACTTCCTGTATACGGCGTCGCCGAGCGCCGCGGCGGCGACTTTCGCCTGCTGGCGCCGGTCGGCCGGGATCTCCGCGTGGAAGGCTGCGTCCCTCACCGCGCCCGATGTCGCGTCGTCGATGCGGTCGAGGAGGAGGCGCAGGATGCGAAAGCTCGACGGCACGACGCCGGACGCGTCTCCCGAATGCACGCCTTCTTCCAGCACGTCGATCCTGAGCGTCCCGCCGACCAACCCGCGCAACGACGTCGTGAGCCACAGCCGGTCATAGTCGCCGCAGCCGCTGTCGAGACAGACGACGAGCCCGACATCGCCAAGGCGCGGCGCAATTTCCTCCATGTAGTGGGGAAGGTCGGGCGAGCCGGACTCTTCTGACGCTTCGATGAGGATCACGCAGCGTGCGCGCTTGACGCCCTGTTCTTCGAGCGCGATCAGCGCCGTCATCGCGGAGAAGAGCGCATAGCCGTCATCGGCGCCGCCGCGCCCGTAGAGGCGGTCATTCTCGATGACGGGAATCCACGGGCCCTTGCCGGCCGCCCAGCCGGTCATTTCGGGCTGCTTGTCGAGATGGCCGTAAAGCATGACCGTCTCGCCCGCGACGCTGCCGGGAACGTCGATGAGAATGAGCGGCGTCCGGCCGGGGAGGCGCAACACCTCCATCGTCGCGCCGGGAAGCTTCTTGAGGCGCGCGCCCGCCCAGTCGCGGAACATCGTGACGGCCGCCTCCATATGCCCGAGCTTTTCCCAGTCGGGCTCGAACGCCGGCGACTTGTTCGGAATGCGGATGTAATCGACGAGCGTCGGCGTGATCTCGTCATTCCACGCACGGTCGACGAACCGGCGAAGGTCGGAGTGGGCGATGTCGTACATGAGGGGCTCCGGTCGTTGACGGCAGGAAATGTCAGCCGCTTCCGCCTCGGTCGCAAGGAAGGGAGCATTGGTCAATCGTGCATAGTGAATAGAGCGTCGTGCGCCGTGCGTAGGGAATTGCGAGCACCGCCGCCTGACTTCCGCCGCCTGCCGCCTCTCTCCCCGCCGCCCATTCCCGATTCACCATTCACCACCCAAAGCTCCGCCGGCGCCGCGGGAAGGGTTTCCCCGGC
>CAZOEB010000148.1:0-4754 GCA_964578685.1 uncultured Caulobacterales bacterium
GAAGGAATCACTGTTCGCGAACCCTGCAAACCGTTTATGAGTTTACGTCCTAGACTGCTAGCGTCGCCGCCGGACTCTGCTATGCCCCGCCCATGACCAGGACGAAGACCCGCAAAGGCGGCGGCGACGAACCCGCAAAGCCAGAAGAAATCTTCCTCGAACCCTTCGACGAGGCGCTGTCGCGGCGCTACCTCGCCTATGCGCTGTCGACGATCACCGCGCGCGCGCTGCCAGACGTGCGCGACGGCCTGAAGCCCGTGCACCGGCGCATCCTCTACGCGATGCGGCAGATGCGGCTCAATCCGAACGGCGGCTTCAAGAAGTCCGCGAAAGTCGTCGGAGAGGTGATGGGCAATTACCACCCGCACGGCGATCAGGCGATCTATGACGCTATGGTCCGCCTCATGCAGGACTTCTCCGTCCGTGTGCCTCTGATCGACGGGCAGGGGAACTTCGGCAATATCGACGGCGATAACGCCGCAGCGATGCGCTACACCGAAAGCCGCCTCACCGACGCGGCCGCGCTCCTTCTCGACGGCATCGACGAAGACGCCGTCGATTTCCGCGACACCTATGACGGCGAGGGGAAAGAGCCGGTGGTGCTGCCGGCTGCGTTCCCGAACATGCTCGCGAACGGCGCGAACGGCATCGCGGTCGGCATGGCGACGTCGATCCCGCCGCACAACCCGGCGGAGCTGATCGACGCCTGCCTCCATCTCATCAAGACGCCGAACGCGCGCACCGAAACGCTGCTCGGTTATGTGAAAGGGCCCGACTTTCCGACCGGCGGCGTGCTGATCGAACCGGCGGAATCGATGATCGAGGCCTACGCGACGGGACGCGGCGGGTTTCGCCTCCGCGCGCGCTGGACAGCTGAGGATCTGGGCCGCGGACGATACCAGATCGTCATCACCGAGATTCCGTTTCAGGTGCAGAAGTCAAAGCTCATCGAGAAGATCGCGGAGCTCATCCAGTCGAAGAAGCTTCCCGCCGTCGCCGATATTCGCGACGAGAGCGCGGAGGACATTCGCCTCATCATCGAGCCGCGCGCCGGAACGATCGACGCGGCGGCGGTGATGGAAAGCCTCTTCCGCCAGAGCGAGCTTGAAACGCGCTTCCCGCTCAATCTCAACGTGCTCGACGCCTCCGGCGCTCCGCGGGTGATGGGGCTTCGCGATGCGCTCGTCGCCTATAACGATCACCGCAAGGACGTGCTCGTCCGGCGTTCGAATTTCCGGCTCAAGAAGATCGCCGAACGCCTCGAAATTCTCGGCGGCCTCCTCATCGCCTATCTCAATCTAGACGAGGTGATCCGCATCATCCGCTATGAAGACGATCCGAAAGCGGAGCTCATCAAGAAATTCCGGCTCTCCGACGTGCAGGCCGAAGCGATCCTCAACATGCGCCTCAGGAATTTGAGGAAGCTTGAGGAAATGGAGATCAAGGTCGAGGACGCCGCGCTCAAGAAGGAGCAGAAAGAGCTGCAGGCGCTGCTGAAATCGGACGAGGCGCAGTGGAAGAGGATCGCCGACGAACTGCGCGAAGTGCGCAAGATCTTCGACCCGAAATCAGACGTCGGGCGTCGCCGCACCAGCGTTGAGGACGCGCCGGCGGCCGAAGAAATCAATCTCGACCAGTTGATCGAGAAGGAGCCGGTGACGGTCATCCTCTCGGAAAAGGGGTGGGTGCGGACGATGAAAGGCCATGTCGAGGACAAGGCCGACATCAAATACAAGGAAGGCGACGACGAAGGCTTCCTCATCAAGGCGATGACGACCGACCGGCTGATGATCTTCGGCACGGACGGGAAATTCTACACGCTTGACGTCAAGGACCTGCCCGGCGGGCGCGGCCATGGCGAACCCATCCGCCTGATGATCGATCTCGGCAACGACCAGACAGTCTCGGCGGCGTTTCTCTATCGCGGCGACCGCCGCTTCCTCGTCGCTTCGACCTCGGGCTACGGCTTCATCGTGAAGGAGGAGGATTGCCTCTCCTCGACGCGCAAGGGCAAGCAGGTCCTCAATGTCGGCAACGGCGCGGAGGCCTGCGTCTGCCGTCCGGTCGAGGGCGAGCTTGTGGCGTCAGTCGGCGAGAACAAGAAATTCCTCGTCTTCGAGGCGTCGGAACTTCCCGAGATGACCCGAGGTAAGGGCGTCGTCATGCAGAAGTTCCACGAGGGCGGCCTCTCCGACGCCAAGACGTTCGCCAAGAAAGAGGGCCTCACCTGGGTTGACCGCTCGGGCCGCGTGCAGACGATCGACGACTGGAAGTCTTACGTCGGCAAACGCGCGCAATCAGGCCGCATCGCGCCGAAGGGGTTCCCGACGAACCGCAAGTTCGGGCCGTGGAGCTGACCGTCGATTAATCATGCGCGTCGATCAGTTCGATTTCGAGTTGCCGGAAGAGCGGATCGCGCTGTTTCCGGCGAGCCCGCGCGATGCGGCGCGGCTTCTCCATGTGCGGGGCGATGCGCTCGGCGACTTCATCGTGCGCGACCTGCCGTCGCTGCTGCGCAAGGGCGATCTTCTTGTGCTGAACGATACACGCGTCATTCCGGCGCAACTCTCTGGCGCGCGGGCTGCGCGCGGCGACGGCGCGGCGGTCGCTGTCGACGTGACCCTCTTGAAGCGATTATCCGATGACGGCGGCGCGCGATGGCGCGCCTTTGCACGGCCGGCCAAGCGCCTCAAGACAGGCGATGTCGTCGTATTCGCGGACGGATTTGAGGCGCAGGTGGAAGCGCGCGACGAGGCGGAGGCGACCTTGCGGTTCAGTGCAGGCGGTGCCGACTTCGATCGTCTTCTCGCCATGCACGGCGCGCCGCCGTTGCCGCCTTACATCGCGCGAAAGCGGGCGCTGACGGAAGATGACGCGGCGGCCTATCAGACGATCTATGCCGAGGAGGCGGGCTCCGTCGCGGCGCCGACGGCAGGGCTTCATTTCACGCCGGAGCTGTTCGAGCGGCTTCGCGCCGCCGGCGTCGGGACCGAGACGATCACGCTGCATGTCGGCGCGGGCACCTTCCTGCCGGTCACGGCGGAGGATGTGCGCGAGCACAAGATGCACGCCGAATGGGGCGAAATCACCGCGGCGCAGGCCGCCCGCATCAATGCGGCGCGCGCGGAGGGCGGGCGCATCGTCGCCGTCGGCACGACGAGCCTCAGGCTTCTTGAAAGCGCGGCCGAGGAAGTCGGAACGGTCCGCGCCTTCGAGGACGAAACCTCGATCTTCATCACGCCCGGCTATCGCTTCCGCGCCGTCGATGCGTTGATGACCAATTTCCATTTGCCGCGTTCGACGCTGTTCATGCTCGTCTGCGCCTTCGCCGGTACGCAAGCGATGAAACGCGCTTACGCCCACGCGATTGACGCGCGCTATCGCTTCTATTCCTATGGCGACGCCTCATTGCTGGAGCGCGCCGCGTCGTGACGTTCTCTTTTTCCGTCATCGCTGCCGACGGCCCCGCGCGCACCGGCGTCATCTCGACGCCGCGCGGCGATATCGCGACGCCCGCCTTCATGCCGGTCGGGACAGCGGGCACGGTGAAGGCGATGTTTCCGGAGGATGTGCGCGCGACGGGCGCCGACATCATTCTCGGCAACACCTATCACTTGATGCTGCGCCCTGGCGCGGAGCGGGTTGCGGCGCTCGGCGGCCTGCACAAGTTCATGAACTGGCCGCGACCCATACTCACCGACTCCGGCGGCTATCAGGTGATGTCGCTTTCATCGCTCCGTAAGCTGACGGAGGAAGGCGTATCCTTCCAGTCGCATATCGACGGGTCGAAGCATATGCTGACGCCTGAGCGCTCGATCGAGATTCAATGCCTCCTCGGCGCCGACATTCAGATGCAGCTCGATGAATGTCCGGCGATCCCGATCGCGTATGACAAGGCGGCGGAGTCAATGCGCCTCTCTTTGCGCTGGGCGGAGCGGTCGAAGCGCGCCTTCGCGGAGAAGTCGAAGCCGGGCCAGGCGCTCTTCGGCATCGTGCAGGGCGCGAATTACGAGGACCTCCGCCGCGAGAGCCTCATGCGCCTGATGGAGATCGACTTCCCCGGCTATTCGATCGGCGGCCTCGCGGTCGGGGAAGGGCGCGCGGAGATGTTCCGCGTGCTCGATTTCACGACACCTCACATGGAGGCAGCAAAGCCGCGTTATCTGATGGGCGTCGGCAAACCGGCGGACATCGTCGGCGCCGTCGCGCGCGGCGTCGACATGTTCGACTGCGTCCTGCCGACGCGCGCCGGACGCCATGGGCAGGCTTGGACGTGGGACGGCCCTGTCACCATCACCAACGCCCGATTCGCGGACGACGAAACGCCGCTCGACGCCGCCAGCGACTGCCCCGCGAGCCGCGACTATTCAAAGGCCTATCTCCATCACCTCTTCAAGGCGGGCGAGCATCTCGGGGCCATGCTGCTGACCTGGCACAATCTCCACTTCTACCAGCAGCTGATGGCGGCCTTGCGGGAGGCCATCGCCGCGGCGCGCCTCAGCGAATTCATCGCGGAGTTTCGGATGCGAACCGGGGAAACGCTATTGTGACAAATTGGGCCGCCGGCGGGGCCGCCATCGCCGTTGACCTGCCGCCGCCCCGCCCTTATGAGGGCGGTCTTCAAGGCGTCCCCCGGCCCTCTAAAAAGCCGGTCCGGACGCCTTGTCGCGCTCACCCCTCCGCAGGTAGGCGCGCATTCGTCGTGGGCCCGTAGCTCAGCGGTAGAGCATCTGACTTTTAATCAGGTGGTCGGT
>CAZOEB010000149.1:0-4740 GCA_964578685.1 uncultured Caulobacterales bacterium
GGTGAAACTTGACGCTCCCAAATGAGCGCTCCGATAAGGCCAGAAGCGGAGAATGGTAAGCGTCCATGCAATGCACATCGAAGATGAGTTGACGCCATGCGCGACGCGAGAGCGATGAGCGCGAAGCGGTCAACAGGACGGCGACGCGCGCCAGTTCCACGGCAGGAGGTCGTCGAGCCGGTTTTTGGGATGTCCCTCGACCAGACGCTCAAGGATGTCCGCGAGGTAAGCGAACGGCTCGACGCCGTTGAGTTTTGCGGTCTCGATCAGCGAGCAAACGATCGCCCATCGCTCGCCGCCGCCGTCGGAGCCGGCGAAGAGATGGTTCTTGCGCCCGAGCGCGACGGGACGGATCGCGCGTTCGACAGGATTGTTGTCGATTTCGATGCGGCCGTCGTCGAGATAGAGACACAACGAGGACCAGCGCCCAAGCGCGTAACGGATCGCTTCGGCGAGCGTTCCGCGTCCGGGAAGGCGGGGAAGTTCGGTTTCAAGCCACGCCTTGAGGGCCTTGATGCGAGGCTTTGCTTCGGCCTTGCGTTCGGCGCGGCGCACTTTGGCCGAACGCCCGCGGATGCGCGCTTCGATCGCGTAAAGCTCGCCGATCCGTCGCAAGGCTTCCGCGGCGATCGGCGATCCCGTCGCCTCGTGAACGTCGTAAAATTTCCGGCGCACATGCGCCCAGCAAGCGGCGAGAATGACGTTGCCGCTCTCGGTCAATTGTTCGAACCCAGCGTATCCGTCGACCTGCAGGACGCCTTTAAATCCTTTGAGATGCGCGGCGGGACGCTCGCCCTTGCGGTCGGGACTGTAGAAGTAGACGGCGACCGGCGGATCAGGCCCGCCCCATGGCCGGTCATCGCGCGCATAGGCCCACAATCGGCCGGTTTTCGTGCGGCCGCGGCCGGGATCAAGAACGCCGATCGGCGTATCATCCGCGAAGAGTTTGGTCGAAGCGAAGACTTTCTCGGCGAGCCGTACATGCAACGGTTCGAGCCACCAGCAGACGCCGCCGACCCAGTTCGAGAGTGTCGATCGCTGCATCGGAACGCCATGCCGAGCGAAGATTTGCGCCTGCCGGTAGAGCGGAAGATGGTCGCAGAACTTGGCGGTGAGCACCTGTGCGAGAAGCTTCGGCGTCGCCATGCCCTTGGCGATGGCGCGCTCCGGCGCCGCCGCCTGATGCGCCGTTCCGCAGGATCGGCAGGCGTATTTCGGGCGGCGGATGCGCAAGACGCGCAGCTCTGCCGGAACCCAGTCGAGCATTTCGCTGACGCTTTCGCCGATCAGATGCAGCGCCCCGCCGCAGCATGGACAGGCGTTCCCATCAACGTCGATAATAATCTCGCTCCGCGCGAGGTGGTCGGGCAGGCTGCGGGCCGATCTTGTTTCGCCGGCAATCTCGATCGGCGCCTGGATATCAGCCGGCAAGCCCTCTTCGAGGCGCGCGACATCGGCGTCGAGGTCTTCCAGCCCGAGCGCCAATTGATCGGCGTCGAGCTGTTCCGAGCGCCGGCCAAACCGTGCGCGCTGCAACTCGCGGATGATGGTTTTGAGCCTTTCGATCTCGCCTTTGGCTTCGCCGAGCTGACTGCGATCAGCTTCGAGCGCCGCCGCCATGTCGCGCACAAGCGCATGCAAAATCGACGTGTCGGACGGCAGGTTTTCGAGATCGAACCGCATGCCGCCATGAGGCGCTGCGTCGCGTTTTCAATCAAGATTCTGATCGAAATTTGCGTCAGTTTTCCGCCTCGTCGCAGCGCGTTATCCCGCGAGCTGAGGCCGCCATGTCCGTTCCGGAGAGCGCCAGTCGATGCCTTCGATCAGCATCGCGAGCTGCGCCGGCGTCAGTGCGATCGTGCCGCCGGACGCCATCGCAGTCGTCGGCCAGGCGAAGCGTCCGCGCTCCAGCCGTTTGCTGAAAAGGCAAAGGCCGTTGCCGTCCCAGTAAAGGATTTTGATGTAATTGGCCCGGCGACCCCGGAACACGAACATGTGGCCCGAGAACGGGTCCTTCGCGAGCACGTTCTGCACAAGGCCGGCAAGGCCGCACATGCCCTTTCGCATGTCGGTCGCGCCAAGAGCGACGTGAACGCGCACGCCGGCGGGAACGACGATCATGGCCGCGCCCCCTCGATAATTTCGATCATCCGGCGCACGGTTTCCGGGTCGACATCGCGCGCAAAACGCAGACGCCTGCCGCCCGAAAGCTCGATCTCAACGCTCGCGGGCAAGCCTTCTGCGGTCGCCGCCGGCGATGGAAAAAGCAGCTGCAAATCGCCGGCGGGAATGCCTCCCGTCGCACCGTTTTCGTCGCCGAGACGCACGGAGACGAAGGTCGCCGGCTCCTTCGGCGCGCCTAGCCCCATGAGTTTTCGCCAGCGAAAAACGCATGGCGGCGTCACCCCGTACAGCCTCGCGACGGCCGAAACCGTCGCGCCTGGCGCCAGCGTTTCGAGGACGATTTGCCGTTTCAATTCTTCAGGGAATTGGCGCCGGCGACCCGGACGAAGATCGCCATATGGCGGCGACTTTGGAGCCATCGCACTATGATCAACACTAGGATCATCGCTAGGACGACCCCTGCAGCCGCGACGCCGACTGAGCACCCGCTCGGCGGCGGCGTCATCGGCTTTGAACCGCACCCGCCAATTGCAGAAAGTGCGTCGCGCCAGGCCGTACGCATCGCAATAAACCCTCTGCGCGATGCCGCTTTTCTTCCACGCCTCAACGTGATGACGCCAAAAAGCGACCGCTTCCTCGTTGTGTTTCATGGTCGATGTTCCTCTCGCGTTCGCCTGAATGCGGAGAAACGACATCGCAAATTCGGAAGGGAGAACAAGTGTGCAACAAGTGGACGGTTACGGAGAATGTGCGTATGCGAATAAAAAGAAAAGTGAGGGCAAGATTAAAGCATTGGTGCAACGCGCGCCCCAAAGCCAGTCTGCACGTCGAATCTCGATGCACCGTGCCGCGAAACGACGGTGCAATACGGTGCAAGCGCCATGGCTGAGGCGGACGACGAATTCCGCCCGCGGCTCGGCCGCATGCGCGCCGCCGGCGGACGCGCCTCCAAGCGCTATATTGGCAAGCTCTATGCGGCCATCGAAAAGGCGAAGCCTGGAACGTTCACAAAGCAGTCGGGAGGAGGATTTACGGGCGCGCGGCTCGGGCGGGGTGCAGGCCTCGGCGCCGCGTCCGCCATGCGCGCTCATCCCTTCGCCAAATTCCGGTCACGACGCGTCGCCGTTAAAATCCGTTCCGTGCGCCTCGGCGCCCATGGCCTGCCGAAGGCGCGGGCGCATCTCAAATACATCCAGCGCGACGGCGCGGCCGGCGACCGCGGGCCGAGCACGCTCTATGGTCCGGCGCAGGACCATGTGGACGGCGGCGATTTCCTCGAGGACGGCAAGGATGATCGTCATCACTTCCGGATCATTCTGTCTCCGGAAGACGCGGGCGACCTCCAAAGCCTCACGCAGTTCACCCGCGACGTGATGGCGGCGGCGGAGAAGGATCTTGGAACAAGCCTCGACTGGGTCGCCGTCAATCACTTCCACACCGATCATCCGCATGTCCACATCGTGCTGCGCGGAAGGAGCGATGACGGCCAAGACCTCGTTATCGCCAGGAGTTACATCACGCATGGCTTCCGCCGGCGCGCCGAGGAATTGGCGACGCTGGAGCTCGGGCCCCGCCGCGATCTCGACATCGCGCGCGCGCGCGCCGCAGAAGTGGAGCGCGAAGCTTTCACCGGACTCGATCGCGACCTCCTTCGGCGCGCCGTCGCCGGACCCTTCCATTTGGATCAGCCGCAAACGCCCTACGACCAATTTGAAACAAAGCTGCTCGCGAGCCGCTTGCAAGCGCTTCAGAAAATGGCGCTCGCGCACCGTGAGACCGACGGCTGGCGCCTCGCGCCGGATTTGGAAGACCGACTGCGAGCGGCCGGCCGGCGCGGCGACATCATCCGCTCAATGAGCGCGGCGCTCGGGGACCGGCTCGCGCCGCATGCCGTGCGGGATTTCAGCGACGACAAAACCGTCGACCGGATCGTCGGCCGCGTCGCCGACATGGGCGCGGCTGACGACAGCCATGAAGGGCGCTTTCTCGCCGTCGAGGGCGCCGACGGCCATCAATGGCGCGTCCCGATCGGGCTTTCGTCCGGCGCCGCACCGGCAACGGGCGCCGTCGTTGAAGTGACGAGAGGCGCGCCCGCGCCGCGCAAGGTCGACCTGACCATCGCCGCGATCGCCGAGGGCCATGACGGCGTCTATTCCGATGACCGTCATGCCGCCGCCGATCCCGCCGCCTCCTCCGCTTTCCGGCTGGCGCACAAGCGCCGGCTCGAGGCTCTTCGGCGCGCCGGGATTGTCGAACGAAGGAACGACGGGTCTTGGCGTATTCCGGGGGAATTCCTGGAACGCATGGCGGCGCATGAAGCCGACCGGGCGCCCGCGCGCATCCGCGTTCTGTCCTGGGTGACGCTTGACCAAGTGTCAGGCGCGTCGGCCGAGACCTTTCTCGATGATATGCTCGAAAAGCGCATGGACCTCGAGCGCGTTCCCCACAGGTTTGGCGCCGAACTGGAGAACGCCCTTGCCGCCCGCCGGCGTTGGCTTCTCGCTCAAGGCATTGGCCGGGAGGGAGACGAGGGCTTCACCATCGATCGCAACCCGTTGCGGGTTCTTGCCCGGGGCGCGATCGAGGACGCCGCCAGCCGCCTCTCTCGCGACCTCG
>CAZOEB010000150.1:0-4730 GCA_964578685.1 uncultured Caulobacterales bacterium
GCGTTAGGCGGCGCGATCGAAGTGCCGACGATCGACGGCGGGCGCATCGCCGTCGACATCCCCGAAGGCTCGCAGACCGGCAAGCGCTTCAAGGTGAAGGGCCGCGGCATGACGCGCCTCAACCAGAAGGGCCGCGGCGATCTCTATGTCGAAATCGGCGTCGAAACGCCGGTCAATATGACCGCGCGGCAAAAGCAGCTGCTGCGCGAATTCTGCGAGGCCGGCGGCGATGAGAAGTGCCCGCAATCAAAGGGGTTCTTCGACCGGGCGAAGAAGTTTTGGGACGGGATTGCGTAGGAGCCGCCTTAAACAATCGTGCGCGAAACTGATCAAGAGCTATTCACCCTACCTCATAAGCAAATTGAACGCCTGCATGCCGAGCGACTGCTGAGTCGAATCCTTCCGGCAGGCAGTTTCGAGCTCGAGCAGCGCGAGCGCCCCGACTTCGCAATAGCAATTGGGAACCGTGTGATCGGTTTAGAGGTCACGCAACCGACACTCCCGACCCTTCGGCAAGATCGAATGAGGAGGCTCGATGAGATTTCCTTTGCCAGCGACCGCCAATTTGATTCGCTCAATAACGGCGACTCGCGCATTAGTCTTTACGTTGAACCAAACGATATTTCAGAGGTCTTCGATCATCGATTTGACCCGTCGAGATTTGTTTCAGACCTTGCGAGGCTGGTTCAGGACGCCGCTAGGTCCTTCGAGGCACTGCCGCTTCATATGGATATTTGTGTTGAGCACGGTGGCGTTTGGATTGAGTCCGAAAATGCTTTTTTCAGACTGAACGCAAACGACTACACAACAATTCCGCGCCCGTTGTCCCTCGCGGCATTTTCCGAATCTGGTAGTTACGAACGCCCGTTTATTTGGTCGGGCGGAACTTCATGGATCTTCCGGGAAAGGCTTAATAATCGAAAAGCAATTATAGGCGCGATAGAAAGAAAGTCACAAAAGGCCTCGTATTATCGGCGAAATCTTCACTGTGATGAGCTTTGGCTTCTCGTTCACTATCTGCGATTTAGCAACACCAGCATGCAAGCAGGAGATTTCCAGAATTGGAACGCCAAGGCGCTTGCCAGAGTAGCCAGCGGTTTTGACCGTGTATTTTTTGCGCAGTTTTCTGACATTCTAGAACTTCATCGAAATCAAGATCGCGCCGAAATCGTGAAGCTGTAAGGGCTTGGCATCAACGACTGGTTGGCAATTCCAAATGACGACCTACAACAGCCTCTCCAGCATCCGCCGCTGATGATCCTGCCCGCCGAAGAAGACGGCGAGGATCAAAACTTCCTGATGATCCTCATCCACCAAGAAATAGAAGATCGCGCGATTGATCGTAACGTGGCGCAGGCCCTCCATCAGCACGTCATCGAGCGTGCCGCGATAAGGCGCGCCGCCGATCTTGTCCGCGTCCGCCCTGATGGCGTCGGTGCGCTTTAGCGCGCCGTCGATCGCCTCTCCGGGCGCTTCGCCGAAGGCAAGCCCCGACTCGACGAGGAAGGTGAAGATGAGGTCGAGGTCGCGTTCCGCGTCTTCCGCGAAGACGACCCTAAACGCCATATTTGCGTCGGGCGCGCTCGGCGATTTTCTGGATGCGTTCGCCCATCTCTTCCGAGGATATGAACGGCCCTTTGCGCCGGCGGTCGAGCAGTTGCCGCAGCGCCGCCCGCTGGAGCTCCTCGTCTTCCGTCTTCGTCCGCAAGAGTTCGAGGCCTTGCTGGATGACGGCGCTGACGCTCGCATAGCGCCCGGCCTCGACCATCGCCCGTGCGAAGGCGGCTTGCTCGTCGGTGAGAGAAACGGAGGATTTGACGCTCATGACCATACGGTAGGAAAAAGTAGCACCAGCGTCAACCGCCAGCCCTATAAGCCGGCCGCGTGCGCCGCTAAGCTGCCGCCAGCTAGAAGCGGGGATCCCATCATGACCCTCTCCATCATCGGCGCCGGGCTCGGCCGCACCGGCACTGCCTCGCTGAAGGTCGCGCTTGAAAAGCTCGGCTTCGGCAAATGCCATCACATGAGCGAAGTGTTCGGCTCGCCCGAGCAGATCGCGCTGTGGTCGAAGGCGGCGGACGGCGCGCCTGACTGGGACGCTATCTACGCGGGCTATGGCTGCGCGGTAGACTTTCCGACGGCGGCGTTCTGGCGGCAGGTCGCCGCGCATTACCCGAAGGCGAAGATCATCCTGTCGCTGCGCGAGCCCGACAAATGGGTCGAGTCGACGCAGGAAACGATATTGAGCCCGCAATTCTCGCCGGCGATGGCGAAGATGCCCTTTGGGCCGGTGGTCGAGAAGATTGTCTGGCGTTTCGTCGACGGCCGCATCCACGACCGCGTTCATCTGCGCGCCGTATTCGAGCGTCACAATGACGAGGTGCGGCGCGCCTTTCCGAAAGACCGCCTCCTGGTCTTCGAGGCGAAAGACGGCTGGGGGCCGCTTTGCGCCTTCCTCGACGTTCCGGTTCCGGACGAGCCTTATCCGCGCGTCAACTCGAAGGAAGAAATGAAACCGATGATGGAGGCGATCGCGGCTCAGTTCTCCGAAGGCGTCGAAGCCGAGGCGCTCGCCGCGCTCAATGAACGCGTGCGCACGACCGTCCACGGCGGTCATTAGCGGCGATGACGCGCGACACGCTGTTCCTTCTGCCCCCGGGCTTCATTGACAACGGGCGGCGCGAGTTCTGTCCGGAATGCGCGGAGATCTGGGGGTTCCTCGGCTATTACCCGGCGATCCGCGAAACGCTCGACATCCGCTATGAGGAGATCGCGCATCCGCGCGAGGGGCTCGTCGCGCTGCTAGGGCCGGGGCGGTGGAACTGCCCGACGCTCGTCCTCGCCCTCGATGCTCCGCACCAGGACTTTCCGGAAGTCGATCGTGCAAACGGACGGGCCTATCTCGGCGGCGCGCGAGCGATCGCGCGCTATTATGCTCTCCGGTTCGGAACGCCGGTTCCGCGCGGGAGCTGAAGGCTGGATCGCTATTCTTCGTCGAGCTTCGCCGCGCGGTCCCAGGCGCGTTCCTTGCGCCGGTATTTCGGCGCGCTCGCCGGCGAAAGGTCCGCGTCGGCGACAGTCGCCGGCGCCGATTTCTCGCGTTTTCGGTAGCGCTGCGTCTCGGCGCCTTGCGCGTAGCGTTGGGTCCGGACCTTTTTCGGCTTCTCCGCCGCCTCAACCGCGAGCAGGCCGTGCGCGCCGTCAGACCGCTTCATCTCGTTTTCGAGATACCAGAAGCCGACGACGACGAAGACGGCGAGCGCGATGAGGAAGGCGGCGGTGTCCATGGGCGTCTCTTGTTAACGGAACCGGCGCTGCAAGTCGCGTGCAATCGGCGAAAAGCGCCAGACCGTCATTAACCAAATGGCGCCCTCAGCCGGCCTAGAACATGGCCGATGGGTTCCGACGCCGCCTCCGTCCCGCGCTGGCCGGCCGTCCTCGCAAAGGCCGGCTGGTGGCTGGCGTTTACCCTCTATGTCGCGCTCGCCGCGGCGACGGCGGTCATCCTGCCGCCAGCGGCGATCCTCTTCCTGCTGCCCCCGGTCGCGGTTCTCTGGGTGAAGGCGCCGGCGGCGCGCGCCGTCCCGCGCGACCTCGCCTTCACGCTCATCCTCGTCGCCTCGGTCCTCCTCGCCGTGTGGCCGGTCTATATCTTCGTCAAACTCGGGGCCATGCCGATCCTCACCCCGCCGCGCCTCGTGCTCTACGCGGTGAGCGCGATGTGGCTCTACGACATGGTGGTGTCGCGCTATCGGCGCGCGCAGTTTTCACTGGCGGTGAGGCGGAGCCGCTGGATCACATGGTCCGTGTTCGGATTGTTCGCGCTGGGGCTCCTCAGCCTGCCGCTCGCCGAGGGGCGCGCGCTCGCCGTCCCGGAGTTCTTCCGCCAGACGATGATCTGGCTTCTGCCGTTTTGCGCGGTGCTCACCTATTGCCGGCGCGCGCGTGACTTCGAGCGGCTCGTCAAGGCCTTCGTGCTCGGCGGCGTGATCGTGGCGGGCATCGCCCTGGTCGAGGCGCTGACCCAGCAATTAATGGCGATCGTCCTTTCCCCGCTTATCCAGGGCGACGCAGTCTGGCTCCAGAACGTGCAGGAGCAGAAAATCCGCGACGGCTTCTTCCGCGCGCAGGCCTCGCACACCCATCCCCTGTCGCTCGGCGAGCATATGGCCTTTATTGCGCCCTTCGCGCTTGCGCTCGCAGCGCGCGCTGAAGACCCGCGCGTGCGCTGGCTGTGGGCGGCGGCGTTCGCTCTTGTTCTCCTAGGCGCCGTTGCAACAAATTCGCGCGGCGCGGCGCTCGGCATGACGATCGCGCTCGGCTTCATGGCGACGGTGTTCGCGGTGCGGTTCTTTCGTCGACCCCGCGCGGCGCGTTTCCGTCCCGTCATCGGTCTTGCAACCGCCCTGATGCTGCTCTCATCGCCGGTCATCGCCGTCGGAACCTATGCGATGATCACCGGCAAGGGCGGCGTCTCCGCGTCGAACTCCACCCAGTCGCGGCTCGACCAGATGGAACAGGCCTGGCCGAAAATCCTGAAGCGCCCGGTGCTCGGCTATGGAACCGGCCGCTCCTCACGCATTCTCGGCTTCTGGGGGCAGACGCTGACGATCGACAATTACTATCTGACGCTCGCGCTCGATTTCGGATTTCCGGGGCCGCTCGCCTTCATCGCCATGCTGGCGGCGTTCGGCGTCGCGGGCCTGAAGCGCGCGGCCGCGTCCGCGCCG
>CAZOEB010000151.1:0-4728 GCA_964578685.1 uncultured Caulobacterales bacterium
CCTTGCAGGCGTAGGGCGCGTCGATGGCGTTTGCGAGCGCGGCCTCGAGCACGGACTGGCCGGCGGCCGCCACCTCGACCTCGCGTGCTGCGCCGTCGATGACGATCGTCGCAGCGCAGGCGCCGCCGGACTTCGCCGCCGCACCTTCCGTCTTAGGTTTTGCGCGGCCGGTCCGCGGGCTGGAAAACAGCTCGAATTTGATCGCGGTTTCAGGAAGGCCGTGGGCTTTCAGCGCATCGGCGACAGCGAGCATCATCGGTTCCGGCCCGCAGATGAAAGCGAGATCGGCGCCCTTCACGTCGATCCAGCGGGAAAACAGCGCGTCGCATTTCTCGCGGTCGAGACGGCCCGAGAAAAGATCGATCTCGCCCGCTTCGCTTTCGAGAATATGGACGATGTTGAGGCGCCCGAGATGGAGGTTCTTTAGATCCTCGAGCTCCTCACGGAACATGATCGCCGAGGTCGATCGGTTTCCGTAGACGAGCGTGAAGGAGGATTTCGGCTCGCGCGCCATGATGGTGCGGATGAGGCTGATCATCGGCGTGATGCCGGAGCCGCCGGCGAAGCCGAGATAGCGGCGCGCGGCATCGGGCTTCAGCGGAACGTGAAAATTGCCCATCGGCGCCATCGCTTCGAGCGTGTCGCCGACCTTCAGCTCTTCATTCACGAAGGTCGAGAACCAGCCCCCGTCGACCCGCTTGACGCCGACGCGCAACACGCCGTCGTCGATCCCTGCGCAGATCGAATAGGAACGCCGCATCTCCTCGCCGTCGAAGCGGCGCCGGAAGGTCAGGTATTGACCTTGGATAAAGCGGAACGCCTCCGCCGCGTCCGCAGGCGGGGCGAGCGTGACGACGACAGCATCGCGCGTGTCGCGCCGGATGTCGGTGACGGTCAGCGGATAGAATTGCGCCACGTCAGAAACGCTTGAAATAGTCGAAGGGTTCAAGGCAGTCGGCGCAGCGCCAGCTCGCCTTGCAAGGGGTTGAGCCGAAACGGCTCACCTCCTCGACATGCGCCGATCCGCAGCGCGGGCACGCTTGCGGCGCGTTCCGTACGGCGGCGCCCGCACAGGCTGCTCCTTCCGGCGGCGCGATGCCGTAGGCGCGGAGCTTTTCGCGCCCCGCCGGCGATATCCAATCCGTCGTCCAGGCGGGCGAAAGCTGCGACTTCACCCGCGCGCGCGCGACGCCTCGGCGGCGCAGCGCTTCTTCTATGGACAGCGAAATGACAGCGGTCGCCGGGCAGCCGGAATAGGTCGGCGTCACCGTGACGACGACTTCATCGCCGCCGACATCCACGGCGCGGACGATGCCAAGGTCATTGATCGAAAGCACAGGAATTTCCGGATCGGGAACCTCGTCAAGCCACCGCCAGATTTCAGCGGCTTCGGGTCGTGCTTCAAGCGCGGTCACCATGACGCCCCCGGATAAGCGCGCTGGAGCCATTGCATCTCGGCGAGAAGGCGGCCGAAATCCTCCGTGTGCCGCCCCGCTTTTCCGCGCCACGCGCCGGCAACCGCGCGCGCTGGCGCGGAGGGAGGCGCCAGCGTCGCAGCAGCCGATACGGCGGCGACCGTATTTGAGAAATTCTTGGCGATGTCAGCGAGCCTCGGACCAAGGCCCGCCGCAGCGGCCTGCTCGTCGATCGCGTCGGCCGCGATCATCTCGGCGGCGAACGGATGAAGAAAATCGAGCGCCGCCTGCATCTTCGCGCGGCTCTCCGCCGTACCGTCGCCGAGGCGGATGACGAGGTCCGACGACCGGTCGAGGTGATACGCCGCCTCTTTCGCGCATTTGGCCGCGATGTCCGCGACCCGCCCGTCCGTCGACAGACGAAGCGCCGTCAGCATCGGCAGGTGCCAGGCGTCGAACAGGAACTGGCGCATCAGGGTCTGGCCGTAATCGCCGTTCGGCTGTTCGACCAGAAGGACGTTGCGGAAGTCGCGGCTGTCGCGCAGGAAGGCGAGCGCGTCGGCGTCGCGCCCCGCGCCTTCAACCTCGCCGGCGAGCGTCAGCCACAGCTTCGCCTGACCGATGAGATCGAGCCCGACATTCGCCATCGCGATGTCTTCTTCGAGCGCCGGCGCATGCCCGCACCACGCCGACACGCGCTGACCGAGGATGAGGGCGTTGTCGCCCATCCGCAGCGCCAACTCGAATAGGGCGGCGTCCTTCACATGTGCCCCACTTCGTCGGGAATGTCGTAAAAGGTCGGGTGGCGATAAACTTTCGCGTTCGACGGCTCGAACAGCGCCTCCTTGTCGCCCGGCGCCGAGGCGACGATGTCCGCCGCCTTCACCACCCAGATCGAAACGCCTTCATTACGGCGCGTGTAGACGTCGCGCGCGTTTTTTATGGCCATTTCGGCGTCAGGCGCATGAAGCGAACCGACATGACGGTGCGACTGGCCATGCTGGCCGCGGATGAAGACTTCCCAAAGGGGCCATTCGTTCGACATGGCCCCTACTCCGCCGCCATCTTGCGCGCATTCGCTTTCTTCGCATGCGCCATCAGCCCCTCGCGGAACCACGCCCCGTCGTCCCAGGCCTTGCGGCGCGCCGCCATGCGCTCGGCGTTGCAGGGGCCGTTGCCTTTCAGGACCTCGTAGAATTCGTTCCAGTCGATTGCGCCGAAATCATAGCCGCGCTTTTCGGGGTTCCATTTGAGCGCCGGATCGGGAACCTTGAGCCCCAGATAGTCCGCCTGCGGAACGGTCTCATTGACGAATTTCTGGCGCAGCTCGTCATTCGAGTTCTGCTTGATCTTCCACGCCATCGACTGCGCGGAATGCACGCTGTCGCCGTCCGACGGCCCGAACATCATCAGCGACGGCCACCACCAGCGATCGAGCGCATCCTGCGCCATCGCGCGCTGCGCCTCACTGCCTTTCGACAGCGCCATCATGATCGCGTAGCCCTGGCGCTGGTGGAAACTTTCTTCCTTGCAGATGCGGATCATCGCGCGGCTGTAAGGCCCGTAGGAGCAGCGCTGCAACGGCACTTGGTTCATGATCGCCGCCCCGTCGACGAGCCAGCCGATCGCGCCGATGTCGGCCCAGGTGAGCGTCGGGTAATTGAAAATCGACGAATACTTCGCCTTCCCAGACAGCAGCTGCTCCGTCATCTGATCGCGGCTGATGCCGAGCGTCTCCGCCGCGCAATAGAGATAAAGCCCGTGGCCCGCCTCGTCCTGCACCTTGGCGAGCAATATCATCTTTCGGTCGAGCGTCGGCGCGCGGGTGATCCAGTTCCCTTCCGGCAACTGGCCGACGATCTCGGAATGCGCGTGCTGCGAGATCTGGCGAATGAGGGTCTTGCGATAGCCCTCCGGCATGAAGTCCTTCGCCTCGATCTTGATCCCGGCGTCGACCTTTTCCTGAAAGGCGCGCTCCTCGGGGCCCATTTCATCGAGGGTCCGGACACGTTCCCCGGTCGATTTCACCATCTGGGCGTACATGGGCGATCTCCGTTGATGGGCGCACAGTACAATTCCCTGACCGATCGGTCAACTAATTCCAGAGGGGCTAAACCCGCTCAATAACCCCCGCGATGCCCTGCCCGACGCCAATGCACATGGCGGCCAGCGCATAGCGGGCATTGCGGCGGTGAAGTTCCTCCGTCGCCGTCAGGACAAGGCGCGCGCCCGACATGCCGAGCGGGTGGCCGAGGGCGATGGCGCCGCCGTTGGGGTTCACGTGGTCGGTGTCGTCAGGAAGGCCAAGCTCGCGCAGGGACGCGAGCGCCTGTGAGGCGAACGCCTCGTTAAGCTCGATGACGCCCATATCGGCAATTGAAAGCCTCGCTTTTGCGAGCGCGGCCTTTGACGCCGGCGCGGGGCCGATCCCCATGATACGCGGAGGAACGCCGACGACCGCGCCGGTGAGGACGCGCGCACGGGGGGTAAGGCCGTAGCGCTTCACCGCTGCTTCCGACGCGACGATCATTGCCGCCGCGCCGTCATTGACACCTGATGCGTTGCCGGCGGTGATGACGCCGTCCTTCTTCACGAAGGGCTTGAGGCCGGCAAGCGCTTCGATGGTCGTCTCGCGCGGGTGTTCGTCCTTCGCGACGACGATCGCGTCACCCTTGCGCTGCGGGATCGTCACCGGCACGATTTCGGCGGCGAGGCGCCCTGACTTCTGCGCCGCGCTCGCCCGCATTTGGGAGCGAAAAGCGAAAGCGTCCTGATCGGCGCGCGAGATGTTGAATTCGGCGGCGACATTCTCCGCCGTCTCCGGCATCGAATCGATGCCGTATTGCGCCTTCATCAGCGGGTTGACGAAGCGCCATCCGATCGTGGTGTCAAATACCTCCGCGCTTCGCGAGAACGCTTCTGTCGCCTTGCCCATGACGAAGGGCGCGCGGCTCATCGATTCGACGCCGCCCGCGATGATGAGGTCCGCGTCCCCCGCCTTGATCGCGCGCGCGGCGATCAGCACGGCGTCGAGCCCCGACCCGCACAGGCGATTGACCGTCGTGCCCGGCGCTTTCTCGCCGAGGCCTGCCAGCAGCGCCGCCATGCGCGCGACGTTCCGGTTGTCCTCGCCCGCCTGATTGGCGCAGCCCATGACGATGTCATCGAGCGCCCCCCAGTCGACCTTTGGATTGCGGTCTTTCAACGCGCGCAAGGGAATGGCGGCGAGGTCGTCGGTTCTGACCGGAGAGAGCGCCCCGGCGTAGCGCCCGATCGGCGTGCGGACCGCGTCGCAGATGAAGGCGTCAGTCAT
>CAZOEB010000152.1:0-4720 GCA_964578685.1 uncultured Caulobacterales bacterium
TCGTCGGCGTTTGCGCAGACGCGCATCGCATGCTGGGCGAACAGCCGCGCATTGGCCGCGCCGCGTCCGCCGCCGTTCCCTTCGGGCGAACGCAGGAAGGCGCGCATCGCCGCCGACATGTTGGCGCGCCGCGTCATGGTTTCGAGACGGCGAGCGAGATCGTCGCTCACGCGCGCTGCGGCCATCGCGTCGAGCCCGTCTTTGGCGGCGCGGCGATCGAGGAGATCTTCGTCCGCCGACAGGATGACGACCGGCAGGCGGCGATGCTCCCGGTGGCGGCGCAAAGCGCGCGCAAGCGCGATCAGAAGATCGTTTTCGTCCGAGGGGATGAAGACCGCCCCGTCAAAGCTTCCGTGATCGAGCGCGCGCATCGCCTGACCCGCCGTGAAGACTGAGACCGCCGAACGCGATCCGGCGTTGACCGCGTGCGAGGCGGCGAGTGCGAGCGGCGACGGCTTTCCAGCGATCAGCACCGCGCCGTCTTCCTTTCGCGGAGGCGTGGAGAAACTGACGGCGCGCGCATCCGCGACGAGCGACTTCAGCCGGTCGCCGGTCTCTTCAGCGAGCGTCGCAAGTCTAAGCCGTTCGCGCACCGCGCCGATCAGCGGCTCGACGCTGGTGCGCAGGAAAACGGTCTCGCCGAGGCGCGCAAGACGGCGGCGCTGTTCGGAAGTCGCGGCGGCGTCCGCAGCAATAAGAACGCCGGCGCCCGCCCCGGCGCGTCGCGCCGCGGCGACCGCGTCAGCAGCGGCGGCGCTATCGGGGTCGGCGCCATAGAGATCGACGACGGCGATGTCGGAGGCTGACGGGGGCTCGACGATCTCATAGCGGGCGTGGCGCGCGGCGTCAGCGAGCGCGGGCGGAACGCCGCGGGCGCCGGCGCCGATCCAGGCGACGCGCGCGCGTGTCTGTTCCGTATCGTGGTTAATCATGCCTTCCGGTCCGCATGCGACGACCGGTTGAGGGACGATTTACGTTAGCGCCCGCCGCCGCCGGCGACATTGTTCAATTTTCGGGCCGCGGGATCGGCGCCGTGGGTCTCTGCGGCGCCCTTGGCTTCCTGTTTCGCCGAGGCGGCGAGGAGCGTTGCGTCTTCAAGGCAGATGTCAGCCTCGCCCGCCGCCGGGAGATCGTTGGCGATCGCGCGTTCCTGATAGCAGGGAAGGGCGGCGAGAAATTCCTGCGGCTTATTGTAGGGGCCGGCTTCCCGATAAAGCTGGGCGGTCCGTATCCCGACATAGCGCCAGTGCCAGGGCTCGTAGGTGTCTTTGCCCGGCAGATAGTCATTGCCCGGCGGATAGGAGAGGATGAACCCGAAGCGGAAGCCGTTCTCCTCAAAGCACTGATATGCTTTATCGCTCTGCCGCATCAGGCGCCCGGCGACGTCGATATCGGCGACGAGGCCGAGCTGGTGCTCGGAAACGCCCGGCGGCGTCACCGTGCCCTTGGCGCCGATGCGCGCATAAAGGTCGCGCTGCGTCGCGTAAGAGCGGTACCCCGAGCGGAGCGAAATCGTCTCGCCCGATTCGGCGCGGCAAAGGGAAATGAGCTGGGCGAGGCGCGCCGGCAGATTCTCCTCACGCGGATCATCGTCCGGGTCGGCGGCGAGCCGCAGCTTCATCTCGTCGAGATCGGCGTTCTTCGAGAGCGGAATCGAAAAGCGCGCAGCGGGCGTCAGGTCGGTCGGCGCGTAATCCGCAGGCAGAGGAAATTGCTGCGAAACAGGCCGGTCGATGTCGAGCCGCCGGTCGCGCACGCGGTTCGCCGAATAGCGCTGCGCGCCGAACGCGTCGCGGAACAGCCCGCGCATATGTTCGTTGAGCGCCTGCGCCTCCGTCGCGCGGCCCTGCTGCTCATAAACGCCGGCGAGGAGTTTGATGTAGAGCGACAGCTCGGGATTGTTCGCGCCTTTCGCTTTTTCCTGCGTGTGGAAGGCGCTGAGATAAAGCTTCTCGGCGTCGTCGAGGCGGCCCATGCGCTGATAGACGGGGCCGAGCATCAGGGCGATCTGCACCGTGTCGGGGTGACCCGCGCCCAGAATGTCGTTGCGCACGGCAAGCGCCGAGGAGAGGAGGCCCGCCGCCGCATAAAGCCCGTCGTCCTTCAGCGCGAAAAAGGCCCCGAGCGTGGTGAGGTCCTTCGCGGCGGCGAGTTTCGATTCGCGTGCGCCGGTGAAAAATTCAGGATTGCCGGTCGGCTTCAGCGTCTCGGTGAAGAGAACGCCGGCCGCGTCAACGAGGCTTGCATAGAAAGACTGAAGCGATTTGTCGTCGGCGATTTCGGCGCGCGACGCCGCGTCGCCGGCAAGTTCAAGAAACTCCGCATAGACCGCAGCGGCGCGCGCGATGTCCTTCGAGAAAATCCGCGCGCGGGCGAGCCGGTCTTCAAGAATCGTGCGGTTGACGGTGTCGAGCCCTTTCGCCCAATCGGACGCAAGCGCTTCTTCATAGAGTTCCGCGCCGCGCTCGTAGCGGCGAGAGTCGACGAGCGTCGCCGCCACCTTGGCCTTGAAGGGCGCAAGCTCCTCGTCCTTCACGCCCTCGCGCTTTCGAAGCACGATGACGCGTTCCCCGTGCGCCTGCGCGACGCCCGGATAGCCGCCCTTGCGCAAGGCGTCGAAACGGCTTTCCGCCACGTCCGGATCGCTCCAGACGGTGACGCCGTAAACAGCCCCATAAACGCCGGCGAGCGCCAGAAACGCGCACGCAAACATCGGCGGCGGACGCAACTTCATAGCCGTTGACGAGCCCCTCGTCCCACCAAGTGCCCCTTTTCCGACCCTAACACCGGATTCCATCAAGCGCGAGCGGTGACAGGCCGATTTCGCATCGGTATGCGAAGCCCTTTTGCGGAGGCGAGATGCAAGGAACGGGCAGGCGGCGCGTATACTTGATGCGGCACGGGCATGTGGATTATTTCGCCCCCGGGATCACCGACCCGCGCAGCGTCGTTCTGACCGAAACGGGCAGGGCGCAGGCCGCGGCTGCGCGTGACGCCCTTGCCGGCGTCTCCTTCGACATCGCCATCCACAGCGGCCTGCCTCGCACCATTCAGACCATGGCGATCGTGCTTGACGGCCGACCGGCCCCGATCCCGAAAGCCGAAGAAGGCCTTGAAGAGCTTAAAAGCGGCTGGCTCGTCGCCGACAGCCGGGAAGAACTCGCCGCTCGGCTCGCCTTCTCGTTCGACGCGGCCGGGGCCGACGGGGCGCGGTTCCTGCCCGACGGGGAAAGCTTTGCGGCGGCCGAGGAACGAGTCACCGGCGCCATGGAACGCCTGATCCGCCAGGAACTGTGGAAAACCGCCCTTATTGTCGCGCATGAGGGGGTCAACCGCATCCTTCTCGGCTGGGCGACCGGCGGCGGTCTCAAGACGATCGGCGCCTTCGAGCAGGATCTCTGCTGCATCAATGTCATTGACCTCGACGTCACCGCAGGCGCGCTGACGGGCGCGCTCGTCATCGAGCGGGCGATCCTGAAGTCGGTGAACGTCACGCCCTATGACTTCGTGAAGGCAGGCCTTCCGCGCACCAGCCTTGAGCATCTTTTCGGCGTGGACTTCGGCCGCGGGCGCCCGCCGGAAGGGTGGGCTGGAAACGGCTGAAAGGCCGAAAAAAGACGCCTTCAGGGTTTCCGAGGGGTTCTTTCCTTAACTCGCCACTGTCGCCTTTCAGCCCTAGGCCGGCGGAAGCGCAGTGAGTATTATCCTGGACGGGGCTTGGTTTGGGATCATCAGGGGAACGTCATGGCCACCTATGGGATGAAGCGCGGGATCAAGGCGCCCGGCGAATTCGGCGTCGCGGATATGGCGGGGTTCGGCCTTGCGAGCGCGGCGGGGATCGTCGCCGCGTTGGTCACCGATTATCAGCAGAAGGGAGAGGCTTCGGCCCTCTACACCATCAACCGCTGGGTTGTGACGGTCGGGGAGATTCTGGGCTTCGGCCAGGTGCCGCTATGGGTGGTTGTCATCGGCCTCATCGGCATCGGCGTCGGATCGACGTTTTATTTCCAGCCGATCACGCGGCAAGGCGCCTTCGCGCAAGGCTTCGGCCTTCTCGCCGTCATGATGACGGCGGTGCCGGCGGACCTTGCCAGCGGTTTACGCTCGACGGGCGGCGCGCTGCGTGACCTAGAAGCCGTCTCCCTCGAACGCGAGGCGATGCGTGATGACGGCATCATGTCCGCGACCTTCTCCCAGGCGGCGCCGGCGGCGGCCGAAGCGCGCGTCATTCAGGTGCAGGAGCGTGAGGCGGCGCGCTATGTCGTCGAACTGCGCATCGTGTTCCCGAACGGAGCCCCCAACGACATCGGCCAGATGATCCGCGACGGAACGGTGCGCGGACGTCTGCACAATGCGGATACCGGCGAGACTTTCAACCTGTTCCGCAACGCCGGCGGCAATCTCATGATGCGCGGGGACAGCCTTATCATCCGCGCCGGCGTGCCGGCGCGCTCGGCGACCGGAAAGCTCTGGGTGCGGATCGAGTGCGAGGGTTATGCGATCGAGGAGACATCCGAGACCGCCTCGCTCAGCGAACCGCTGATCTGGACGATCGAGATGCGTCCGTCATCGACGCCGCTTTTCATCCAGCGTCTTAACAAGTCTTACTGGTTCTAGACCAAGCTGCGCGATTTCGGGATCGCCCGGCTTGGTCTAGCCTATTGTTTGTCGCGGCGTTTCCGCGCAAAACCGCGTACGCTCTTGCGCACGCCGCTCTAGG
>CAZOEB010000153.1:0-4679 GCA_964578685.1 uncultured Caulobacterales bacterium
CGAATACAGCGTCGGGCCTTGCGTCGCGCATGAAGCTTTCGACCGCCGCCTGCCGAGTGAGATCGACGTCTGCGCGCGTCGCCGTTAGGATTTCGCAGCAGTCTTCGGCGGCCAGCCGCCGTACGATCGCTGAGCCGACCATGCCGCGGTGACCGGCGACATAAATCCGCTTGCCGGCGAGCTTGTACGGCGTCCGATGCCGCTCAGTCATGGCGGCCGCGGCGGGCGCGTTCGCGCATGACCGCCCCGAGATCGGCGTCCATCATTTCCGCGACAAGCTGCGGAAACGTCGTCCTGTGCTTCCAGCCGAGCTTTTGCTGCGCCTTCGACGGGTCGCCGAGGAGCTGCTCGACTTCGGTCGGCCGGTAATAGGCGGGATCGACAGCGACAAGGACTTCGCCCGTCCTGGCGTCATGTCCTTTTTCCTGAACGCCGGCCCCGCGCCATTCGATCGATATGCCGACATGGCCGAAGGAGCGCTCTACGAATTCGCGCACTGAATGCATTTCGCCGGTTGCGAGAACGTAATCGTCGCCCTCCTTCTGCTGAAGGATCAGCCACATCCCCTCGACATAATCGCGCGCATGGCCCCAGTCGCGGAGCGCATCGAGATTTCCAAGATACAGCCGCTTCTGCAGTCCGTGTTTGATGCTCGCGACGGCGCGAGTGATCTTGCGGGTGACGAAGGTTTCGCCGCGCCAAGGGCTTTCGTGATTGAACAGGATGCCGTTCGACGCGTGCATACCATAGGCTTCGCGGTAATTCACGGTGATCCAGAAGGCGTAAAGCTTCGCAGCGGCGTAGGGCGAGCGCGGATAAAACGGCGTTGTTTCACGCTGCGGAACTTCCTGAACCTTACCGTAAAGTTCTGATGTCGATGCCTGATAAAACCTGACCTTGTTCTCCATTTTGAGAATGCGGATCGCCTCGAGAAGACGCAGCGTGCCGATCGCGTCGGCGTTCGCCGTGTACTCCGGCGTCTCGAACGACACCTTCACGTGAGACTGCGCGGCGAGATTGTAGACTTCGTCCGGCTGCACCTCCTGCATGATGCGGATAAGGTTCGTTGAATCCGTCATGTCGCCGTAATGCAGGAAGAAATTCGTCTTCTCTTCATGCGGATCGACATAGAGATCGTCGACGCGCTCGGTGTTTAACGATGACGCCCGGCGCTTGATGCCATGGACGATATAGCCTTTTTCGAGAAGCAGACGCGAAAGATAAGCGCCGTCCTGACCGGTCGCGCCGGTAATGAGGGCTGTTTTCTTCATGACGTTCTACTCCTAGCGCAAACAAGCGCCGGCCAATTAGCGTCAATCCTTGGCGAAACCAACAGTCGTCATCGCGCAGCCGCCAGCGCTTGCGCAAAGGAAGCCTCAAGGTCCGAACTGTCCATCGCGACGGTAAGGAAATCAAAGCCTTCATCCATCCGGCGCCGGGCAAGAGCCCGTTCGGCCTGAATGCCGGCGAATCGTCCACGCGCGCGACAGGCGGCGACCACGCGCGCCAAGGCCTCCTGAAAGCGCTGGTCGTCCTGGTGGCGCCCCGGCCTGAGGCCGATGCTGATTGAAAGGTCGGCCGGTCCCACGAAAAGTCCCGCGACGCCGGGGAGGGCGGCGATTTCTTCGCAGTCCTCAAGCGCCGACGTCATTTCAATCATCGGGAACAGGCGCAGCGCCGACTCAGCTTGCGAAAAATAATCCGTGAAGCGCGCACCGACGCGGGTCGGCCCCCAGCTGCGGCGCCCGCGCGGCGGATAGAGACAGGCCTCGACGGCCGCGCGGGCGTGCGCGGCGTTCTCAATCATCGGGATGATGACGGCGTCGGCGCCGAGATCTAGGATCTTGCCGAGGATGGTTGCGTCCGCCGATGGAGCGCGAACGACGCTCGCCGCCGGCGTCGCCTCTACCGCGGAAAGGAGACCCGGCAGCGACGCTTCGACGCATAGCCCGTGCTGCATATCGAAGACCACGTAATCAAAGCCCGACCGACCGGCGATCGCGGCGATATGGGCGTGATCAATATTGACCCAGGCGCCGATCAACGGACGTGACGGCGGCAGGGGTAAACGGTCCGGCATGGCGCGTACTACCCATGCGGCGGACCTGCATTCAAGAGCGCTCCGCGGCGATCCTTGGCGGCAGGATGACTTGGGAGGCGGCCTACACTATTTACGCCGCGGCGTTAGGCCATTGGCCCGGCCTCCTAAGGAATGCGTCGCATGTCCATGACCGCCCCACCTCACAAGCAGCCCCGCCCTCGGGGGGAGGGGAAGATCTGACGATGAGCGGCGCCTCGAAGCCCGTCATCCGCATCCGGCCCGACCAGAGCGTCGGCGTGCTCGATTTCGCCGAGATCTGGCGCTACCGGATCCTCTTGCGACAAATGGTGCGACGCCAATTCGTCGCGCGCGTCGCCACTTCGCCGCTAAGCCTCGTCTGGAGCTTCATCCGGCCGGCCATAATGACGGCGACGTTCTTCTATCTGCGGCGCGCGACCGACGCCGATTTCGGCGCTGACATTCCTTATCCGCTCTATCTCTTCAGCGGCTTCTGCCTGTGGTTCTTGTTCGCCGACACGGTCGGCGAGGTCGCCTCGTCGCTTGCCGCCGACGCTTCGGTCATTCAGCGCGTCTATTTTCCGCGGCTCATCAGCCCGTTGGCGATCGTTCTGTCGAGGGTGTTCGATCTTGCGGCGGTGCTTGTCGCGATCGGCGCGATGCAGGCTGTGCTCGGTGTCGCGACAGGGCCGCGGCTGATTTTCATCCTGCCGATCGGCGCCTTGCTGCTCCTCCTCGCGCTGGCGATCGGCGCTGCATTCGCCGCTTTGCAGCTTTTTCACCAGGACACGCGAAGGGCGCTGGAAGTCATCCTTTATCTAGGGCTTTTCTTGTCGCCGGTGATCTATAGCGCCGACATTTTCGACGGCGCCGCGCGGATGGCGCTTTCCTTCAACCCCATGACCGGGGTCCTCTCGGGCATGCGCGGAGCGCTGTTCGCGCCGATGGCGATCGACTGGGTGCAAGTGATGATCGCCGCGGGCGTCACCGGCTTTTTGCTCGCGGTAGGACTTGCGATGTTCGCCGCCGCCGCGCGCGTCGTCGGGGAACGGCTATGACGGCAGCGCTCAACGGCGCAGAGCGGATGGTCGCCGTCTCGGTTCGCAGTCTCTCCAAGCGGTTTATCCTTTCGGGCGGCGCGGGCGGCTTCCTGAAAAGGGGACGGACGGCGGCTGAGCGCGAATTCTGGGCGCTTAAGAACGTCTCCTTTGAGCTTCAGCGCGGCGAGCGGCTCGGCGTTCTTGGCCATAACGGGGCCGGCAAGTCGACGCTGCTGAAGATCTTGTCGCGCGTGCTCCTGCCGACGTCGGGCGAGGCCGATCTTCATGGCCGCGTGACCTCGCTTCTGGAAGTCGGCACGGGCTTCAACCCGGAACTTACGGGACGGCAGAACATCTTTCTCAACGCCGCGCTGCACGGCCTGACACGCGAGGAGATCGACGCGCGCCTCGACGCCATCATCGGCTTTTCAGAGATCGGCCGCTTCGTCGACGAGCCGGTGAAGCATTACTCGACCGGCATGCGCTCGCGCCTCGGCTTCGCCGTCGCCGCCCATCTCGACCCCGACATCCTGATGCTGGACGAGGTTCTTTCGGTCGGCGACGCGGCGTTCCAGCGCAAATGCCTCGAGCGGATGGAAGACCTGACCGGGGGCGGACGAACGCTTCTATTCGTTTCGCATGCGACGGCGGCGGTGCGCAAATTTTGCAGCCGTTGCATCTGGATGGATCATGGCGAAATCGTCATGGACGGCGACGCTGTCTCGGTTTGCGAAGCCTATGAAGCGCAAATGTCCAGTGTCAATGCTAGTTACCGCGCCAAGGACGTTCCGGCTTCTCCGGGTGTGAAGTCCGGGACGCTGTCTACGGGCGTCGACTCAGCAATCGACGAAGTCCAGGGCGCGCGGCTGGTGTCGGCGATGGTGCTTAATCACGAAGGCGAGCCGGCGAGATCGGTCAAAATTCACAAGCCCTGCGCCATCGAACTTGTTTTCGACGTGCTGGCGCCTGGACGCCGCATTGAGCCCGCCCTGCATGTCAAGGATGATCGCGGCGGTGTCAGGTTTGTGGCCGCATTCACGAGCGCCGAATGGGCCGGCGGCGTCAATGACGTCGGGCGCTTCCGGGCGGTAGCGGAAATCCCCGCCAATATTCTCAATGAAGGCTTGCATTTTGTGACAATTGCGCTCGTCACGGCTGATCCGCTCGTTCGCCACGAGCAAGTTGAACGGGCGGTGTCGTTCTCGGCCTACGAAACGGACGGCCTTCAATTCGGAGAGAGCGCGCGCGGGAATTACGCGCGGGCGTTTCCGGGGTATGTCCGGCCGAAGCTCGAATGGCGGCTGGAAAAGGCGGATTGAGCGCAACGCATGAATGAGAGAACTTCTTCGGACAGCGCTGACCTCTCCGGCTTCGCCGCTGAGGCCTATCTCGCCATCAATGAAGCGAGGTGGCACGTCGCTGAGAAGGTCCTTGATTCTCTGGCGCGCTTGGGCGCAGCCCCCGCGGACGCATACGATTTCGGCTGCGGCCCCGGTTGGTTCGCCGCAAGGCTCGCCGCGCGCCGGCTCGACGTCGTCGGCCTTGAAGCGCGCATGGCTGTCCTCGAGGCGGCGCGGAAG
>CAZOEB010000154.1:0-4663 GCA_964578685.1 uncultured Caulobacterales bacterium
TCTTCGAGCGCTTCATGCTCCGCCTTGGCCTCGTCAAAAGCTCGCCGCTGATCGTCGGTGAGCGCCGCCTGCTCGCCCTCAATGCGGCGCAGGCCGAACGTGTGCCCATACGGAAAGTCCGCCGCGGTCTCGACCCATTTCCAGCCCTCGGCGCGGATCTCCGTCGCTGCCGCTTCAAGCTTCTCGGCGACGAGTCGATTAAGGAGCCCAGAATCCTGGAACCAGCCGTCATCGGCATCGGCGAAGAGATCACGGAGCACAACGCCGCCGGCCGCCTCGTAGGCGTCAATGCCGATGAAGCGTGCGCGCTTGTCGCCGGCCCGCACCGCGCCTTCGGTCAGCATACGGCGGATGTGATAGGGCTCGCGATTGTAGCCGTTTTTCAGCGCCGCCCAGACTTCGACCTGGCGCCGGTGATCCGGATTGACGGTGAACGCCATCAGTTGCTCGAGGCTCATGCCGTCCTCGGCATAGAGGTCAAGGAGGTCGGGCGCGACGCTCGCGAGCTTTAAGCGCTGCTTGACGATGGTCGGCGAGACAAAAAAGGCGGCGGCGATTTCTTCCTCGCTTTTGCCCTTCTCGCGTAGGGTCTTGAACGCGCGGAACTGGTCGAGCGGATGCAAGGGCGCGCGCTGGACGTTCTCGGCGAGACTGTCCTCCTCGGGGAGGCCCTCAGTGCGGATGATGCAGGGGATCGGGGCGTCGGCCGCGAGGCGCTTCTGCTTCACCAGCCATTGCAGCGCGCGCAATCGCCGCCCGCCGGCGGGCACGTCATAGATGCCCGTCTCACGCCCGTCATCGTCAAGCACGGCGCGGACGGCAAGGCTCTGCAGGAGCGTGCGCCGCGCGATGTCTTCGGCGAGTTCCTCGATCGAGACGCCCGCCTTCACCTGGCGGACGTTCGATTGCGACAGGACGAGCTTGTCGAGCGGGATGTCCCGCGAAACGCTCAAGGTCAGCGTCGCGGCGTGTTTCGTCTTCGGTTTGGATTTGGCCATGGGTCAGTCTCCGAGACGGGCCGGCCGGAAGACTCTCTTTCGGCCTCGAAAACCCGTCACGGAAAAACCCGCCCGACTCTCACGCGAGAGCCGGGCGGGATCATCAGGCAGAGAAATGAATGACTGCGCGCGCCGCGGTCACGCGGCTTCGAGCAGGCGTTTCGCGCGCGCCTCATAATCGAGCCGCGAATCTTGATGCGCTTTGCCGCGCGCGACGGCGGTGATGCCCTGCACGAAATCGAAGATGCTCGCCGCCGGGCGACCTTCTTCGGCGAGCACGGTCTCGATAATGGCCGCGGTTTCGGCCTTGGAGAAACCGCGCTTTTTGAGGAAATCGCTGCGGGTGTCATCGTCGCGGGCGACGATCCTCTCCCGCGCCGACTTGATGGACGTGATGAAGGGCTGGGGCGAGGAATTCGCGAAGCGCGTCAGTGCGGGCGCCGCCTCCCGCGCAAAGCGGTCCGCGGCGTATTTGCTGTGCCGGATGACGATCTCCTGAAAGTCCTCGACGCCCCAGAGATTGCGGTTCTGGCAAACGGCGCGGAGATAGAAGGAGGCGAGCCCCAGCGTCTTCGCGCCGACTTCCGAGTTCCAGCAATAAAAGCCACGGAAAAACAGATCGGGTGAGCCGTCGGGGAGCTTGCCGGCTTCAATGGGATTCAAGTCATCCACCAGAAACAGGAAGACGTCGCGATCGGAGGCGTAGAGCGTCGTTGACTCCCGGCTCACCGCCGCATTCGGATTGTAGACGCCCGTGCGCCAGTCGAGCACGCCGGGGATTTTCCAGCGGGTGTCGCCGACGCCGTCGCCGGCGATCTTCATCACCGCCGAGACAAGCTCGTGATCATAGATGCGGCCATAGTCCGGCCCGGTGACGGCCCGAAGTTCCGCGCGGCCGTCCTCCGTCTCGAGCGTCTTCACCTGCTCGGCGCGGTGCGTTGTCAGCCCGTATTGCAGATTGATCGCCGCGAGCGGCGCCGGCAGCTGACGCAGGTATGAGGCCGGCGCGCCGACGAGTGACGCGAGCTGTCCGAAGCTCCAATGCGTCGGCGCAACAGGCGCCTCGCTACCCGGCAAAGCGAGCGTCAGGCTCGCCGCGTCCTCACGTGCAGCCTCGACCCGGATAGCAGCGCTCTCGACGACACGCGTGCGGCTGTGTTCGGCGCGCAAGCGCACCGACGCCTGCAAATCGGACAACGACAGGAACCGCTCGTCATCGGGCCTCGAAAACCATTCGGAAGAAACGCGCCCGACGCGAGCGCCGCGCGACACATCGACTTTATAGCCGCCCGATGCATCGGGACGGGCATCGAAAACCTGAAGGGACATGGGAATTCTCCGGGACGGGCCGACCGAAAGCCACTCTCTCGACCTACAAGCCCGTCACAGGCTGCCGCGCCGGCCTCTAACCCGACGTCGAATGCGGGGCTTCACGCGAATTGGCCGAACTCAATGTCGCCCGCGAACGCGGCGACGCTCAATCCGGACCTTGGTTCACCGACCGTCGGGCAGTATCCTATCGGAACGACGCTAACGCGGTCCGCGCACTCGATAAGCGAGCAAGCGCAGCGCATTGGCGACAACGAGCAGCGTTGAACCCTCGTGCACGACGATTGCGGCGCCGATATTGAGGCCGAAGAGAGTTGCGGGGATAAGTATCGCGACGACGCCGAGGCTCGCCCAGAGATTCTGTTTGATGATCGCGCTCGTCTGCCGGCTGAGGCCAAGGGCGAAGGGCAGATGGCGCAGATCGTCCGCCATCAGCGCGACGTCAGCGGTTTCAAGCGCGACATCGGAGCCCGCCGCGCCCATCGCGACGCCGACAGTCGCTTCGGCGAGCGCCGGGGCGTCGTTGACGCCGTCGCCGACCATGGCGATCGCGCCGCGCTCGGCGCGCATCGTGCGGATGAAGGCGACCTTGTCCTCCGGCATCAGCGCGCCGCGCGCCTCGTCAAGCCCGACTTTCATGGCGATGGCGTCGGCGACTTTCTGGTTGTCGCCGGTCAGCATGATCATGCGCGCAACGCCGAGCTTGCGAAGATCCGTGATGACGGCGGCGGCAAAGCTGCGCTCGACATCAATAAGCCCGAGCGCGCCGAGCGATCGATTGCCTCGCTGGACGATCATTACGGTGCGGCCTTCCTGCTCCAGGCGGCGCGCCGCTTCCCGAACGTCGTCGGACATCACCAGCCCGTTCTCCCCGTCGAACATTGCCGGCTTGCCAATGTGAACGATGACGCCGTCGATACGGCCCTTGACGCCGTTGCCGGTGATGCTTTCGACGCCCTTCGCGATCAGCCGCGGTGCGGCCCCGAGTTTCGGCGATGCGTCGCGGACGACGGCGGCGGCGAGCGGATGATCGCTCTGTTCCTCAATGGCGACTGCGACGGCGAGGAGTTCGGCTTCCGCGACGCCGCTGGCTGGAACAATATCGACAAGCCTCGGCCTTCCTTCCGTCAGCGTCCCGGTCTTGTCGAAAGCGACGACGCTCAGCGTCCCGAGATTTTCAAGCGCGGCGCCGCCTTTGACGAGGACGCCGCCGCGTCCCGCGCGGGCGATGCCGCTGAGGATCGCGCTCGGAACGGAGATCGCCAGCGCGCAGGGGCTCGCCGCGACCAGCACAGCCATGGCGCGGTAGAAGCTCTTCGAGAACGGTTCGTCGATGACGACCCAGGCGAACAGCAGAAGCGCGATTAGCGAGAGCACGCACGGCACAAAGATGCGCTCAAACCGCTCCGTGAAATTCTCGGTCGGCGAGCGCTGCATCTGCGCTTCGGCGACCATCCGGGCGACGCGCGCCAGCGTCGACTCGCCGGCGCGTTTGGCGACATAGACGTCGATCGCGCCGGCGCCGTTGATCGTGCCGGCGAAGACGCGGTGCTCTGCGGAGATTTTTGCGAACTCGGCGGCGCCCGGGTCGCCCGCTATCGGTCGCTTGTCGACGGGCGCGCTTTCACCGGTAACCGGCGCCTGGTTGACGCTTGTTTCTCCGGCGATGACGATGCCGTCGGCCGGCAGGCGCTCATTCGGCTTGACGACGACAATGTCGCCGACGGTCAGCTCTTCGATCGGCACATGCTTGATCGCGCCCGCGCTGCGGATATTGGCGCGATCCGGCGCCAGTTTGGCGAGCGCCTCAATCTCGCGCCTTGCGCGTCCCATCGCGAGTTCTTCCAGCGCATGGCCGAGACTGAACAGAAACAGAAGAAGCGCGCCTTCGGCCCAACTGCCGAGCGCGGCGGCGCCGGCGGCGGCGACCAGCATCAGTGTGTCGATCTTGAAGCGCTTTGCGGCGATGTTCTCGATCGCTTCGCGCAGCGTGAAGGCGCCGCCGAAGAAATAGGCCGCGACGAAAAGCGGCAGTGCGCTGCTGGCGCTGCTCCGTTCGATCATCCATCCGACGAGAAGCGCCACGCCGGAAAGCAAAGAGAACAGGAGTTCGCCGTGGCGGCCAAACCATCCGCCGCGCTCATGGCTGCCGGCGTGCGCGCCGTGCGCATGACCGTCGTCGGGCCGGTGCGGCGGCTGGACCTTTCGTCCGGACCTGCCGTCAATTGCATGATCGTGCGCGCTTGGCGGCGGGGTTTCCTCCGTATCAAGATCGTCCGTAGCAGCGGCGTTGTCGCGGTTCATGGCATGACTTTCTTGCGATCATGGAAGCGCCC
>CAZOEB010000155.1:0-4538 GCA_964578685.1 uncultured Caulobacterales bacterium
TCTTGAAGCGGCCGCAAACGCAAATCGCGCCGGGGAGGCGTTCCCCGGCGCGACGATTGAATCATGGACCTCAGCGCGGGTCCTCGTCAACACGTTTATTAGGGGAACTGATTATGGTTAATTCCCCCGACAGGGGTGGTCGGCCGCGCCAGGTCGTCTTGCCGCAGCGCCGTCAATGCGCCAGCAGCACCGGCAGCTCCGATTGCGCGAGCATGCCGCGCGTGAAGCCGCCGAGGATGACCTGGCGCCAGCGCGCATGCGAATAGGCGCCCATGACGCAGAGATCGGCGCGCCATTCGCGCGCGAGCTCCAGAAAACTGTCGGCGTCGCGTTCTTCCTTTTCGCGCTCGATCACTTCGGTCTTCGCGCCGTGCAACCGCAGCGTCGCCGCGACGTCGTCGGCGCTTGCGACGCCGGTCCCCAGCTTTCCAAAGCTGACGACCGCGACTTGCTCGGCGCGTGTGAAAAAAGGCGTTCCCGCCGCCATGGCGCGCGCCGCCTCGCGCGAGCCGTTCCACGCATAGAGAATGCGCCGCGGAAACGCCGGCGCCGCGGCGGGCGGCGCGATCATCACGGGCCGGCCGGCCTGGAAAATCACTTCCTCCAGATTGGCCGTTTCGCGGAACTTCGCCGCTTCTTCGGTCTTGCTGAAGACAACGAGATCGGCGACGCGCGCAGCTGCGCCGAGATCGAACGGCGTTGCGCCGGCGCGTTCGACCCAGCGCGCGGCCGGAAAGGCGCGCGCCGTATCCTCGAACATTTTCTTCAGGCGCGCAGCGCGCTCTGTCACGGCCTGCTCCAGCGAATTGAGGTAATCTTCCGATACGACGGCGCCGAGCGGGTAATATTCGCTCGGCGGGATTTGCGGCCGTTCGCGGATATGCAGCGCCTCGACCTGCGCCCCAAAATCGCCGGCGATCGCGATCGCCGCTTTCAGCGCGGCGGCGCCCGCGTCCGCCGTTTCAACCGGTACAATGATGCGCTTGATGGACATCGCTGAGTTCTCCCTCGAGTCCGCCCTATTCCTATTTTGGGACGCCGGTGCGCGGTTCAACCGCTTTGCGCCGTTTTCTTCCGATACCCCTTGACGCAGCAGTGCTGACTCCTTAAGTGAGTGAACACTCACACACAGAAAGCCGACCGCCCTTGCCGCACACCGCCCCCATCGTCGCCCCCGAGCCCGCAAGAGGGGTCACCCCCGGCGCCCGCTCGACGCGCGCGCGGATCGAACGGGCGGCGCTCGACCTCTTCGTCGCGCGCGGGGTCGATGCGGCGACGACGCGCGACATCGCGGCGGCCGCGGGCGTCTCCGAAGGCGCCATTTACCGCCATTTCGACAGCAAGGACGAGCTCGCCTCGATGATCTTCCTTGAAATTCACACCCGGCTCGCGGCGCTGGTGCGCGAGGCGGCGGCCCGCAAGATGAGCCTCGCTGAGCAGGCGCGCGCGGTCGTCGAGGCCTATTGCGCAACCGCCGACGCCGATTTTCCCCTGTTCCGCTTTCACCTCCTCTACACGCACCGCTTCCTGCCGACGCCCGAGGGCGTCGACAATCCGGTGTCGGCGGTCGAGGACCTCGTCGCGGCGGCGATGAAGCGGCGCGAAATTCCCCGCCGCGACCCGGCGCTCGCGGCAGGCATGGCGCTCGGCGTCGTTTTGCAGACCGCGCTGCAGATCAGCTACGGACGACTTAAGGGTCCGCTGTCGACTTATTGCGACGATATCGCCGCGGGCGCGCTTGCCGCGCTCGGCGCTCAATCCTGAACCGGGCCGGGGGCCACGTTAATCCGTATGCGCAGCATTCTTTTCCAGGCGGCCTATTGGGCGACCTCGTTTTTTTTCGCGATCATGTCCATTCCGCTGCTGCTCGTCCCGAGCCGCAGGCCCACGGTCGCGTGGATCCGCCTTTACACACGGGTCATGACGTTCTGGATGCGGACGATCGCCGGCGTCCGGATCGTCGTGCGCGGCCGCGAGCGCCTGCCCGAAGGGCCCTGCATCATCGCCGCCAAGCATCAGAGCTGGGGAGACGGCTTTGCGATGATGTCGACGCTGCCCGATCTCGCCTTCGTCACCGGCGATCATCTTGAGAAATTTCCGCTGCTCGGCGGGATACTCAGGAAGATGGGCGCGATCGTCGTCGATAATTGCGGCGGCGCCTACGCCCGCGCGCGGCTTGTCGATGTGGAGTTGAAGAAGGCGCAAAGCGAGAACCGGCGCATCCTCATCTACCCGGAAGGCCATCTCGCGCCCGTGGGGGAGCGCTATCGTTACCGGCGCGGCGTCTATCACATGTACGCCGCCTATGGCTGCCCGGCGGTTCCGGTCGCCACCAATCTCGGGCTTTACTGGCCGCAGCAATCATGGCGTCTGACGCCGGGAGAGGCGGTGATTGAATTCCTCGACCCCATTCCGCCCGGTCTTGAAAAGGAAGACTTCATGGCGCGCCTCGAAGCGGTCATCGAACAGCGCTCGCTCGACCTTCTCGGCGACCGGGCGCCGGCGAGCCTGCGGCCGCCGCTGCCCGATCCCCATCCCGCCCGCTAGCGCGCGCCGCGATGTCCCAAGCCGCCGCAAGGTCCGGACAGAAGCCGCTGTTCCTGCAGCGGCGCTTCTGGCCGATGTGGACGGCGCTGACGCTCGGCACGTTCTCCGACAACGTGCTGCGCCAGGCGCTCCTCATCGGCATTTCCTACGGCGTCATCGCGGCGCCGATGTTCGGTCGCGCGGACAATTCGATCCCGCTGATCGGCGCGCTCTTGCCGCTGGCGATCATGCTCTTCACGCCGCTCTCAGGACAACTCGCCGACAAATACGAGACTTCGATGATGTTCCGGCGGACGAAGTTCGTCGAAGTCGTCCTGATGCTGATCGCCGGCGCCGCTTTCCTGTTTGAACTCGGCGGGGTCGCAATCGGGATGCTGTTTGCAATGGGCGCGCAGTCGGCGTTCTTTTCGCCGGTGCGCACCGGCGCGATGCCGAAATATCTCGCGCCCGATGAGCTCGTCCGAGGCAACGGCCTCTGCAACGCCGGCCTCTACAGCTTCATCCTCATCGGCTACATGGTCGGCGGCGCGCTCATCACGACGAAAGGCGGCGGCGGGAAAGTCGCGGTCGTGCTCGTCGCGGCTTCGACGCTCGGTTGGCTTGCAAGCCTTCGCACGCTGCGCGCCGGCGCGAACGACCCCGATCTCAGGATTTCATTCAACTGGGCCGCGCAGATCGGGCGGATGGTCGGCCTTGTGAGAAATGCGCGCGGCGTCGTCCCGCCGCTCTTTGGAAGCGCGATCTTCTTCCTTCTGTCGACGGCCGTCACGGTGCTGACGCCCCTTTATGCGCGCGACACGCTGAACGCCGACGCCCTTGCGGCGACGGTGCTGAACGGGATGTTCGCGGTCGGCGCCGGCGTCGGCGCGCTCGCGGCGGCGCGGCTCGCCAAGGGCAGATCGGGCCTTGGCTGGTCCGCGGTCTCGGTGGGGCTTGCGGGCGCCTTCAGCCTCCTCGTCTATATCCTTTCACCGCTCGCCGGCGCGCCGCCGGGCGAGACCATGAAGGCGTCGGCGCTGCTGACCACGCCCGCAGGCCTAGTCATTTCCTTGCTCTTCATCGCCACCGCGGCGCTGATGGGCGTCTATCTCGCGCCCTTGCAGGCCGCGGTGCAGCGGCGCGCTCCGGCCGCCTATCGCGCGCGCATCATGGCGTCGGGCGCTTTCCTCAACGCCGCCTTCGCCATTCCGGGATCGCTGTCGACCTTTGCGATCACCAACACGGGCGCCGATCCCGCGCTGGTCTTTCCTGCAATTGCGATCGTCATGCTGGCGATCTCGGCGCTGATGTTGCATAGACGGCGCACCTTGCCGGAGGGACTTTACGACGAAGTCCTCCGCCAATCCTGACGGGGCGACAGCGGGAAGACGATGCGGGCGTTGGTCACCGGAGCGGCGGGCTTCATCGGCGCGGCGACGAGCGCGAGCCTTCTCCGGCGCGGCGACAGGGTCGTCGGCGTCGACAACCTCAACGATTATTACCCTCCCGCGCTGAAACGCGCGCGCCTTGCACGTCTCTCGCCGCTCGGCGATTTCCGCTTCCACGAGATCGACATTGCCGACCACGAGGCGCTGAATCGCGCCTGCGTCGGCGAAGGTTTCGACCTCATCATCCATCTCGCGGCGCAAGCGGGCGTGCGCTATTCGATCGAAAACCCTTTCGCCTATTCACGCTCGAACCTTGAAGGTCATCTCTCGGTGCTGGAGCTTGCGCGCAGGCTCAATGTCCCCCACCTCGTCTACGCCTCGTCTTCGTCCGTCTACGGCGCCAACAAGAAAGTTCCCTTCGCCGAGAGCGACCGCGCAGACGAGCCGGTTTCGTTCTACGGCGCGACGAAAAAGGCGAACGAGGCGATGTCGGCCTCCTACGCCCGCCTCTACTCCCTGCCGACGACGGGCCTCCGGTTTTTCACCGTATACGGACCATGGGGCCGGCCGGACATGGCCTGCCTCTCTTTCGCCGAGAAAATGCTGAAGGGCGAGCCGATCGAG
>CAZOEB010000156.1:0-4472 GCA_964578685.1 uncultured Caulobacterales bacterium
CCGCCGATGACGCCGACGACGCGCTTATTCATCGTCAAAGCTCCGAAGGATCGAGGCCGAGCGCGCGGGCGATGCGCGTGAGGACGATGTCTTCCTGCGCTTTAAGCTTCTGGTCGGCGACGACGGCGTGCCGCGCGGCGAGCTTCACCGCCTCCGCCGCGGGACTGTTTCGAACGGCGGAGACGGCCGCGAGGATTTCCGCTTCCGCCGCCGCGTAATCGGCGCTGAGCGCCGCATGGAGGCGGGCGTATTCGGCGGTCAGCGCGCCGGCGTCGATCGCGCGAAAGGCTGGATCGTTGACGATGCCGCCGAAGAACCGCGCCTCCTCAACCGTTTCGATGCGCGCATCGGCGATCGCCGCGAGGAGGTAAGCCCCGCAGGCCGCCGTTGCGCCGATATCGGTCGCCGCCGTCATGTCATGCTCTCCAAATGCGAACGCCGCGAATGGTTCTGAAACCAACCGCGGCGTCGGTAAAGAAACAATTTTCGGCGGTCGCCGGTCGGATCTAGTGGTCGACCTTCGCCCAGATCGCCCGGTAGGAGAAGAAGAGGAGGATCGTCAGGATCAGAAGGTAGCCGATAGTGATGACGCCGAGGCTCTTGCGCTGCTCCATCTTAGGCTCGGACGCCCAGGTGAGGAATTCGACGACGTCCTTGGCGTACTGGTCGACCGTCTCCGGAATTTCCGGGTCCGCATAGTCGATGATCCCGTCAGAGAGAGGCGCCACCATCGCAAGCACGCCGCCCGGCGGAACCTTGACCTCCGGCAGGGGATGGCCCTCGGCGTCGCGGTATTCCGGCTTCAAAAGCTGCGACATGTCCCCGGCGTAATAGGGATTGTAATACTGGCCCGGCCCGAGCGTCACGGTATCGGGCGGGTCTTCATAGCCGGTCAGCAGGCTGTAGACGTAATCCGGCCCGTGATGGCGCGCCTTGATGATGAGCGCGAGGTTCGGCGGATAAGCCCCGCCGTTTGCCGCGCGCGCCTGCTGCTCATTGGCGAAGGGTTTCGGGAATTTGTCGGACGGCAGCGCCGGCCGGTCGAACATTTCGCCGAAATCATCCGGTCCGTCCTGAACGGTGTATTCAGCGGCGATCGCCTTCACGACCGGATTTTCAGCCGGGTTCTTGCAGTTTGTCGTTTCCGGCACGCCGGCGGGGCAGCGTTCGAGATAAAACGGACCGCCCTTGTCGCCGAGATTGCGGAACGCGATCTGGTCGAGGCTGTGGCAGCCGGCGCAGACGGTCTTGTAGACCTGAAAGCCGCGCTGCATCGCCTCTTTGTCATAGGTCCCGAAGGGCCCGTTGAAATGCCAGTGATTGTGCTTGTATTCGAGCGCATTGCCGCCCGCCGCGAAGGCGGCGACGGGCGCGAGCGCGAAGGCGGCGGCGACGACCCTGATGAGGACGGAACGGAGCATCTGACTTTCCCTCTTATTCCGCGGGCTGGGCGACGGCGCCCATCGAAGACGCGGGCATCTTCTTGAGGACGGAGTCGGCGATCGACTTCGGAACGGGCCTGGCCTTCTCGAACACGCCGAGGAGCGGGAGGATGATGAGGAAGAACGCGAAGTAATAGGCCGTCGCGATCTGCGATCCGAGGACGTACCAGCCCTCCGCCGGCTTGCCGCCGAAGAAGCCGAGCGCAAGGCACGCGGCGACGAACAGCACGAACCAGAGCTGCGCGACCGGGCGATAGCGCATTGAGCGGATCTTCGAGGTGTCGAGCCACGGAAGCACGAACAGGACGAGGATCGAGCCGAACATCGCGAGGACGCCGCCGAGCTTTGCGGAGATCGGCCCGATGTCGAAGGTGACGGCGCGGAGGATCGCGTAGAACGGAAGGAAGTACCATTCCGGGACGATCGCGGCGGGCGTCACCAGCGGATTCGCCGGTATGTAATTGTCCGGATGCCCAAGCCCGTTCGGATTGAAGAACACGAACGCCGCGAACAGGATGAAGAAGACCGCGATCGCAAAGCCGTCCTTCACCGTGTAATAGGGATGGAAGGGCACGGTGTCCTTTTTCACGTCCTTCACGTCGACGCCGGTCGGGTTGTTGTTGCCCGAGGTGTGGAACGCCCAGATGTGCAGGACGACGACGCCGAAAATGGCGAACGGCAGCAGGTAGTGCAGCGAGAAGAACCGGTTGAGCGTCGCATTGTCGACCGACGGGCCGCCGAGCAGCAGCGTCTTGATCGGCTCGCCGATGATGGGAAGCGCGGTGAAGAAGTTGGTGATGACGGTCGCGCCCCAGAAGGACATCTGACCCCAGGGCAGCACGTAGCCCATGAACGCCGTCGCCATCATCAGGAGGAAGATGACGACGCCGAGAATCCAGTTCATCTCGCGCGGCTCTTTATATGATCCGTAGTAGAGGCCGCGGAACATGTGGATGTAGACGGCGAGGAAGAACATCGACGCGCCGTTCGAATGCACGTAGCGCATCAGCCAGCCGTAATTGACGTCACGCATGATGTGCTCGACGCTGTCGAAAGCGAGATCCTTGTGCGGCGTGTAGTGCATGGCGAGCACGACGCCGGTGATGATCTGGACGACAAGGCAGACCACGAGGATCGCGCCGAAGGTCCACCAGTAATTGAGGTTCTTCGGCGTCGGGAAGTTCATGAAATCGTCGGCGAAGCGCACGACGGGCAGGCGCTTGTCGAGCCAGCGCTCGATCGCCGTGCCGGGCTTGTAGGTCGAAGCGTGATCCATGCCGTTCCTCCCTAGCCGATGCGGATCTGGGTGTCGGACGTGAACTGGTAAGGCGGAACCGCAAGGTTTTCCGGCGCCGGGCCTTTCCGGATGCGTCCTGAATTGTCGTAGTGCGAACCGTGGCAGGGACAGAACCAGCCGCCGAAATCGCCGCGAACCTCGCCCTGCGCCGTGCCGAGCGGCACGCAGCCGAGATGGGTGCAAACGCCGACGACGACGATGTATTCCGGCTTGATGACGCGGTTCTCGTCTTCGGCGACGGCCTTGCCGGCGATGTTGGCGTTGCGGGCTTGCTTGTCCTTCAACTCGCCGATCGGCGTTTCTTCGGCTTCGGCGATTTCCTCCGGCGTGCGGCGGCGGATGAAGACGGGCTTTCCTTGCCAGAAGACCTTGATCGCCTGCCCGGGCTCCAGCGAGGAGAGATCGACTTCTTTCGTCGACAACGCCAGGACGGAGGCGTCGGGGTTCATCTGGTGAACGAGCGGCACCACGACGCCGATTCCGCCCACCGCCGCGGTCGCGCCTGCGAGAAGATGAATGAAATCGCGGCGGGTCGGCTCCGCCTGCTGGCTGTCATGCGTAGCGCTCATGGCCTTGTCGGTCCCTCGCGGCTTGCGTAGCTGATATGCCGAAGCCGGTACGCCCCTTAAAGGGCGGTTGGACCCGGCGTTTGGCGGGGCGTCCTGTCGCACGGCGTTCTAGCGAAAGTCCAGACGGCGCCCTAGTGCGACCTGGCGTCGCGAATTAGTCCGGGGCGCGCGCCGGAAAATGACGGAAACAGAGGATTTTCAAGCATCCGATGCGGCTTGTGCTGTTCCAGCCGGAAATCGCCGGAAATGTCGGCGCGGCGATTCGCGCAGCCGCCTGTTTTGGGGCAGGCGTCGATATCGTCGAGCCCTGCGGCTTTCCGCCCGACGACCGGGCGCTGAGGCGGGCTGCGATGGACTATGGCGCGATCGCTGCGCCAGTTCGCCACGCCTCTTGGGCGGCCTATCTTCACAGCGCGGAGCGGCGCGCCGGCCGGTTGGTGCTGCTGACGACCAAGGCGGCGGCGGCGCTCTGGGACAGCACCCTTCGCGAAACCGATCTTTTCATGATCGGCCAGGAGAGCGCAGGCGTCCCGCCCGCCGTCCGCGACGCTTGCGATCTTGCGCTGCGCATTCCGATTGCGGCGGGCGCGCGCTCGCTGAACGCCGCGACTTCCGCCGCGATTGCGCTTGCCGAGGCGCGCAGACAAACCGGCTGGCGCGGCCGTGCGGTTTGATCTCAATTCAATCGACGACGAGGATGGGTTTCATGACAGCTGATCTCGACCGCCGCAAAGCCTCTTCCAAGGCGTGGTTTGAAACGCTTCAGGACCAGCTCATCGCCGCCTTCGAGCGGCTAGAGGACGAGGCGGGGCCGCCTTATCGCGGCATGGCGCCCGGGCGATTCGAGAAGAAGCCGTGGCGGCGCGGCAAGGAGGGCGAGGACCTCGGCGGCGGCGTCATGGCGATGATGCATGGCCGCGTCTTTGAGAAGGTCGGCGTGCACGTCTCGACCGTCTATGGCGAGTTGTCGGAGGAATTCCGCCACCACATTCCGGGCGCGTCGGAAGACCCGCGCTTCTGGGCGACGGGGGTCTCGCTCATCGCCCATACGCGCAATCCGCATGCGCCCTCCGCGCACATGAACACGCGGATGATCGTCACGACGAAAAGCTGGTTCGGCGGCGGCGGCGACCTCAATCCGATGATGGACCGCTATCGCCGCGA
>CAZOEB010000157.1:0-1297 GCA_964578685.1 uncultured Caulobacterales bacterium
ATCTCGACCAGTTGCTCGCGATCGCCGGAGAGATCGAGGGGGTCATCGCCGCGACCCCCGGCGCCGAAGACGCGCAATCCGAACAGATCACCGGACTGCCGGTCTTGCAGATAGACCCGGATCGCGCCGCGCTCGCCCGCTTCGGGCTCAACGTCTCGGATTTGCAGGACGTGCTGCAAGCCTCGCTCGGCGGCGCAGGTGCAGGGCAGATTTTCGAAGGCGACCGGCGCTTCGATGTTGTCGTGCGCCTGCCGGAAGTCTTGCGCGAGAATGTCGATGAGATCGGGCGCTTGCGCATACCGCTCCCCGAATCGGAGGACGGCGTCAGGGGTTTCGTGCCGCTGCAGGAAATCGCCAGCGTCTCGCTGATCGTTGGCCCCAACCAGATCAGCCGCGAAAACGGCAAGCGGCGCGCTGTCGTCACCGCGAATGTACGTGGCCGCGATCTCGGCTCCTTCGTCGCCGATCTCCGCCAGCGCATCGAGACAGAGGTCGAGATCCCGGCGGGCTATTGGGTCTCCTATGGCGGCACATTCGAACAGCTCATTTCCGGCGCGCAGCGCCTCGCGCTCGTCGTTCCCGCGACGCTCATTCTCATCTTCGGCATACTCTTCGCGCTGTTCCGGTCGTGGAAAGACGCGGCGATCGTCTTTTCGGGCGTGCCGCTGGCGCTGACGGGGGGCGTCTTCGCGCTCATCTTGCGCGATATGCCGCTGTCGATCTCGGCAGGCGTCGGCTTCATCGCGCTGTCCGGCGTCGCTGTGCTCAATGGCGTCGTGATGATGACCTTCATCCGCGCGCTCGCCGCGGAAGGCCGGCCGATCGAAGACGCGATCCGCGACGGCGCGCTCACAAGATTGCGTCCCGTGCTGATGACGGCGCTCGTCGCCAGCCTCGGCTTCCTCCCGATGGCGTTCAATGTCGGCGCCGGCGCCGAAGTGCAGCGGCCGCTCGCGACCGTCGTCATCGGCGGCATCGTCTCATCGACCATGCTAACCCTCATCGTCCTGCCGGCGCTTTACCGCATCGCGCACGGACGAATGGCCGAGAAATCAGCCGCGCGCTGAACGCTTCGCTTCAGCGCAAGCTGAAGCCGCGGAATGACCGGTCAAAGTGTTATGCCGAAGCGCGCCAGTACAAACGTCATTAGGAAATAGAGCAGGGCGGTCACGATCATGCCGGCGCCGAGTGACAGCCAGAACGGCGCCCCCGCGCGCAGCATGGCCGGAATCACAAGAAACATCGGCAAGCTCGGCAGCACATACCAGAACGTCGCCTCTGCATGATTGGCGAGCCG
>CAZOEB010000157.1:1307-4284 GCA_964578685.1 uncultured Caulobacterales bacterium
TTCTGAAACCGCGACGATCAGGATCGCCGAAATCACCGCTTTCAGAACAAGAAAGTGCATAGAAAGGTCCCTTATCGAGGTCGATGACGCGTCGCCCGTGGCGGCGAGCATCCTGCGGCAGACCGGGTTCGGCCAAATGCTTATACGATGCGCCGCCGTCTTTCTCGGCGCTGATAATCGAACAGGCGCGCGTCACCACCGTCGACGCGCCGAATGAAGCCGGGATTGCTTCATGATCATGGTCTTCATCCCGCGCACGTCGCGCGTCGACCGCATGAGGCGTTCCGTAAAGTCGGTCCCGCCGCTCGTCGGCAAGGTCTCGTCATGGCGCAAGAAACGCAGCCGTGCGCCGCACCCGGTTCCGTCAGTCGCTCGTCGGGCTGCGGGTCCGCACCGCCAGTCGTCTCGCCGCTGTCCGCGCGCCGCGCCCATCGCGGTCTCGATTGGCCTGATCTAGGCGGAGGGCGGCTTCGCCTCGACGCCTTTGACGCAACGTTGGCGGCGAACTTTCTTCCCCTGGCGGCCGCAGGGGGCCGCCATTCCTCGCGAGACAAGAAACTTCGCCGCCTACCGTCCTCCGCGTGCGCTCCGGGTCGTTCCGACTGCGTCGGCGTTCGCCTCCGCCTTGCCGATCGCCATCGAGGCCGCGATGGGCGGCCCGACCAAAGAATGGAGACGAACATGGCTACCATCGGCACCTTCACCAAAACCGGCGACGGCTTCACCGGATCGGTCACGACGCTCACCCTTGACGCCAACGTCCAGATCAAGCCCGCCGAAAAGACGAGCGAGAAATCTCCGGACTTCCGGCTTCTGAGCGGCCGCGCCGAGATTGGCGCCGCCTGGAAGAAAACCTCGAACGAGAACCGCTCCTATCTCTCGGTCCGCCTCGACGATCCCTCGCTCGCGGCGCCCATCCTCGCAAATCTCTGCGAGATGGAGAACGGCGACTTCGACCTTATCTGGTCGCGCCCGAACCGCCGCCGCACCGGCGAATGATCGGCCGCGCGATCCAGCGCCCCGCCGCAAGGCGGGGCGCTTTCGCCCCCGCACGCAACGCGCGCGGGGGCTTTCCTGCGTTTCGCGAATTCACCAATAAGCCGGTCCGTTCACGAAATCGTGTCGCTGAAGGTTGGCGGCGTCAGGCCGCCGCTGATGATGACTGGCATCGAAGCTGCATCGCGCCTTTTGAATCAAAGCAAAGCGGGTGGGGGCTCGATGCAATGTATTTTCAGCTATTGTAAAGAGGACCTGTCGGGCGACCTCTTCGTCGTCGCCTTTTACGCGACGCTCGTTCTCGTCACGCTCGCAATATCCTGTCTCGCCCGGTCACGCTCGATCCGCAGCGCCGCGATCCTGATCGCCGGCGCCTGGGTGTTCAGCAGCTTCGCCTTCTTTTACGTCAAAATCCCCGCCTATTACCTCGTCGCCGTGATGCTCGACACCGTGCTCGCTTTTCATTTCTGGCGCATGGCGAAAGTCTCGATCTTCCCGGCGCCGCTTTGCATCCTTCTCATGACCGAGATTGCACTCGTCACCTTCGCGCAGGCAGTCGGGCTCTCGACTTATGTCACTCTGTTCGTCCTGAACCGGCTCTTTGAGCTGACGCTGCTATACCTGATCGGCTGCTCGTTCTTCCGCATCCGCCTCACGCACCTGCAGAAAAAAGCGATAGAGCCGATCACAGACTGGCGGGTCCGGTTCGTGGTCGGGTAGCTGGGGACGCTCTGCGTCAGTGATCAATCACTGATCGAGCTAGGTCGCGGGGAAGCATGGTCGCTTACCGGACGATTTGGCCGCTTTCGTCGCTCAATCGCTAAACTTGAATGGCACGTCCGCTCGGTCGACCCCAACGGATCTTTACAAACATTTTCCTCGGCCCAGCGGCCTTGTCCGTCCGGTCTCTTTCTTCTGGCGCAGGCTGATCAGTGAAGTCCGGCCTCTTCCCGAGCGAGCTCGTCGGCGAGGACGCGCAGAAGCGCCAGAAGGCGAGAATTCACAATCACTTTCTTGCCCGTGGACAAGGTTACCGTGACGGTTCCGTCCGCATCCGGATCGGACAGCTTTTCCTTCCAGAGCGCGCCGTCAAAAGGATCGAGTTTCATGAGGTCGCCGCCGCCGGAATTGAGGGCGGTCAATCCAATAATGCCGTCAGAAAACCTTGTCACGCAATTATCCCATCCTAGTCGGTCGTGTCGAAAGTCAGGCGTCGGGCTCGTCAAACAGAAGGCCGAGCGCGGCGGCGTCTTTGAAACGCGTCGGTAGTCGGTCGCGATATTTTCGCGCCATCGCGAGCAGCAGTTTGTTGACCGGATCGCCGGCGCGCCGTTCGATCTCCTTGAGGTTGTCGTCAAGCAGGAAAAAGGCGAATACAAGCTCCTCAACCGACACCTCGAGAAACTCGGCGATGCGTTGAAGCGCCGTCATCGACAGGGGACGCCGCCCTGCTTCGACACGCGAATAAACCGGCTGGCTCATATGTAAAAAATCGGCCATTTCCGTCTGCGTCAGAGCGAGATGGGTTCTCAACAATCGCAACAGGGAGCCGAATTCGAGCACGGAAAAAAACGCTCCGGACTTCACGCAGATTTTGCGCCGGAATGGACAAGAGCGCAAGCCGAAACGGCGATCGTCCGCACCCCAATAACGCGAATTTGCGAGACGTTCTCCGCTTTATTCCACTGGCGAATAAAATATTCGCCGGCCGAATACGGACCCTCAAAAGAAAGCATAACGCCCCGCGATTTTAGAATGGGGAAGAGTTCCTAAATTATGCCCTCGTGCGCCAGAATCCACGCGATGTCGCATTGGAGGTCGCGATCAATGGCGAGAAACAGCACCCGAAAACGCGAGCGGTCAAAGCCCAATGGGGCGCGGAAATCCGTCAAGGCGCGGACGAAGACGCGGACCGGTAAAAGCCCGTTTTTGAGCATCGATGAGGCCGCGCTCTATCTCCGCGTCAGCGCCCGCGCGCTGG
>CAZOEB010000158.1:0-4246 GCA_964578685.1 uncultured Caulobacterales bacterium
CGACGCCGGGGGCGCCCGTACGCGACCACAAATGCTTGCCCGCACCGGTCATGATCGTCGAGAGCGTCGAGCCGGGATGCGAGGACTGGACGAAGTCGAGAACCTGCGGTTCGTAGACCGCGAGCACATACTCCGTCTCGCTCGTGATCTGCTCGACGCCGAACAGGGTGAGCTGGCTCGCGAGCGCCCGCAGCGTTTCTCTGTCGTAGCCGTAGTGGGGATGGTAGAAGGGAACGATAGCAAAGTCGGCGGTGTCGGCCTTCACCGCCATCAAAGCCTGTTCTTTGGTCCTTAGCGGCTGGGAAATGGGGTGGGCAAAGTTATAAGTTCGCCTATATCCGCGCTTGCGAATCTCTGGCGGGAGCCCCTCGAAGTCTTGCGCGCTTGCCTTGTTAATCTGGCCTCGCAGCGCCCTTTCTACAAATTTGATAGTAGCGTCCGCCCCAAAGCCGCGCTCCTCGCCAGAATAGGCGATACGCGGCCTAGCCTCTTCTTCCTCTTTCTGGCCGCCGTGCGAACCGTCCGCCATGGCTACCTGCCCCACTCCACGCTCTGACCTCAAAGCTTAGCCCGGCGTTAACGAAACGGAAAGACCGGGCGGAGGCCCTATTGTGGCTGGGGGGACACGGGCAACCAGCCCCCTAGAGGATGTAGCGGGAAAGGTCCGTATTCCGGGCGATCGCGCCGATCCTTGCCTCCACATAGGCGGCGTCGATGAGGACCCTTTCGCCCGCCCGGTCCGGGGCGGTGAAAGAAAGGTCTTCGAGGACCGTCTCCATGACGGTCTGGAGCCGCCTTGCCCCGATGTTCTCGACCGAGGCGTTGACGGCGGCGGCCGCGTCGGCAAGGGCGTCGACGCCGTCCGGCGCGAAATCGACGCTGACGCCCTCGGTCGCCAGGAGCGCCGAATATTGCCGGACGAGGCTCGCCTCCGGCTCGGTCAGGATGCGGCGGAGGTCGTCCCGCGTCAGGGCCTCAAGCTCGACCCGGATGGGGAGGCGCCCCTGAAGCTCAGGCAGCAGGTCCGACGGCTTGGCGAGATGGAACGCCCCGGACGCGATGAACAGAATATGGTCGGTTTTGACCGCGCCGTGGCGGGTTGAAACGCTTGTGCCCTCGATCAGCGGCAACAGGTCGCGCTGCACGCCTTCGCGGCTGACATCGGCGCCGCGCGCTGCATCGCCGCCGCGCGCGATCTTGTCGATCTCGTCGAGGAAGACGATGCCGTCATTTTCGGCGAGCGCGACCGCTTCGCGCGTCAGCGCCTCCTGATCGAGGAGCCGGTCGGATTCCTCCGCGACGAGCGGGGCGTAAGCATCGCGTACGAACAGTTTTCGCCGTTTTGTCTGGCCGCCGAACGCCTTGCCGAAAATGTCAGTCAGGTTGATGACGTTCATCTGTCCGCCGGCGCCGCCGAGATCGAAGGGCGCCGCCGGCGCGGCCTCGCGCATCTCAATCTCGATTTCACGGTCGTCGAGATCGCCGCGCCGAAGCTTTTCGAGGAAACTCGCGCGCGTCGCCGCGCCGGCGTTCGCGCCGACAAGCGCGTCGAGAACGCGCGCTTCCGCCGCGCCGTGGGCCCGCGCCTTCACCCCTTCGCGCTTTCGCTCGCGGACGAGCGCGATCGAAGCCTCGACAAGGTCGCGCACAATCTGGTCGACATCGCGGCCGACATAGCCGACTTCGGTGAACTTCGTCGCTTCGACTTTCAGGAAGGGCGCGCCGGCGAGGCGTGCGAGGCGGCGCGAAATCTCGGTCTTTCCGACGCCGGTCGGGCCGATCATCAGAATGTTCTTCGGCGTGATCTCCTCGCGCAGGGCCCCCTCGACCTGTCGACGGCGCCAGCGATTGCGCAGCGCGATCGCCACGGCGCGTTTGGCCGCTCCTTGCCCGACGATATAACGGTCAAGTTCGGAAACGATTTCGCGCGGAGAGAAGGAGGTCATGCCGGAGGCCTAAAGCGTCGCGCGCGGGATGTAGCGGTCCCGGCGGAAAAAGAAAGAGCGGCGCGAAGGCCGCCCAGTCGTTCTCGATAGTCGTCCGTTTCGTCGTCAGCTGAAGTCCGGGGCGTAGCGGGTCGCCGTGATGGTCACGCCGCTCCAATCCTTTGAAAAATTAATGAGAAAGTTGAAGTCGAAGGTCACGTCGATGCGGCGGAACGCCTGTGCGCCGAAGGTCTGGTCGTTCACGGCGACAGTGAGGTTCGCGATCATGCTCGAGGGATAGCGCGCCTCTACGGCCGCCTCGATCGCCGCGACGACATCGTCATCGTCCTCGGCGGCGTAAATAGCGGCGGCGCGCGCGCCGGCCGCCGCCGCCGCCGACGCGCGGCTCTGCTCATACATCAGCCGGCCGATCTCGAAGACGCCGAACAGCATCGCAAAGAGAAGCGGCGCGATGATCGCGAATTCGATGGCGGCGGCGCCGCGCGCATCGCGGCCGAAAGCGCGGAACTGGGCTGGGGCGGTCATTTCAGCGCGTCTGGACTGTAATCTGCGTCGTGATCGGGAAGGCGGGGACGAAGACGCCGTCGAAATCCTTCCTCGCCTCGATCCGCCAATAGGCGGATGGAACGATGTCGCCGGCGCAGAGATTGCTGCAAGAAGCGCTGACGCCGGGGGCGCCGGGGCATTCGCAGTACATTTCGGCTTCAACCTCGGGAATTCTTGACGAGTCGACGTCGTTGAGATCGTCGCCATAAGCGCCGGTCGCTGACGCCTTGACCATGTCTTCGATGGTGTCGGCCTCATCGACGCTGTTCATCGCAAACTCGGCGCCGGCGCGCGCCGCCTGGTCGAGCCGCATACGGTCGTTCACCGCAAGGCCGACATCGGTGACGATCAGCAGGCCGACGATCAGGATAGGGGCCATGATCGCAAACTCGATCGCGGAAGTGCCGCGCGTCGAGCGGGCGAAGGCCTTGAAATTTGTGAACCCAGGATAAGTCATATCACCCGACAATCTTGATGGACTGGCCGGCGATGATAGCCGTGGTGCCGGAGGCGCTGCAGTCGGTGTTGAAGTCGGAATTGCCCCAGAAGGTGACCGTGCCGCCGATGACCTGCGTGCACTGGCCCGAGCTGTAGGTGGTGCTGCTGCCGGTGTAGATGATGTCGGAGTTCTTGTTGGGCGAGTAAATGGCGCCGACGATCCTGCCGGCGTTGTTGCCGGAAATGTCGATGTCGACGGCGTTGTTGCGATCGCCGACGAGTGCAAGGCCTTTATAGGCCCCCGTCGTGCGCGCGGTTAAGGCGAGACTCGTATTGCCGTTGAACTGGACGTTCCAGCGGCCGATCAGGATGATCGAAACATTTGTCCCGGTGACGGAGTTGCTGCCGTTCGTGCCGAATGTCGCCGTCTGCGTCCCGTGCGTATTGAACAGCACATAGGTGTTGTTCGAAGTCAGCTGGATCGACCTGTTGAAATTCCACGACGTGCCCGAATAGCACAGAATCCGGTTGGTCTGGCCTGTCCCGGGGCGCGATGGGTTGCCGCTCTGGGTGAACTGGTTCGCTGTGTTGCTCTGGTGGCAGTCCGCCGCCGTCGGCATCGGCACGTTTTTGTAGGGGTCAGCGGTGACCGGGCCGTTCGAAATCGGCTCAGGGCATTGAAGATGATACGTGCTGTTGACCGACACATCCCCGACGGCGGAAATGCAATCCGCTTCGACGTTGGAGCCGCCGCCGGTCGCCGTGATCGCGGTTGGGGAAATTGAATTCGCAGCGATGTCGCAGCCGGTGAGCTCGACATTCGTCGAACCGCCGGTCGAGATCGCCCCCGACGCGCTCGGATGAAGCGCAAGGACGCAGGCCGGCCGACCGCTCTCGATGCGTGCGATCGCAGACGCCGAAATGCTTACGTCGTCGGCGGAAGAGAAGAACTTCGTAAAACGCCGCGGAATGCTGTGGTCAATCGTGACATAGACATAGGAATTGTTGCCGTTCGGATTGGCGCCGTCGGCGGTCGCCGGCGCGGTCGCCGGCGGGTATTCGACCGTGATGTTGTTGAGGTCGCCTGTGAATTTGCTCGCGACCGCGACATATTTCGCCGCTGTCGCCGCATCCGCCGCCGTCTTGCCGCTTCGCACCTGCGTGCCCGCGGCGAAGGCGGCGGTGTCGGTCTGGTTTTGCAGCTCACGCCGCGCAAACTCCCAGTAAGCGACCTCCGATCCGAAGGCGAGGCCGCCGAGAACAACCGGAATGGCGACGCCCATGACGATCGCCGCGCCGCCGCTGCGATCCTGCGC
>CAZOEB010000159.1:0-4195 GCA_964578685.1 uncultured Caulobacterales bacterium
CCGCCGGGAAACGCCAGGGACGCTGCTCGAACGCTTCGATCCCGGCTTCGAGTTCGCCGAGCCGGCGGTCGATTTCGTCAGGCAACTCTTCGGCGCCGTCGTGCTCGACTTGCAGCGCGTCGAATTCGGCCTTGAGCGCGTCATAGGCTTGCTGCTCGCCGTCGGAGAGCGGCGCGCGTTCGCCCTCGAGGCGGCGCAGGCCGAAGGTGTGTCCATAGGGAAAGTCGACGGCGGCCTCGATCCATTTCCAGCCCTCCCCGCGAATCTCGGCGGTGGAGGATTCAAGTTTCTCGGCGACGAGGCGACCTAGGAGCCCTGCATCCTGCAGCCACCCGTCGTCAGCATCGGAGAAGAGATCGCGAAGGATCACGCCGCCGGCTTCCTCGTAAGCTTCGACGCCGACGAAACGCGCCCGCTTGTCGCCGGCGCGGACGGCGCCTTCGGTCAGCATGCGGCGAATGTGATAGGGCTCGCGATTGTAGCCGTTCTTGAGCGCCTCCCAAACTTGGCATTGGCGCTGATGGTCGCCGTTCACCGTGAACGCGATCAGCTGGTCGAGGGACATCGCATCGTCCGCATAGAGATCGAGCAGCGCCGGCGCGACGGCGGCGAGCTTTAGCCGCTGCTTGACGACCGCCGGCGAGACGAAGAAGGCGGCAGCAATTTCCTCCTCGCTTTTTCCTTTCTCCCGCAGAGTCTTGAAGGCGCGGAACTGGTCGAGTGGATGCAAGGGCGCGCGCTGTATGTTCTCGGCGAGGCTGTCCTCGTCGGCGAGACCCTCGGTACGAATGACGCAAGGGATCGGCGCGGCCGGTGAGAGGCGCTTCTGTTCGACCAGCAATTGCAGCGCGCGGTAGCGCCGACCGCCGGCCGGAACTTCATAGATACCCGTTTCAGCGCCCGCGTCGTCGAGCACCGCGCGAACGGTGAGACCCTGAAGGAGCGTCCGCCGCGCGATGTCCTCGGCGAGCTCCTCGATCGAGACGCCCGCCTTTACCTGGCGGACATTCGACTGGGAAAGCACGAGCTTGTTGAGAGGGATGTCCCGCGAGGCGCTTAAGCTGAGCGTCGCGACGGATTTCGTCTTCGGTTTCGGTTTGGCCATGGTCAGTCTCCGTGACGGGCCGGCCGAAAGACTCTCTCTCAGCCTTCGAACCCGTCACGAAAATCACGCCTTTCTTTCCCTCTCACGGGCTCGCCGGAAAGAATTGAGCCGGGTCTTGTATCATTCAAATCCCATTCATTATGGATTGACGCGCAGTCATCCAACAACAGGTATTTCTTGTCGTCGCATGAAGTAAGCCAGAGTGTCGTGCGACTAATTTGCGATTTAGTTTAGATTACCGGCGGGTCAGAATCGGCGAGCTATCTCGACGCCCCACAGCGGAGGCTCGTTCACATAGCCGGAGAAATTATTGAAATCGATCGCACCGGCGATCGAGACGTCGTTGAGAATATTCCGTCCGTAGGCGGAGAGCTCCCAGCCGTCGTCTCGCCGCCAGCCGACGCGCGCCCCGCCGATCAGCTCCTGATCGTCCTGAAACTCGATGCTGTCATAGAGGAAGAAGCTGATGCGGCTGCGATACGCCCAATCGGTGAAGAAATAGAGTTCGCCGCCGGAGACCGGTATCGCATAGCGCGCTGTCCAGTTCGCGATCCAGCGCGGCGCCTGCGGCAGGGAATTGCCGTCGATCAGGGCGTTGCCGGAAACCGCGATCGGGTCGCGCACGGTGCAGGGCGCCCCGCAAATCCCGACTTCAAGGCCGGGGCTGTCGATGCGGGTGTTGTTGAGCGAGACCCCGGCGGTCAGTTCGAGCGCGTCCGAGGGATTGAACGCCGCGTCAATCTCAAAGCCTGATCCGACGACGGCATCGGCATTGAGGAGCTGGTTGAAATTCCCCGCGCCGCCGACGGCGGTCAGTTGCTGGTCATGCGTGCGATAGTAAAAGCCCGTCGCATTGATCCGCCCGCGGCCGCTCCAGAACGTCGTCTTCACGCCGGCCTCGATCGAATCGATCGTTTCGGTGTCGGCGGTGGTGACGGCGTCGCCGAAGACGATGCGCCCCTGAACGTTCGGCGCGCGAAAGCTCCGCGCGTAGCGGACGAAGGCGCTCAGCCGGTCGTTGAAGGCGTAGGTCGCCGAAGCGTCGCCCGACAGATTGGTGTCGTCGAGAGTGACGGCGACGGGGCCCAGCGTCCCAGAGCCGAAAGGTCCGACGAGGCGCTCGGCGATGAAATCCTTGTCCTCGACTGACAGGCGCACGCCGCCTTGCAGCGTCAGCTGCGGCGTCGGCGCCCAGCTCGACGAGGCGAAGGCCGCGAAGGCGAATGTCTCCTGATCCTGGATCGCGCGCCCATTCTCGGCGCCCGCCGACAGCGTGTCGAACGAAAGGTTTTCGAGTTCGAGGTTCTCCTTGAAGAAGAAAACGCCGACGGTCGACTCAATTGTGGCGGCGGGCTTGAAGGCGAATCGCGTTTCGCTGGTCGTCTGATAGTGGCCGGTGATGTTGTCGGCGCTTTCCGCCGGGAACGGAATGAAACCAGGACCCGACGGCGGCGCGAAGTCGGCGCCGAAACCCCCGTCGACGTCGCCGCGCGCGGTGATGCCGACGGTGTCATAGCTGAGGATCGAGGTGATGACGCCGGCGCCGACGTCCCACTCCGTCTTCGCGCTGACGCCGAAATTATAGACGTCGAGGCGCTGCGTCGCGTCCTGCGCGGTTTGCGCGCGCTCAAAGCCGGCGATTAGCCGGCCGACGCCCGGCTCGATAATGTTCGCGCGAAAAAGACGCGAGCCGCCGTCAAGCCGGCGCCCATGTATGTTAAGAAGCGTCGACCAGTCGTCCGAGGGCGCCCAAAGGAGCTGCAGCCGTCCGGCGAATTCGGTGAACTCCTCAAAGCCGTCAGCGCCGTCTCCCGTGACCGCGCCCGGGAAATCCTCCGCAAACTGATTGTCGACGAAATCGTCGCGGCGCTGGAACAGCGTCGACAGGCGGGCCGACAGCGTGTCAGAGAGCGGCCCCGAAATCGCGCCCTCAGCGTCGACCGTGTTGAACCGGCCATAGGCGATGCGGCCATAGCCTTCGAATTCGTCGGTAGGCCTCGCGCTTTCGAACTTGATGACGCCCGCCGGCGTGTTGCGCCCGAACAGCGTTCCTTGCGGGCCCCTCAAGACCTCAATGCGGTCAAGGTCGAAGACAGGGAACCCCTTAAGAATCGGGTTCTCAAGGACGATCTCGTCATAGACAAGGCTGACGGGTTGGTTGGCGTTAAGGTCGAAATCGGTGTTGCCGAGCCCACGAATGTAAAAGCGCGGAAAGGTCCGGCCGGACGAGGCCTCGGCGTAAAGGCTGGGGCTACGGCCCGCGAGGAAGAGGATGTCGCGCCCGCCGGCGCGGATGTTGTCGAGTTCGGCGTCCTTGATGACATCGACCGACAGCGGCACGTCCTGCAGGTTCTGCTCGCGCTTTTGCGCGGTGACGGTGATGACGTCGGCGCTCGGTTGCGCGAAGCCAGGGGAGACGAGCGCCGTCGACAAAAGGAATGCAAAGACGAGCGCGCGCTGGACGCGACAGAGTATAATCATGAATTGCTCCCGAATGCCCCGGTCGACCCTCAGGTCTTGCCGCATGGAGCACTTCTCAACAAGGACGGCAAGAAACGAATGCGTGAGGAAATGCAGGCATCCGCCATAAAATGAGGCCTTCGTGGGATTCTTGCTAATGCCGGAAGCGATGGACTAGACATGCCCGCAACGATCCTTCGCCATGCCCAAACGGCGGCCCCAGAACTGGTCGGCGAATGGCGTGACGACGACGCAACCGGGGCTGGTCGCGCGCGCCCAAAAGGTGTTAGCGGCGTCGACCTGGAGATCGATCGATATCATCTTTGTTTTCTTTTCGCCCGGCGACGTCGTCACCGCCGTTCCAAATTCAGGAACCAGATCGGACGTCATCAACGCACCTTAATCTTTGATCTCCGATGGCAGCCGAACAAACCGCTATTGACCTAATGACTCGCGCGCAACGGTCTGTTTCAGACCGTTTCAGACGGAGCAGCAGACGGCTATTTATTTTGGTGTGACGGGTCACAATGCAAGCTTTAGCCGCTCGTTTGCAGCAATTGCTTCGCCCGCCCTTCCATCTCCAACCGTGCATCCTGATGCGCCTTGCTGCGGGCGACGGCGGTGATGCCC
>CAZOEB010000160.1:0-4149 GCA_964578685.1 uncultured Caulobacterales bacterium
CCGCATTTCACCACCGCGCCGTGCGCGTCGTGGTGGGCGACGTTCACTAGCAGTTTCGTCTTGCACATGCCGCAGCGATAGGTCTCGTCGCCGCCGCCTTCGCGCACCGGCTTGCCGGCGACATGCGCCTCGATCGTGCGGCCGGCGACGTCTTCGGCGTCGACGATCTTCATGTCGTACTGGGGCATCATCCCTCCTTCAGCCGGCGACGCGGCGCATCAGGGCTTCATACCACGCCGCGCCGCGCACGACATCAAGGATGCTGACGCGCTCGTCGGTGCCGTGAATGCGCCTCAAGTCGTCAGGGCCGTAGACGAAAGGCGTGAAGCGGTAATTGTCTTCCGCAGCGCCGACATAATGGCGCGTGTCGGTGCCCTGCAAGGTGAGGAACGGCGCTGTCGGAACCGCCCCGAAAACCTCCGCCGTCGTTTCTGCAATCGCGCGATATCCCTCGCTTGTCGTCGATGCGACGGGGCTCGGTTCGACGCCGCCGAGCGCTTCGACCCTGATGCGCGGATCATCGATCAGGCGTTCGGCGCGCGCTTTGACGCCGGCGACATCGTCACGCGGATGGATGCGATAGTTGACGACGGCGCTCGCCGTCTGGGGCAGCACGTTCACCTTGACGCCGCCTTCGATGATGGTCGGCGCCGTCGTCGTCCGGAGCGCCGCGGCCGTCGTCGGATTTTCGCCAAGCGCCTTGGCGACGAACGGCGCCGTCAGCCAGAGATTGGCGAGGACGACGCGCTCACTGAGCGACATTTGCGGCGCGAGCGTGCGCAGGAACGCCGCCATGCCGGAGTCAATTTCGAGCGGATGAGGGTTATCGTTCACCGCGACGACCGCGCGCGCGACAAGGCTGACCGCCGTATCCTTCCCCGGCGCGGAGGAATGTCCGCCCGGCGCCGTCGCCGTGAATTTCAGCGTCGTCGATCCTTTTTCGGCGACCGAGATCAGCGCCATCGGTCCGGGCGCGTTCGGGATGACCCCGGCGACAAGCCCGGAGCCTTCATCGAGCGTCCATTCAAACCGGACGCCGCGCGCATCGAGCAGGCGGCGCATCCCGCCCGCCCCGTCGGCGCCGCCGACTTCCTCATCATGGCCGAACAGGAAATAGATATCGCGCGTCGGCTTGAACCCGGCGGCGGCGAGATGCTCGGCCGCCTCCATCAGCGCGATGAGGTGACCCTTGTCGTCCATCGCGCCGCGGCCCCAGACGAAACCCTCGGCGACGACGCCGTCGAAGGGCGGATAGGTCCACTGATCTTCCGTACCCGGTTCAACGGGGACGACGTCAATATGAGCGATGAAGGCGATCGGCGCGGCGTCGCCGCTGCCGCCCCAGCGATAGAGCAGCGAATGGCCGACGCTTTCGCGTTCCATCGCCTGATGAGCGGCCGGATAGCTGCGCGCGAGAAACGCTGCGAAGCCGTCGAACGCGGCCGTGTCATGGTCCTGCCCGTCGCCATGCGAGATTGTCTGGAACCGTAGCGCCTCGGCAAGGCGAGCGGCGACGCCGGCGTTTTCTTCCGCCGAGCCGAAGGCGCGCGGCGTCAGCGCCGTCGCCGACGCGCCGGGCAGCGTCAGCGTCCGTCCCACCATGACGGCGGCGAGCGCCAAGAGCCCCGCCGCCAGAACTGACATCGCGCGACCGATCACCTGCTTGCCCCTTGTCTTTGCTTCACCGTGACCTTCCTAATGAGGGAAAGCACCTCCGGGCGAAAGACCTTCGATGACGACGCTTCTTTTCGAACACGACGCCTTCGGCGAGCATGAAACGCCGCCGGGTCATCCCGAGCGGGCGGAGCGGTATGAAGCGGTGCGCGTCGCGCTCGCCGCCGAGCGCTTCGCCGCGCTCATGCGCCGGACCGCGCCGCGCGCCGACGCAGGCGCGATCAAGCGCGCGCATGATGCGGCCTATGTCGAAGCGATTTTCGATGCGGCGCCCGCAGACGGGATGGTGCGGCTTGACCCCGATACGGTCATGGGCCCCTCGTCGCTCGAGGCCGCCTTGCGCGCTGCGGGCGCAGGCGTCGCCGCTGTCGACGCGATCTATGCGGGCGAGGCGACAAACGCTTTCGTCGCCGCGCGCCCGCCCGGGCATCACGCGCCCGCCGATCGCGCGATGGGGTTCTGCCTTTTCAATTCGGCGGCGATCGCTGCGCTCCACGCACGCGCCGCGCATGGGGCGACGCGCATCGCGGTCGTCGATTTCGACGTCCATCACGGCAACGGGACAGAGGCGATCTTCTGGTACGACGAAAACGCGTTTTACGCGTCGAGCCATGAATGGCCGCAATATCCCGGCACCGGGCGCGACAGCGACCGCGGCGCCTTCGACAATGTCGCCAATGCAGCCCTGAAGACAGGATCAGGCGGCGATGCGTTCCGCCGCGCGTGGGGCGACAGGCTGTTGCCGGCGCTGTCTGCGTTCCGGCCCGATTTTCTCGTCATCTCCGCCGGCTTTGACGCGCATCGCGCAGACCCCCTCGGCGGCCTTGCGCTCACCGAAGAGGATTTCGACTGGGTGACACGCGAACTTCTTGGCGTTGCGCGCGCCTCATGCGCCGGCCGGGTCGTGTCTCTTCTTGAAGGCGGCTATGACCTCGGCGCGCTCGCGCGCTCGACGGCGGCGCATGTTGCGGCCTTGATGGACGGCTGAGAACCGCGCGATAAGGCCCGCCGGAGGGCTTTGCGAATTGTAATGGCGGGTCGGATCATCACCGCGCGGCACGGCCGCCCCAACCTGTCGCGCGACGTGCGCATCAGCGCCGCCGACTATGGCGACTGGTGGGCGCAATATGACGCGAGCGGCCTCCACCCCGACGAACGCCCGCCGCAGAGCCTTATCGATCTCGCTTCGGGGGCGAAGACGGTCCTTTCCTCGACATTGCCGCGCGCGATCGAAACCGCCCGGCAGGCGACGCGCGGGGGACGCGAGGTGCCGGCCGATCCCCTGTTCGTCGAAGCGCCTTTGCCGCCGCCGCCGGTGCCGTTCCTGAAGCTTTCGCCCGGCCAGTGGGGCGTCATCAGCCGCGCGTTCTGGGTGTTCGGCTTCGCGCCGGGCGGCGTTGAGACGCATGCCGAGGCCTGGATCCGCGTCGATCAGGCGATTGAGCGCCTGACGCGCGAGACCGCCCATGGCGACGTGCTCCTCTGCGCGCATGGCTATTTCAACTGGATGCTCGACAAGCGGCTGCGCGCCCGCGGCTGGCGGCGGGCGAGCCGCGAGGGCAGCAACCGTTTCTGGTCCTGGCGCATCTATGAGGCTGTCGGCGCCCTGCAAAACGCCGGAACCGGCGAACGCGCGACGGCGGCGGCTGAATAACCGACATGCGGCGGTCGCGTCGGCGTGCTAGACGCTCGGTCGCCACCGGTGGAGGAGCCTTATGGCCTCCGAAGCGATCGCTGGGACCCGCACCTGTCCGATCAGCATGGCGCTTGAGGATCTCGATCCGAGCCGCTCGGATTATTTCCAGACCGGCGCGCATCACGCGATCTTCCGGCGACTGCGCAATGAGGCGCCGGTGCATTATTCGAAAACCGGACCATCGGGGCCTTTCTGGTCGGTGACGCGTCACGAGGACATCGTCGCGATCGACACCAATCACCACGATTTCTCCTCGGAGAGGAACATCGTCGTCGGCGACCAGTCGCCGGAGTTCAACCCGACGATGTTCATCGCCAAGGACCCGCCCGTCCACGACATCCAGCGCAAGGCGGCGCAGCCGGCGGTTGCGCCGCAGCGCCTTTCCGAGCTTGAGGCGCTGATGCGCGGCCGCGTCGGCGCAGTGCTTGACAGCTTGCCGGTCGGCGAGGATTTCGACTGGGTCGACCGCGTGTCGATCGAGCTGACGACGCAGATGCTCGCGACCCTTTTCGATTTTCCGTGGGAGGACCGGCGCCTTTTGCCGTTCTGGTCCGACGTTTCGACGTCGTCGGAACTCGTCGGAAATTACACGATGCCGTTTGAGGAGCGCCGGCGCATCCTCAGCGAGGAATGCCTTCCCTATTTCCAGCGCCTGTGGACGGAACGCGCCGCGGCGGCGCCGAAATTCGACTTCATCTCGCTGATGGCGCACGATCCGGGAACGGCGCGCATGATCGAGGATCCGATCGATTTCCTCGGCAACCTTATTCTCCTCATCG
>CAZOEB010000161.1:0-4076 GCA_964578685.1 uncultured Caulobacterales bacterium
CTGCGGGATCGGCGAAGCCGCCGGCGCCGATCGTCGAATTGATGGCGAAGCGCGAAAGCGTCTTTCCCGCGCGACCAAAATTTCCCTGAAGGACGTCGTTTATGAAGACGCTCGGCGATCCGAGATTGGCGAGGAAGCGGCGAACGCCGCGCCTGCCCGCCTTCGGCGTTGTCGCGCGATAGGCTTTCGCCGCCGGCACAAAGAAGCCTTTGTCGACCGTGTCGTTGAAACCGAAGACCTTTCGGTTAAAGCCTTCCCAGGGATCGGCGGCGGCAGCGGCAGGCGCCGCCTCGGCGCCGGCATCGACCGGCGGCGCGAGTTCGTCCTCGGTTTCCAGCGGCGGCGAGGGCTTCTCCTCCTGGGCAAGCGCGACGCCGCCGGCCGACAGAGCGGCCGCCGCCATCAATCCCACCAGTCTCGCGACCATCGCCATACGCGCCCTGTTAAAGCTCATATCCGTACGCCCCAGAGATAGCCGCAGACCTTGGCGGGATTGCGGTTGCCTGTCCATCGGGCCTGGCGCGCGGCGGCGGCCCTCCCCCGCATGATCGTGTGGTCACGCCGCTTGAGATTTATATAAAGATATGTTTATATCTCGCTTCGCAAGGGCCTATCCTCCATGTCACTCGACCGCCAGCTTCATGTCTTTCGCGCCATCGGGGAGGAAACGCGCCTCAGGATCATGGCGCTCCTCCTGCGCGGGGAACTGACGGTCACTGAAATCACCCAGATTCTCGGTCAGAGCCAGCCGCGCGTCAGCCGCCATCTCAAGATCCTCACCGAGGCGGGGCTTGTCGATAAGTTCCGCGAAGGATCATGGATGTTCTACCGCGCCGCGGCCCCCGCGCTCGAAGCGACCGACGCCATCATCGGGGCGGTCAAGGCGCTCAACAAATCCGGCGACCGCGTCATTGCGCGCGACGGCGAACGCTTCGCGCAGAGCCGGCAGGCGCGCGCCGACCTTGCGAGCGCGTATTTCGAGAAAAACGCCGCCGAATGGGATCGCCTGCGAGGTCTCCAGATCGAGGAGGCCGCCGTCGAAAAGCGCATGCGCGCGCTCGCGCCGGAGAAGGTCGGCCTCTTCGTCGACCTCGGCGCCGGGTCCGGCCGTATGCTGACGATTTTCGCAGACGCCTATGAAAAGGGTCTCGGTTTCGATCTCTCGCGCGAGATGCTGGCGGTCGCCCGCGCCAATCTCGACCGCGCCGGGGTCACCCATGCGCAGGTGCGCCACGGCGACCTTTTCGCGCTGCCGCTCGAAAGCGGGCTCGCCGATGTCGTCTGCATCCATCAGGTGCTGCATTATCTCGCCGATCCGGCGGCGGCGGTTGCGGAAGCGGCGCGCCTTCTGAAACCAGGCGGCCGGCTCCTGATGTCGGATTTCGCGCCGCATGACCTTGAATTCCTGCGCGACGATCACGCCCATCGCCGGCTGGGCTTCCCGGATGAGGAGGTCGCGGACTGGTGCTCGGCGGCGGGCCTCGATCTCGTCGCGACGGAAACGCTGCCGCCCGGCCGCATCGACGGCAAGTCGCTCACCGTCAAGATCTGGCTCGCCAAGGCGCGCGACAGCGTTCGCAGCTTCAAGAAACGTGTCGCGTAAGGGAAAGCGATGTCCGACCTTCATGTCTCCTTCGAATTCTTCCCGCCGAAGACCGAGGCGATGCAGGGAAAGCTGTGGGCGGCGGTTGAAAAGCTGCGCCCGCTGGCGCCAGATTTCGTGTCCGTCACTTATGGCGCGGGCGGTTCGACGCGCGAACGCACGCATGACACGGTTTCCCGCATCATCGCGGAAGCGGATCTGCCGGTCGCCGCGCACCTTACCTGCGTCGCCGCGACGAAAGACGAAGTCGATGCGGTGCTGCGCGATTATTGGGCGGAAGGGGTGAGGCATATCGTTGCGCTGCGCGGCGATCCGCCGGGCGGGCCTGGCGAGCGTTACATTCCCCATCCCGGCGGCTACGCCAACGCCGCAGAGCTCGCTGCAGGCGCGCGCCGGATCGCAAATTTCGAGATCAGCGTCGGCTGCTATCCTGAAAAGCATCCTGACAGCCCGTCGCAGGCGGCGGACATCGACATGCTGAAAAGAAAAATCGACGCCGGCGCGACACGCGGCATCACCCAGTTCTTCTACGACAACGAGGTCTATTTCCGCTATCTCGACCGCGTCCGCGCGGCGGGCGTCACCATCCCGATCGTGCCCGGCATCATGCCGATCACCAACTTCGCGGGCTTGCGGAAGATGGCGGACACGTGCGGCGCGACGATTCCGGGACGGCTCGTCAAGCTCTTCCAGAATCTCGACGATGATCCGTCGACGCGCCTTCTGATCGCGGCGACGGTCGCAGCCGAGCAATGCCTTGCGCTCGCCGAGCAGGGCGTGAAGCATTTCCACTTCTACACCCTCAACCGCGACGATCTCGCTTACGCGCTCTGCATGATGCTGGGCGTCAGGCCGAAGCCTGAGAAGAAGGCGCCGACGCAAAGTGCGGGCGCCGCCGCATGACGACGCCGATCTTCGTCAACATCGGCGAGCGGACGAACGTCACCGGCTCGGCGAAGTTCAGAAAACTCATCCAGGAAGAACGCTACGAGGATGCGCTCGCGATCGCGCGCCAGCAGGTCGAAGCGGGCGCCCAGGTCATCGACGTCAACATGGACGAGGGAATGCTTGACGGCGTCGCCGCGATGCGGCGTTTCCTGCGTCTCATCGCGTCGGAGCCCGACATCTGCCGCGTGCCGGTGATGATCGATTCCTCGAAATGGGAGGTGATCGAAGAAGGCCTCAAGAACGTCCAGGGCAAGGCGATCGTCAATTCGATTTCGCTGAAAGAAGGCGAAGAGGCGTTTTTGAACCAGGCGCGTAAGGTCATGCGCTACGGCGCCGCGGTCGTCGTCATGGCCTTCGACGAGAAAGGGCAGGCGGACACGGCGGCGCGCAAGATCGAGATTTGCACGCGCTCTTATCGCCTTCTTGTCGACCAGCTCGGCTTCCCCCCTGACGACATCATCTTCGATCCGAACATATTCGCGGTGGCGACCGGCATCGAGGAACACAACAATTACGCGCTCGACTTCATCGAGGCGACGCGCGCGATCAAGGAGACGCTGCCTGGCGCGCGCGTGTCGGGCGGCGTCTCCAATATTTCGTTTTCATTCCGCGGCAACGATCCCGTCCGCGAGGCGATGCATTCGGTCTTCCTCTATCATGCGATCAAGGCCGGCATGGACATGGGCATCGTCAATGCGGGACAACTCGCGATCTATGACGAAATTCCGCGCCATCTGCGCGATCCCGTCGAGGACGTCATCCTCAATCGCCGCGCTGACGCGACGGAGCGCCTTTTGGACGTCGCCGCGCAGTTCAAGGGCGAAGCCGGGAAGAAGACCGAAGCCGATCTTTCCTGGCGCAAGGCGAGCGTTGAGGAGCGGTTGAAGCATGCGCTTGTCAAAGGTCTCACCGAATTCATCGTCGAGGACACCGAGGAAGCGCGACAAAAGCTCGGCCGGCCGCTCTTCGTGATCGAAGGGCCGCTGATGGACGGCATGAACATCGTCGGCGATCTCTTCGGCGCCGGAAAGATGTTCCTGCCGCAGGTCGTCAAATCGGCGCGCGTCATGAAGCAGGCGGTCGCCTATCTGACGCCGTTCATGGAGCAGGAGAAGAAAGAGCAGGGCCTCGATCAGGGCAAGGCGAACGGGAAGATCCTGCTCGCGACCGTCAAGGGCGACGTGCACGACATCGGCAAGAACATCGTCGGCGTCGTTCTCCAGTGCAACAATTACGAAGTGATCGACCTTGGCGTCATGGTTCCCGCCGACAGGATCCTGACGGAAGCGAAGCAGCGGAACGTCGACATCATCGGCCTTTCGGGCCTCATCACGCCGAGCCTTGATGAGATGCGCCACGTCGCGGCGGAGATGAAGCGGCGGAATTTCTCCGTGCCGCTGCTGATCGGCGGAGCGACGACGAGCCGCGCGCATACGGCGGTCAAGATCGCGCCGAACTACGACCACGGCGTCGTCTATGTGACGGACGCGAGCAGGGCGGTCGGCGTCGCCGGCGCGCTCGTCTC
>CAZOEB010000162.1:0-4049 GCA_964578685.1 uncultured Caulobacterales bacterium
GGCCTTCATAGAGCGCGTTCGCGCGCATCATCGGGAACACGAAGTCCCGCACGAACTCCTCGCGGAGGTCCTCGATGTAGATTTCCTTGACGCCGTTCCGCTCGGCCTTGCGGCGCACCGGTTCAAGCTCGTCGCCCTGCCCCAAGTCCGCGGTGAAGGTGACGACCTCGCAGCCATATTCGACCTGCAGCCATTTCAGGATGACCGAGGTGTCGAGCCCGCCCGAATAAGCGAGAACGACTTTCTTGACGCCCTTGTGCTTCGTCACCGCGGCTCTCCTTCAGAATGCGGCGATCCGCATAGCGGAAAGGCGGCGGCGCGCGAAGTAGAATTTCGCCGTCAGTTTTTCTCGTAAAAAAAGCGCCAGCCCTTCTTCTGGCTTTCGCGATCCCAGGGCTGCATCGTTCGGCGCGCCCAGGTTTCAAGCGGTTCCTCCGCCGGCTGGTCGGCGAGCGCGGCGGCGAGGGCGCCGTCGCGGCCGGCGACATAATCGGAAAACGCCGGCGCCGCCGGGATATCCGGAAGAATCCAGTCGCGATCATCGAAGGGCGGGGAGTCCTGCCAGCGCAAGGTCGAGATGATGTAGGGAATGCCGGACTGCGGCGCCCTGGCGAATTTGGCGTCGCCGAAATGGTTGGGCGAGCCCCCCGTAGGCTCGCCGACGAAGATCGCTTCCGTTTCGCGTTCGAGGCGCGTTGCAAAATTCTGCGCGGCGGAGAATGTCTGCGGCGCGGTGAGAACATAGAGCGCGCCGCGCTTGTTGAAGCGGCTCTTGACGATCGTACGGCGCAAGGGCTCAGCGAGCATGTTGTTGCCGCCGCCATTGTCGCGAATGTCGATAATGAGGCGGTCCGCGTTCGTCGTGTTGACGGCCTTGATCGCCGCAATCAGGAAATCCCGCATCGGCTTTTTCGGCTGGTCCTCCATCGCGCCGATGACGATGACGAGCGCGCGCCCCTCCGCGATTTCGGCGGTGTAGTTTTCCGTCCCGTCGCTGACGGCCGCGAGCGGGGGCGGCGTTCGCGGAAGTTCCGACAAGCCTTCATGCGCGTCCGCGGCGGGGCTGAGCTTTGCGCTGGCGCGACGCCCGCCCGTAAAGGCGACCTCGTAGCGGACGGCGGCGTCGAGCGAGGGCGCCGCGTCAAGGCCGATCAGGAAACCGGGAACCGTCATGCCGACCGGCGTCCAGTTCGCGGGCCAGGCGCGATTGCCGGACGCCTGCATGGCGACGAAGTCGCGCAAAAGCGCGTCAATATTGCGACCGCCGATCGCCGTGACGCGCCCGCCGAGAAGGGGCGCCGCCGCGCCTTTTGCAGCGACGACGTAGAGCCCATCGTCGAAGCGCTTCAATTTCAGCGGGTAGCGCTGCTTGAATTCCGGCGCTTCGCCGTAAAGCGGGATCGCCGCCGTGTGCCCGTCATTCGCCGCATGAAAGAGCCGCCCGAGCGCGGCGGCGTAGTGGGGAAGATCCGTGTCCTGCGCTTCTGCGAGCAATGCTTTCTTTGCTTCGATGAAAGCAGGCGTCCCGGCGATCTCGTCCCCGCGCGGATGGATCGCGACGATCTCGCCGGCGATCTGTCCGGCTTCGGCGCGGTAGTCCGCCGCCATCGCCGGGGCGAGCGCCGCAAAGGCCGCAAGGAGCGCTGCGCCTGTTCTTGTTCCAATGATCATGATCGCCTCCCGATTTCGGCGAGGATGCGGCGGCGACGCCCGTCGCGGCAGCGCTTCTGCGACAGGGCGTTCGGCGGTTGCGACAGACGGCGGGCGATCACGCGGGCCTGATTTCCCGTGATCGGGGCGGCCCCTTATCCAGACGCTCTTTCAGGAGAACAACTCATGCGCCTGCTCTCGCTTTGCCTTGCCTTCGCAGCCGCGCCTGCGCTGGCCGAACCCCCGGAACCGATCGTGCCGGCTGGCCTTGAATGGCAGGTGAAGGACTATGGGTTTTCCCCGGCGGTGCGCGCCGGTGACTTCGTATTTGTTTCCGGCGTCGTCGCCGGCTACGCGCCCGGCGAGGGCGGCAAGCCCGTCGCGCCGTCGGAAGAGGCGATTGAAGCCGGTTTCGAGCGGGCTTTCGTGCGGCTTGAAGAAATCATCAAGGCGGCCGGAGCCGACTGGAAGGACGTCGTCGAAATGACGACCTTTCATGCCGAATTGCCGCGCGAGGCGCCGATTTTGATGCGGGTGAAGGCCAAACGCTTCGCCGAGCCCTATCCTGCGTGGACCGCAATCGACGTCGACCGGCTGTGGCCAGAAAACGGCTTCACCGAAATCCGCCTGACGCTCTACGCGCCGAAACGCTGACGCCTCAGCCCGCGCGCATCGGATCGGCGCCGGCGCGCAGCCAGCCCGACACGACGATCCGCGGCTTCCTCGCAAAGGGCGCGACCGCGCCGACGGCATGGCGCATCGGCACCGAGAAGAGGTTCAGCGCGTTGAACGCCGGCTTGAACCCCGCGACGACGTGCCCGTCATCGTCAAAGAAATTCAGGTAGCCGCCCCAGTCCTCGCGCCATTCGGGCGTCAGGTTGAGGACATAGGCGGCGCGGCGGTTTTTCCCTTCAAGATCGTCATTGTGGATGGTGACGAAATGGCCGGGACTGAACGCGGTCAGCTGCGCGTCGGCGAAAGCGATGTCGGCGTGCCCGGTGACGGCGCGCGCAAAGCCCAAGAACGCCTCGCCGTTCAGGAACTCGAAGAAGTCGATCAGCCCGGGCGTCAGCTGGCGCCCCTGATGATAGCGGTCGTAGAGCGAGAGCTTGTAGTGCATGAAGGCGAATTCGTGATTGGCGCGCTCATGCACGATCGCGATCGCCTTGCGCTTGGTCTCGGCGTCAAGCCTGTCCCAGCCCGCTGCGTCGAGATCCATGTTCTTCTCATGCGCGAAGATGACGAAGTTCCATTGGCGCTGCGCGGCGATTTCCGCATGCAGGGCCTCGGCGTCCGCCGTTTCTAGAAAATGCGGGACATGGAGCCGCATCGACCGGGCGTAGGCGGCGGCGATGGCCGGCGCATCAAGGGCGGCGTTCAACCTCAACTGCATGGCGCCGCCATATCGTCCGCATGCCGTCCGCGCAAGGAGCATCCTGGCGAACTTGTTCGGCCCGCCGCAGGGCGCCATAGTGACGGCGGGCTCACATCCGGCGCGGGGAAACGCCGGACCTTCGGGGATTCAAGAATTATGACCGCCGTAAAATTCGACATTCAGCCGCTGTTTGCGGAGCCGTTCATGCGCGCCAACATCGGACACGCGATCAGCGCCGAGCAGGTCGACTTCATCAAAAACCTCAAGATGATCCGCAACAAGTCGAACCTGATTTCGGAAAACCTCTACATCTTCGAGGAGCCCCAGCTGCGCAGCGTCAAAAAGGCGGTGCAGGAAACGCTCGACGCCTACGCCGCCGAGGTCCTCGGCGTGAAGCAGCGGCTCTACATCACGCAGTCATGGTCGCTCATCAACCCGCCGGGCGTCGGCATGCACGGACATACGCATTCCAATTCCATCGTTTCAGGATCGCTCTACTACACCGACCTGCCCGAGCCCGTGTCCGGCATGATTTTCGACCGTCATCGCACTTATCAGCAGATCGAGCTGCGCCCCGAGCGCGACAAGAACAATCTTTATAACGCCACGGCGAATTTGGTGATGCCGCGCAAGCACGACGTCATCCTGTTCTCGTCGAGCCTGCAGCACATGGTGCAGGTGAACGGTTCGACCGAGCCGCGCTATTCGATCGCCTTCAACAGCTTCATCAAGGGCCGCATCGGCGATTTCCGCGACGTGTCGGAACTGGTGCTGAAAGGGCCGGACGCCTAAGCGGGCGGCGTTGAGCGACAACACGCGAAAGTGGGGCGCTAAGAAAACGGGGCGCCGCGCCGCAATCTCTCGAGCGCGTTGCAACCAGACCGATTCCTTCACCTTCCCCGCTCATTTCCGTGCAAGCGGGAGTCCAGCGTCACACAGCGCAGCCCTTCGGGGCCCTGGATCACCGCTTTCGCGGAGATGAGCGGAAGAAAAACCTGCTCACTTCGATCACAACCCGCGCTAG
>CAZOEB010000163.1:0-4017 GCA_964578685.1 uncultured Caulobacterales bacterium
TGCGCACGCCGCTCAACGGCATTCTCGGCATGGCGACGCTTCTTCTCGATACGGAACTTTCGGCCAACCAGCGCGCCTATGTCGACGCGATGAAGCAGTCCGGCGACGGATTGTTGCGCCTCATCAACGACCTCCTCGATTTATCGAAGCTCGACGCCGGGCGGCTCGATCTCGAAAAGGCGCCGTTCGATCCCTACACGCTCGTGCAAGGGGTCGCTGAACTTCTCGCTCCGCGCGCGGCCGAGAAAGGCATCGAAATCGGCTGCTTCGTCGATCCCTCGACGCCGCGCCGGCTGATCGGCGATGAAGCGCGCATCCGCCAGTCGCTCATCAATCTCGCCGGCAATGCGGTCAAGTTCACCGATGTCGGCGGCGTCGCGATCGAAGTCAGCGCCGAGGCCGCGCCGCAGGGCGTGCGCCTCATCTGCGCCGTCAGGGACACCGGCGTCGGCATCGACCTTGATGCGGCGCCGCGCCTCTTCGATGAGTTCGCACAGGCGAGCCTTGACGCGCAGCGCCGGTCGGAAGGCGCCGGCCTCGGCCTCGCCATCACAAGGCGGCTCGCCCGCGCGATGGGCGGAGACGTCGCCGTCAAGAGCGCCCCCCGCAAGGGAAGCGTCTTTACACTGACGATTCTTGTCGGTTCGGGAGGCGAGTGGCCGGAGGTGATGCGGATCGAGGCGCCGCCGGTCGTCATCGCCACCGGCTCGACGATTCTGTCGCGCATCACGCGTCTGCAGATGCAGGCTTTCGGGGCGACCAACATCCGCCTCGTCGATGATCCGCGAGACGCCGCTTTCGCGCTGAAGGAATCGCCCGGCGCGCTGTTCCTGTGCGATTTCGACATCGCCGACGCTCTCGACGCCGAGACGATCGCGCTTGCGGGCCGCGCGCTCGTTCTCGCGCCGACGGCCGCGCGCGGCGCCGTCGAACGGATGCGCCTTAAGGGCTTTGAGGGATATCTCATCAAACCGGTACGTCATGCGACGCTGATGCGAGAAGTGGCGCGCGGGCCCCGCCGTCCCGAGCCGCAGAAGGAACAACGCCAGCAAGCGCCGAAATTCAACCGCCCGATGAAGATACTCCTCGCTGAAGACAACCAGATCAACGCGGTCCTCGCGACGACGCTGTTGCGACGCGCAGGGCACAAGGTCGATGTCGCCGCGAACGGCGTCGAAGCGGTCGCGGCGGCTGAGGGCGGCGGCTATGACATGATCTTCATGGACATGCACATGCCCGAAATGGACGGCCTTGAAGCGAGCCGCCGTATCCGCGCGCTCGGAACGCCGGCGGCGGAGGCGCCGATCGTCGCGCTGACGGCGAACGCGATGGCCGCGGACCGCCAGAAATGCCTCGCCGCCGGCATGAACGACTTTCTATCCAAGCCCTTTGAGCCCGATGACCTCACCTCGATGCTGGTGAAATGGGGCGCCGGCGACGCGCTCGACGCGGCCTCTTAAGCGTCAGGGCCTTCTTCTCGCCGCGAATGCGCCTAGACTGCGCTCCCCGCAGTTCCAGAAAACCTTATGACCGAAGCCGACCGCGCGAAAAAAACGACCTGGCGCGACATCTTCCGCGCTCTCCGGCGTCGCAAGACGCTGGCGATGTTTGTTCTCGGCTTCGCGGCGGGCCTTCCTTACGTGCTGATCACCGGGACGCTCAACGCCTGGTTCACGAACGACGGCGTCGACGTGAAGACGATCGGCGTCTTCTCGTGGATCATCATCATTTACGGCTTCAAATTCCTGTGGTCGCCGGCGATCGACCGGGCGCCGACGCCGCCTTTGTTCGGCATGGGCCAGCGTCGCGCCGGTATTTTTCTGTTGCAGGCGGTGATCGTCGCCGCGCTCGGCGTCATTTCGACGGTCTCGCCTCAGTCGGCGATCGGCGTCATCGCGATCGCCGCCGTCATCTGCACCTTCGCTTCGGCTTCGCAGGACATCCTGATCGACGCCTGGCGCATCGAAGTCGCTGACGAAGAGACCCCTGTCGACCTCCTCTCTTCCGTCTATCAGGTCGGCTACCGGCTCGCCGCCATTCTCGGCGGCGCGGGCGCGCTCATCATGGCGGCGCGCATCGGCTGGAACACGACCTTCGTCGCCCTCGCCGGGTTGATGACGCTCGCCGTCGCCGGGGTCTTCATCGCCCTCGACGGCCCGCCGCGCCGGCGCGCGATCGAAGTCGACGCGGACGCGCCGGCGGCGAAGCAGCGCAACCTCGCGGTGGCGCCGGTGATGATCTTCTGGGCGGGATCTTTCGCCGCGATCTTCAGCTTCATGGCGTATGCGCTCGAGCATCCGGACATGGCGAACGCCGGGGCCTTCACCCGAGAGACCGGACCGCTCATCGTCCTCGCCTCCATCATCGCGCCGGTGATGATCGCAGCGCGGCTTCTACGGATCAGCGGCAAGGAAAAGCGCGCGGATGACGATCGCGCCTGGCCGGCGCAGAAAGCCTTTGACGCCGTCTACGCCTCCGTCATGGAGCCGCTGATCGACATCCTGAAGCGGCTCGGACCCGGCGCGGTTCTCGTTCTCGTTCTCATTCTTTCCTACCGCTTCGCCGATCTCGTCTGGGGCGCCTTCGCCTTTCCGTTTTATCTCGGCGACCAGCACGGCGCGTTGCATCACACCAATGACGAGGTGGCGATCGCGTCGAAGGTGTTCGGATCGCTGATGACCTTCTTCGGCATCACGATCGGCGCCGCGGCGATCATCCGCTTCGGACGCATGCCGTGCCTGTTCGCGGGCGCCCTTCTCGCCGCCGCGACCAATCTCCTCTTCGCCGATCTGGCGTCTGGCGGCGCGGGAATCGACGCCTTCATGCGAACTTTCGCGCTCTACGGGATTTTCCCGGCGTTGCAGCCGCTCGCGGACGCGCTGACGCTGCAGGTGACGATCGACGAGCGCCTCAGCCGCCTGATGGTCGTCATCGGCGCTGAGAATCTCGCTGTCGGTTTTGCGAGCGCGGCGATCGTCGCCTATCTCTCATCGATCGTGAACCCGCGCTACGCAGCCGTTCAATATGCGTTGTTCGCGTCGCTGACGATGCTGATCGGCTCGCTCGGACGCGGCGCGCTCGGCGAACTGATCGAGGCCCGCGGCTTCGCCTATGTGTTCTATCTGACGGCGGCCCTCGGCCTTGTCGCCGTCGTCGCCAGCGGCCTTGAATGGCTGCGCCAGAGCCGCGCAGGCGCGCGCGCCGCGACAACGGCGTCCGCGCCGGCACCGCCGCCGGTCTACAAGGAAGAAAAACCCGAGCCGGGGCCGGCGCGCGCCTGATCCCTCAGCCCGCCTTCCCCGCCGCGAGGCATTCATCGAGCGTCGGGGCTTCTTCGCCGGAGACGAGCGCGCCGGCGTGAAGCGTCGCGGCGCGGCGCGCGCCCTTATCATCCGGGTAAAGAATAATGATGAGCGCGCAGCGCGCGAGCGTGTAGCGGCGGAACTCGCCGGGCCCTTCGATGCGGGTCAGCGCAGGGAGGCCCAGCTTTTCATCGATTTCCGCCGCCGTCGCATTCTCAAAGTCGGCGGCGAGGAAGACGGGCTTGCCCGGCGCCCGTGACGCCGCCGGCGTCGCCGGCGCCGTCGTCGTCGCGCATCCCGCGGCGGCGAGGCCTGCTGCCAGAAGGAGGGGAGACCGGAACGTCATCGGCGCGATCCTTGACCAAAAGGCGCGCGCACCCGACAAGGCGGGGCCGCGACGATCCCCTTAAGACGACGCGCTGCGCCCAGCAATCGTTCGCCAAGGAGTTTTTTCATGCTGTCTCCCGCTCTCGACGTCGTCGGCGTCGGCAACGCCATCGTCGACGTGCTCGCGCAAGCGGAGGACGGCTTCCTCGCCGCGCACGGCATACCGAAGGGCGGCATGATCCTGATCGACGAGCCGCAGGCGAAACGGATTTACGCGGCGATGGCGCCGGGCGTCGAGGTTTCCGGCGGTTCGGCGGCGTTTTTGAATGATACGGCGACCACCGAGATCTACACCAGCGGTGTCGTCGGCAAGGTGTCGAAAGACAAT
>CAZOEB010000164.1:0-3983 GCA_964578685.1 uncultured Caulobacterales bacterium
GCGTTAGCCCCGTCAAGGTCCGCTCGCGCGCCGGCGCTTCGGCGAGGTTGGTCAGCGCCAGCCACAGCGCGTCAGAGATCGAGGGATCGACCGCGACGCCCTGCTGCGCGAAAACGCCAAGGAGCCAGCTTTGCGCGCGGGACCGCGCCGCGGCGCCATCAATATCGCGCAGCGGCTGGAACGCCGGCGCCGCCTCGCCGCCAAGATCGTGGAAGGAACCGCCGAGCGAGAGGATCGCCGCGCGCATCGACTTGCCCTTGTCGAAGGCGAAGACCTGCGCGCCCTTGTAACGACGGAACTGCAGCGCCATCAGCGCGAGCAGCACGGATTTGCCGGCGCCGGTCGGGCCGACGACGAGCGCGTGCCCGACATCGCCGATATGCGTCGAGAGCCGGAACGGCGTCGTCTCATGCGTCGTCGCCTGGATGAGCGGTGGGCCATTGAGGTGCTCGTTCCATGGCGCGCCGGCCCATACGGCCGACCAGGGGGCGAGATGCGCGACATTCAGCGTATGGAGGAGCGGCTGGCGGATATTGGCGTAGAGCTGTCCGGGGAGGCTCCCAAGCCAGGCGTCGACGGCATTGACGCTTTCGCGGATGACGACGAAGCCGAGGCCGTTGAGGACGCGCTCGATCTCCTTGGCGCGCAAATCCGCAACGCCGGCGTCCGCGTCGCTGACGACGATGCTGCAGGTGAGATACCCGAACGCGACATCGTCGGCCCCGAGTTCCTGCAGCGCCGCGTCGGCGTCGGCGGCCTTGTTGTCGGCGTCGGCGTCGATAAGGACGCTTTGTTCGTTGAACAAAGTCTCCTTGAGGATGGCAGCGATCGATTTCCGCTTGGCGAACCATTGCCGTCGATATTTGGCGATTTCTCTGGTTGCGACGGATTTATCGAGCGGGATCAGCCTCGTGGTCCAGCGATAGGGAAAGCCGAGCTCATTGAGGGCATTCAAAAACCCCGGCTCGCTCGCCGGCGGAAAGCCTTGGACGCTGACGATCCTGAGATGCTCGTTCCCGAGCATCGGTTCGAGGCCGCCGGTGAGCGCTGAGTCCGCGATGAAGGCATCGAGGAACATCGGCGTCGACGGCACGGCGACCTTGTGGCGCTTGGTCGAGATCGTTCCATGCAGGAAGGTCAGCGTCTCGGCGTCGTCGAGCGGCCGGCATTCGGGGAGCAGCGCCGAGAGGAGATCGATCGCGCGATCTGTCTCCAGCGTGAACTGATCGAGCCGCTCGAGCCAGGACGGGCCGACGGCGCCCTTCTCGCGCGTCAGGAACAGCGCTTCGCCTTTGGTGGTGCGATCGGTCGGGGGGAGATGGACGAAGGTCAGATGATAGGCGCTCTCGAAGAGCGCGCCAGCGCTCTCAAACTCGGCGCGGCGTTCCTCATCGACGAGGAACGCCGCGCCGTCTCGCCAGTCGGATGGGGGGTAATCCGAGGCGGGGATGCGGGTCGCTTCGAAGTGCAAAGCCCAACCAGAGCCAAAGCGCTTCAGCACATTGTTGACGCGCGCCGTGAAGGAGACGAGCTCCTCGGCGCTCGCGCTCATCTGGTCCGGTCCGCGATAGCGGATCGTCCGCTGGAAACTGCCGTCCTTGTTGAGGATCACGCCCGGCGCGACGAGCGCCGCCCAGGGGAGATAATCCGCAAGGCGCTTCGGGCGCTCCTGGTATTCTTTCAGGTTCAGCACGAGAGATACCCCTTGTGCTTCAGGTGCCGCGCGCCGACCTCGACGAAGCGCGGATCCTTCTTCGCGGCGTAGACCGCCGCGGCGTGCCCGATGACGAAGAGCACAATCCCTGCGACCCACATCTGCAGGCCGAGACCGACCGCCGCCGCGATGGTGCCGTTGAGGATCGCGATCCCCCGCGGCGCGCCGGCCATCATGATCGGCTCGGTGAGGCTTCGATGGATCGGGATGGAATAGCCCTCGGTCATGGGTGCATCTCCTCAGACCAGCGCGCCGCCGCCGAAGGAGAAGAAGGCGAGGAAGAACGAGGTCGCGGCGAAGGCGACCGAGAGACCGAAGACGATCTGGATGAGCCGGCGAAAGCCGCCGGAGGTGTCGCCGAAGGCAAGAGAGAGCCCCGTGATGATAATGATGATGACGGCGACGATGCGCGCGACCGGCCCCTCAATCGAGGCGAGGATCGAGGCCAAGGGCGCCTCCCAGGGCATGCCGGAGCCGGCGGCGTGCGCCGGGCCCCCGAGGACCAGGAAGCCGAGCGCAATCAGCCCGAGCATGATCAGGTGACGGTGGATAGTGTTGAGAGAAATCATCGCGGCGCTCCTTCATTGTTGACGATTTCGTTGTTGACGATGAGTTCGAGTGGATTGGGTTTTGCGAGGCGGTAGCCGTCGTGATCGAGGCCATCGACGCGGACGATCTCCTTGACGCGCCGCCCTTCGGCGCCTCGCGCGATGAAGACGACGAAATCGACGGCGTCGGCGATGAGCTGGCAGGGAATGTGCGTCGTCCGCTCGCCGATCAATTGTTCAAGCCGCGTCAGCGCCGAGGCGGCGGAGTTCGCGTGCACGGTGGCGATGCCGCCCGGATGGCCGGTGTTCCAGGCTTTGAGGAGATCCAAGGCTTCGCCGCCGCGGACTTCGCCGACGATGATGCGGTCGGGCCGGAGGCGCAGGGTCGAGCGCACGAGGGTCTCGAGACTGACGCCGGGCGAGGTCCTGAGCGCCACGACATCGCGCGCGCTGCAATGAAGTTCGCGCGTGTCTTCGAGGAGGAGAATGCGGTCATCCGTTGCGGCGATCTCGGCGAGGAGCGCGTTCGCCAGCGTCGTTTTCCCCGACGACGCGCCGCCGGCGATCAGGATGTTCTGCTTCTTGAGCGTCGCCGACTTCAGCGTCAGCGCATCGGCGCTGCTCATGATGCCGGCGTCGACATATTCAGAGAGCCCGATGACCCGCCCTGAGGCCTTCCTGATCGCGAAGGCTGGCGCGACCGCGACCGGCGGCAGCACGCCTTCAAAGCGTTCGCCGGTTCCCGGAAGCTCGGCCGAGACGATCGGATGCGCCTTGTCGCAATCAAAGCCGATATGGCTGGCGACGAGGCGGATGATGCGCTCGGCGTCGGCGGCGCGAATGACCTGATCCTGGCGGACGCGCCCCTCCCCATGCCGCTCGATCCAGAGCGCGCCGTCGGGATTGGCCATGATCTCGATCACGCTGTCGTCTTCGAGCGCGGCGCCGATGACGGGGCCGAAGGCCGTTTTCAGCATGGCGGCGCGGCGGCTCGCGGTGTCGTCGCTTGGGGGGCGATCGCTCATGCCGCGCGCTCCTGCGGCTGCGGCGCTTCGCTTTCTTCGCTGCGAATGAGATCGATGCTGGCGAGGAGCGCATCGGAATACCGTTCCTTGCCGGCAAGGCGCTTCCCGACCTCTCGGACAAAGTGATCGAACCGTTCCCGCCCGACGGCTTCCGCCGCGGCGCGCGCTGCCTTCGGCAAAGGCGGCGTGATGCAGAGATAATAAAGAACGAAGAGTGCGAGCGTCTCGCTCTGCGCAATGCCCTCGTCGGCCAGTTTCTCCATCGCGCGGGTCAGCCGGTCGAGACGCTGCGCGATCCTGGCGAGCGCTGAGTCTTTCCGTTTCGGATCGAGCAGCTCTTTCAGCGCCGCGTCGACGATCGCGCCCTTGTTCGCCGCGCCGCCGGCGATGGCGGAATTCAGGAGCGCGTCCGCTTCCGCCGAGATGTGAATATTGATGCGCGTGTTGGTCATGTCATCTCACTTCAAATGCCGGGCAACAGGCCTTGCCCCTTGAGGCTCTGGTCGAGGCCCATGGCGCGGCGCGCGACATCGGATAGGTCCTTGAGGCGCCGCGCCGCGGCGAGATCGTCGGCGTCTTCTTCCGGTCCAAGGTCCGTGTGTGAAGTCTCGACGATCGGCGCCTTCACGGAAACGAGTTCTGGCTTCTGCTGCAGGCCGCCTTCGTCGGACGCGCCGCCTGAGATGAGGTCGAACC
>CAZOEB010000165.1:0-3763 GCA_964578685.1 uncultured Caulobacterales bacterium
CAGGGCGCGAGGAACGTGAAGTCGAACAGGTTGGCGGACGCCGACACCGAGATAAAACCAACGACTTCCGGCCGGCGCATCAGAAGCTGCATGCCGATCCAGGCGCCGAAGGAAAATCCGCCGACCCAGGCGAAGGGCGCGTTGGGGTTCAGCTGCTGCAGGTAGTCGAGCGCGGTCGCCGCGTCGGCGAGCTCGCCCTGGCCCTGATCATATTCGCCGACCGAACGGCCGACGCCGCGGAAGTTGAAGCGCAGCACCGAAAAGCCGCGGCGCAGAAAGAGGTTGTACAGCTCATAGACCGCGCGATTGTTCATGGTGCCGCCGAACAAGGGATGCGCGTGGAGGATCAGCGCGACCGGCGGGTTCTCCCCGGCGCCCCGCTGATATCGGCCTTCAAGGCGGCCTTCCGGGCCGGGAAAAATCACTTCTGGCATCGCTCTCTTGTCCTGTCGGCTGGGGCGTCGGGGCTACGTCGCGCAAATGTTGACTATTTTACTCGGGTTTACTAAGTCGAGGCCGAAAACGTAAGGAGCGGCCTCTCGGAGGACGCGCCTTTACCACATCGGAGCCGGGCCGCCGGGATTTCCTGCCGGTCCGTTGCCGCAGTGCAACAGGGCGAGCGCCCAACATGAAGCTGACCACCAAAGGACGATACGCCGTGCAGGCGATGGCGGATATCGCCGCCTTCGGGGCGGCAGGCGCCGTGTCCCTCCCTGAGATCGCCGGGCGGCAGGGATTGTCGACCGCCTATCTCGAACAGCTCTTCGGAAAGCTCCGCCGCGCGGGGCTCGTTGAAAGCGCCCGGGGTCCCGACGGCGGCTACCGCCTGGCGCGGGCGCCCCAAGCGATCCGGATCGGCGACATCGTCGGCGCGGTCGACGAGGAAATCCGCACGACGGCCTGCGGCGGCGCCGCTACGGGGTGCCGTGGCGACGGATCGCGCTGCCTGACGCACGACCTCTGGGAGGAGCTTGGCCGCCAGATCGAACTTTTCCTCTATGCGGTGACGCTCGACGACATCGTCGCAGGCCGCGTCGCCGGCATGGCAACGCCGGATCCCCGATTGGCGGAGGCGAGGGGCTGATGCGCCATTATCTCGACCATAACGCGACGACGCCCGTCCGCCCCGAAGTGATCGAGGCGGTCGCGGCCGCGATGGCGCTTGTCGGCAATTCCTCCTCCGTCCACGCCGAGGGCCGCGCGGCGCGCGCCATGGTCGAGGCGGGCCGCGAAAAGCTCCGTACCCTTATCAACGCGCCGGTGAACGGCGTGATCCTGACGGGCGGCGGCACCGAGGCGATCCACTACGCCCTCAACGGCACGGTCAGGACCGGCGCCGTCAAGCGCATCTTCGTCAGCGCGATCGAGCACGCCGCCGTGCCGGCGAACGCAAGTGAAACCGGCGTTCCCGTCGAGACGATCCCGGCGACAAGGCGCGGCCACGCCGATCTCGACTGGCTGCGCGACCGTCTCAAGAACCATGATGCGAAACGCGACGGCGGGTTCCTCGTCTGCATCATGTTCGCCAACAACGAGACCGGCGTCATCCAGCCGGTTAGGGAAGCGGCCGACATCGCGCATGACGCCGGCGGCCTCCTCTTCGTCGACGCCGCGCAGGCGGTCGGGAAGGTTCCCGTCAATTTCGTCATGTCGGGCGCTGACCTGATGGCGGTGACGGCGCATAAATTCGGCGGGCCTATCGGCGTCGGCGCGCTGATCGCCGGGCCGAACTTGGCCCTCCATCCCGTGATGCGCGGCGGCGGGCACGAAGAAAACCGCCGCGCGGGCACGCACAATGTCCCGGCGATCGCGGGGCTCGGCGCCGCCTGCGACTGCGCGCCGGCGACGATCGCCAAGGGCCCCGCAATCGCGGCGTTGCGCGACCGCATGCAAGGCGCGGCCGAAGACGCCGGCGCCGTCATCTGGGGCAAGGACGCCGCGCGCCTCCCCGGCACGCTGTCGCTTTCCGCGGCGGGTTTCCAGTCGCCGACGCAATTGATGGCGATGGACCTCGCCGGGATCGCCATTTCGTCAGGCTCGGCCTGCTCGTCAGGGAAAACCAAACCGAGCCATGTCCTCTCGGCGATGGGCGCCGACGAAGCGCTCGCCGCTTGCGGCATCCGCGTTTCGCTCGGGTGGAATTCAACCGACGCCGACGCAGAAGCGTTCGCCGCCGCGTGGCCGGCGGCCTATGCGCGCGTCAAAGCGAGGGCTGCGTGATGAAAGATGGAAAAAGCTCATATGTCACGAAGGGCTGGCATATGGGTGTCGGCTTCTTCGCCATGTTCTCAGCTTCAACTGTCGCGGGATTCATCTTTCGCGGTCACAGTCTGCCTGATGATTATAAGGCTCTTCTCTATCCGATGATCGTCAACGTCATAGGCGGCATCATCGCCGGCCTCGTTTTTCATTCAATCCTGAAGAAATATCGGAGTCCAAAATGACCGTATACGCGATCGTTCAACTCAATGTGCACGACCGGCCGACCTATGACCGCTACATCGAGCGGTTCATGCCGGTGTTCGAGAAGTTCAAGGGAACCGTGCTCGTCGCCGACGATCATCCGCAATTCTTGCAGGGCCAGTCGGACACGAACCGCGTCGTACTGCTTTCCTTCCCGGACAAAGCCGCCTTTTTCGCCTGGGTGGGGTCGCCGGAATATCAGGAAATCGTGAAGGATCGCATCGCATCGTCGAGCGGCCTCATCCTGCTTGTTGAGGGCCTCTCATGATCGGCCAGTCGAAGGAGCCGCTGTGGAAACGCGCGCTGATGCGCGCCGCGCTCGTCGCGGTGGCGTTGTTCGCCTCCATTGAAGTGCTGCGGCTCTTCGGCGGAAGCCAGCACATCGACCGCGCCGAGGCGCTGGTGATCGCCGGCGGCGGCGCCGCCGTATACGCGGCGCTGTGGTTCGTGACCGCAGCATGGACGGCGAACATGCTGAAAAAGATCGAAGACGCCGCGAGGGATCAGAAGAAGTGAGCGGCGTGACGGAACGCATCGACAAGGACACGGTCGCCGCAGCGAAGGCGCTCGAAACCTATAAATACGGCTTCACGACCGCGATCGAGTCGGAGAAGGCGCCCAAAGGCCTTTCCGAGGACACCGTGCGCTACATCTCGGCTAAGAAAGAAGAGCCGCAATGGCTGCTCGACTGGCGCCTTGAAGCCTTCGCGCGCTGGAAGATGATGGAAGAGCCCACATGGGCGATGATCCGCTATCCGGCGATCGACTATCAGGACCACTATTATTACGCCGCGCCGAAGACCGGCGCGAAATACAAATCGCTCGACGACGTGCCGCCGGAAATTCTCGCCGATTTCGAAAAGCTCGGCATCTCGCTGAAGGAAACCGAAACGCTGCTCGGCGTCGAGGGCGCGCCGAAAGTCGCGGTCGACGCCGTGTTCGACAGCGTGTCGGTCGCGACGACATTCCGCGCGGAGCTTGCAAAGGCCGGCGTCATCTTCATGTCGATTTCGGAAGCGGTGCGCGAGCACGCCGATCTCGTGCGGAAATATCTCGGCACGGTCGTTCCGACGTCCGACAATTTCTTCGCGACGCTCAACAGCGCGGTCTTTTCGGACGGCACTTTCGTTTACGTTCCGCCGGGCGTCAGATGCCCGATGGAGCTCTCGACCTATTTCCGCATCAACGAGGCGAACACCGGCCAGTTCGAGAGGACGCTGATCGTCGCCGCGCCGGGTTCCTATGTCAGCTATCTTGAAGGCTGCACCGCGCCGATGCGCGATGAAAACCAGCTCCACGC
>CAZOEB010000166.1:0-3613 GCA_964578685.1 uncultured Caulobacterales bacterium
CCGATTTTCCACCGCCGCCATGGCATGCAGCCATAAATATCGTCCCATAATATTGGCCGAGCTCGCCAGGCGATTCCGGCGGCGCTTTCCAGCGACCGTGCTAATAGTCCCGTGCTCCGTGGAGAACTCGATGACCGAACCGCCCGTCAAGGACGATAACGCAATAAGACCAACCGGTGTCGCATGCGGCGTCGATGGCGGCGTCCGCGGCCTCGCGGCTGACCTCAACCAACGCTGTTTCTGCATCACGCTTGACCGCGACGCGCTAGCCGTCGCCATGCGCGACGCCGCGGGCGATATGGGCTTCTATGAGACTCATGTCGCGAACCGCCAGCACCTGTTCTCGAATGTGCCCGTCTTTCTGGCGGACAGCGAGCGCCTTGCCATGCTCACGATCGTGCGTGCGATCGAGGAAACCGTTCGACTGCCCGCTTACAAGGATGCCGCCCTAGCCTGGGCGCCGCCGCCGTCTCGCGCTGATTTCGGGCCGATTGGCGCAATGATGGGCTACGATTTCCATTTGGGAGATGGCTCGCCGCGTCTCATCGAAATCAACACCAATGCCGGCGGCGCCTTGCTGAACGCATTCAGCGCCCGCGCACAGATCGCCTGCTGCCCGGAGGTCGAGGGCGCGAAGCACGGATCGACTGTCGCCGGGTTCGAAGCCGCGTTCGTTACGATGTTTGAGTCTGAGTGGCGGCGTCAGCGCGTGCGCGGACGCCCGGCGCGCGTCGCCATCGTCGATGATGCGCCAGCGGCGCAATACCTCTATCCCGAGTTCGTTCTCGCCCGCCGATTGTTCGAGGCGCACGGAATAGAAGCCGAGATCGCCGACCCCTCGGATCTCACTTACGTCGATCACGAATTGAGGTGCGGCGAGCGCCGCATCGATCTTGTCTACAACCGGCTGGTCGATTTTGCGCTCTTGGAGCCGCGTCACGCGGCCTTGCGACAGGCCTTTCTCGACGGCGCTGCAGTCGTTACGCCCAATCCCTACAATCACGCGCTCTTTGCTGACAAACGCAACCTCACGCTGCTGTCCGATCAAACACGGCTTCGACGTTGGGGCGTCTCTCCCGAGATCGCCGAGGCGCTCTCCACCTTGCCGCGCGCGGTTCTCGTGACGCCGGCGAACGCCGAGGCGCTGTGGGCTGATCGCAAGCGCTTGTTCTTCAAGCCGGCGTCCGGGCATGGCGGCAAGGCGGTTTATCGCGGCGACAAGATCACCCGCTCCGTGTGGGCAGATATTCCAGGCGCAGATTATATTGCTCAGGAGCTCGCGCCGCCGGGCGAACGGCAGATTCTGGTCGATGGCGCGCCGCTCCTTCGGAAAATGGACGTGCGCCTTTACATCTATGACGGTGAAATCCTGCTGGCCGCTGCCCGTCTCTACCAGGGACAGACAACGAATTTCCGCACCGAAGGCGGCGGCTTCGCGCCGGTCTTTTTCATCGCCTCCTGAGCAGCGTGCGCCGGTCTGAGGCGCGGCGTGAACGAACGATCCGCGCTCCGCTCACCCAACAAAAGCAAAGAGTGAAAGACAAAGCCGTGCAACCAAGCCTTTATCTTCCCCATGGCGGCGGTCCCTGCTTTTTCATGGACGATCCGCAAGGCATCTGGACCGGGATGGCGGCGTTCCTGCGCGGCTATCCCAAGGACCTGCCGGCGCGGCCGAAAGCGATCATCGTCGTCTCTGCGCATTGGGAGACGAAAGGCTTTGCTTTCGGAGCCGCGTCGCGTCCCGGAATGATATACGAATATTCCGGGTTTCCACCGCACACTTATCAATTGAATTATCCGATCGCCGGCGCCCCGGCGCTTGCCGCGCGCGCGGCGGAGCTGCTGCGTTCGAAAGGTATCGAAGCCTCGGTTGATGCAGCGCGCGGCATTGACCATGGCCTCTTCATTCCGATGATGGTGTCTTTTCCGCACGCCGACATTCCGATGATCGAAATGTCCGTCGAAAAGACCTTCGATCCGCAGCTTCACCTCGACGCCGGCAAGGCGCTCGCCGCGCTCCGCGCCGAAGGCGTTCTCATCGTCGGTTCAGGCATGAGTTTCCACAATATGCGCGGCTATGGCGATCCCCGCTTCACCGCGCCGTCCGAGGAATTCGATCATTGGCTCACGGCGGCGGCGGAGAGCGAGCCCGACAAGCGCGAGGCATTGCTCGCCGCGTGGCGCGACGCGCCCTCCGGGCGCCTGTCGCATCCGCGCGAGGAACATCTCCTGCCGCTCATGGTCGCCGCCGGCGCCTCACATGGCAAGGGCCAACGGATTTATTCCGAACAGGTTATGAACACGGCGATTTCGGCGTTTCGGTTCGACTGAGCGCGCCCCCGACGCGCGGCCGCGCGGGCTATTCCATTTCACCGGCATCGCCGTTACCGGCCGCATTGCCGACCAAGTCAGGCGCTCCGAAATTGCGCCGCCAGAAGGCGGCACGCGATCATCGCCCTTGGGTTTAGCAATGCGCCGCCAAGATTGAGATCGACCCCGTCGCTGTCGGAATGACGCACACTTCTCGGACTCCGGCAAACCCGGCCTCGATGATGAGCTCCAGCAATACGCCGTCGGCGTTCGGTTGCGTGTCAGCGACGCCATCAAGCGTCTGCACCGTCGCGCGGAACAGCCGCCGCATCAAAACCGTGCGCTGGCGACCGTAGTCGGCAATGACAAGGCGTCCTGCCGGTTGCAGCGCGCGGCGCATCATCGACAGAAGATCACGTTTTCCGGCAAGCGGAACCTGATGAAACACCAGCGATGAGGTCACAATGTCAAAAGGTTCGGCGCCGGCGACAAATTCGCCAGTAAGCAACCCCTCGTGAAACGCGATCCTCGCGCCCGCCTCCGCCGCCTTGGACCGCGCGCGGCGCAAGACGTCAGGGTCAGGATCGATCCCGTGAACCTGCGCGCCGGGTTCGACGGTCGCCAGCCTGACCGCCAGCGATCCGGTGCCGCAGCCGACATCAAGCAGACGCTCGCCGTTCTTGAGCGCGATTGTGTCGACCAGCGCGGACCGCCAGACAGGCTCGCGCGTCAGCAGCGCGATGGCGGCGTCATAGAGCGGGGTCAACAGGCGATGCCCGAGCGCCGGCGTGAACGACGCCGCCGCCTCGATTTTGTTGTTTGCGCGGGCGCTCATAGACGCGCGCCCCGCAAGCGCAACGCATTGGCGATGACGCTGACCGAGCTCGCCGCCATCGCGGCAGCGGCGATGACCGGCGAAAGGAGCCAGCCGAAGACAGGGAAGAAGACGCCGGCCGCAATCGGGATGCCGGCGACATTGTAAGCAAATGCGAAGAAGAGGTTCTGCCGGATATTGCGCATGGTCGCGCGGCTTAAAGCGCGTGCGCGAACAATGCCGTTGAGATCGCCCTTGAGCAGCGTGACGGCCGCGCTTTCGATGGCGACGTCCGTGCCGGTTCCCATGGCGATGCCGACATCAGCGGCGGCGAGCGCGGGCGCGTCGTTGACGCCGTCGCCGGCCATGGCGACGATCGCGCCCTCGGTTTTTAGACGCTTGACGACGGCGCTCTTGGCGTCGGGGAGCACGTCGGCCTCGACATCAGTGATGCCGAGCCGGCGCGCGACCGCTTCCGCGGTCGTGCGG
>CAZOEB010000167.1:0-3530 GCA_964578685.1 uncultured Caulobacterales bacterium
CCGAATTCCTGCGCGTGAATCAGCGCGTAATCGGCGAGCGCCTCGTGAACTTCCGGCGGCAATGACACGCCAAGCCTGACCGATGTGCGCTCGTTGACGGGACCGATCTTCAGGCTCACCGCGATGGCTCCTTCTGAGTGAAGGGGCGTAAAACGAGATCCTTGTGCACGATGACGCGCAGCGGCCAGCCCGGCCTGATCTTGATGGTGGGCTGGATATCGAGATGGCGCTGGACAATCTTCTGCCCCGCCTGGTTGGCGGAGGTCTGGGCGGACTCGCGCAAGGCCGCGACGATATCGCTCTCGGCGTCATCGAAGGAAAGTTCGGTCCCGACCCCGAGCAGGGTCGAGAGTACGACTCCCTTCAGCAAGCGGAACGTATGGAAGTCCACTTGATCGGAAAGTCCCGAATAGCCGGCCACATCGCTTGCCGGCATGGCGTCGATGACAATCGACGCGCCGTCCGGATAAATGATCCGCGACCAGACCAGCAAAGCACGGGACTGACCAAAGGCGATGACGCTGTCATAGCGACCGATCAGCTTCGCCCCTTGCGGGATCAGCACATACTGGCCGGTGACGGTGTCATAGATATTCTGGGTCACCTGGGCGATCACGGTTCCTGGCAAATCAGAATTGACCCCGGTGATGAGGCTCGCCGGAATGACAGTGCCCGCCATCACTTCGAAGGGCGTCGCCGGATCTTCGATGCGGTGCGGATTATCGGTGTCGCGAGGACCGCCCTCCTCGAGGAATTCGAGCTTCCGGATCTGCCGGTTTGGATCATCGTCGCGCTCGGCGCCGAAAGGCGTTCTTTGGGCCCCAAGACCGAGATCGAACGGCGACTGTGGAACAGGATCGAAGCCGCTGGCGTCGGCGCGCTTTGCTAGCGCCGCGGCGTTCACGTTCAGCCGGAAGAAAACGCCGGCCCCGCGCGCTTCGCTGGCGATCTGCGCTTCGCGCAAGGCGGCTTCGCGCGCGGCGTCGGCTTCCGGCGAGTTCCGGAACGGCGTCGGCGTGAGGGACGCATAATCATTCGTGTCGAGAAAAGCGTCCTCTCCCAACATATCGACCGCTTCTTCAGCGTTGAGGATCGCGGCGCCGAGATCGCCGGGCAGCGGGGGACCGAGTTTCGGGGTCACGTCCGCGTATGTTTTTGGCAGCGAGTCGAGGCCTTCCGCGGTCGGCTTGGTTTCGGTGTTGTAGAGTTCCTTACTCTTCGCGTCCCCAATCACCCGGGGCGGGCGCAGGGCGATGCTCATCGCGCCGAAGATAAGGATTGCGGCGCCGCCCGCCGCGATCATCAGCGCGGTGCGATTGAGCCGCGTCACCGGCCGCGGCCTTGCCCGCAGCCTCAACCCGTCGGGCGCTTCTTTGTTGGCCGCGGCGTCCATCTAGCTGCGACCCTTGAGATCGGTGCGGACGATCCGGACGATCTCCTGTTTTTTCTCGCCGAGGCGCAGTTCGGCGGCGGCGAACAGCCGGTCGACGACATAGTAACTGCCGCGCATGCGGTAGTTGACGAGTTCTGGTTTGCCGGCGCGACCCAGAATGAACAGCGGCGGCGCTTCGCCTTGCGCGATCGCATCCGGGAACTGGATGAAGACCTGGCGGCCATTGTCGAAGGCGCGCACAGGGCGCCAATGCGGCTTGTCGCCTTCAATCGCGTAACGGAACTTCAGCTCGCCGGGCTCGACGCCGGCGGCGATTGTCGTCTGGGCCGCTTCTGTCGCGCGATCATTGGCGTTGCGGCGCCTGACGAGCTGGTCTTGCGGATAGGTCCAGGAGATCGCCGCCATATAGGTTTCGCGGAACGAGCGCATTTCAAGGTGATAGGCGCGCCGATCGGTGGCGATGACGAGATTGGTCGAGAGGTTGGGCGCGGTCGGCTTGACGAGGATATGAATGCGCTCGCCGGCGCCGGGGTTTCCGCTGGACGTATCGCCGACGACCCAGCGCACCGTGTCGCCCGCGGAAACCGAGTTCAACCGCTCGCCCGGTTCAAGCGCGATATCCGTCACCTGTTCCGGGGCCGCATAAAGCCGGTACAGCGCGCCTTCCATGAAGGGGTAGATCTGAACGGCGTTAAAGAAGCGATCGAGATCGGGTTCGATTTTGGCGCGCTCATTTGCGGCATCAATGCGTTCGAAGGGCTGCAGTGCCGCCGGCGCCGCTTCAGCCTCTTCGATCGGCTTCAGTTGCCCGGGCAACGGATAAGGTTTCGCCGTCTCGATGATTTCCCGAACCGGCGCGCCGTCGAAGCTGACCACCTTCGCCGGGGTTTCTGGGCGCGCTTCATCGAGGGCGATGTCGGGATACGCGGTCGCGCATCCTGAGAGCACGAGCGTCGCCAAATAGGATACCGAGTTCTTCATGAGCGTTCTCCTGTTGACAGGTCCTTCGACCAGTTGACGCCATGGACGTAGATCCCGAGCGGATTCTTATGGAGCGCCTCTGCGGTGCGCGGGCTCGACTGGATGATGGTCAGGTGCGCGGTGAAGCGCTCCCGCTTCTCGAGCTGGCCGCTCAAATAGGTTTTCTCGGACCAGCGGATCTCGAAGGAATCGCCTGACGCGCGGACGACGCTGCCGACCTCAACGGTGACGCTGCGCCGGCCGACATCCTTGAACGGATCATTCTCGCGGGCGTAGTCGTTTAGCGCGATGGCGCCCTTGTCGGTCGCGTAATCATAGGCGCGCAGCCAATTTTCGCGGACGACGACCGGATCGATCGACACCGATCGCACGTCACGGATGAAGTTCGCCAGCGCATGGGCGATCTGCGCGTCGGAGGGTTTATAGGTCTCGACCGCGGGCGCGACGGCGCGCGCGGCGCCTGTCGCATCGATTTCGACCACATAAGGCGTGACGATGGAACGGCTCGACTGCCAAAGGAGACCGCCGACGGAGAGCGTCGCCAGCCCCAGCGCGCCGAAGGCGGCAAGGCGCCAGTTCGCCGCTTGCGCCCGCGCTGACCCCATGCGCTCGTCCCAGAGACTTTGCGCGCGCAAATAGGGCGTCTCCGGCTTCGGGGTCTCTCCATAGTGCGGTGAAGATCGGCGGAACATGGTCACTCCTCGTCTCTAAGCTTTGGCCCGTCGGCGGATGCTCCACGATCGCCCGAGGCGATGACGTGCGTCGCCGTCAGTCCGGCATCGCGCACGCCTTGTTCGGTGCGCAGCCGCCGGGCCCAATCGGGCGCGCCGGACGCAGCGCTTGACGATCGGGCTGCGGCGCTGGAACCAGCGTTTCCCCCGCTTGCGGTCCAGGCGGCGCGTTCGCCCGCCTTGAACGCGTCGGCGGGATTTCCAAAGGCTCTCGACAGGGAGGAGCGAAGCGCTCGTGCAGCGCCGCCGACGCCCGCTTGCGCAACGCCGGCGGCGCCGGCCGCGGCGCTGCGCCAACCCGCTTCGCCCGAGGTCGCGCGCCCGAGCGTGTAAGCAGCGCTCGCGCCGCCCGCCATCGCGGCGCCCGCTCTGACCGCGGATTGCCCGGCGCTTGCGGCGGCGCGTGCGCCGCCAAGGCCGAGCGC
>CAZOEB010000168.1:0-3523 GCA_964578685.1 uncultured Caulobacterales bacterium
GGAACTACGCCGGCCACCGTCTGGCGCCCTGGCTCGCCCATGTCATGGTCTCGCGTCAGGAAACCGCGCGCCCGCTCCTGACGCCCGGCGAGGTCATGCAGCTGCCATCGGACGAAGCCATCGCGCTCATTTCAGGGGCGCCGCCGATCCGCGCCAGGAAGCTGCAATATTACCGGGATCGGAACTTCGCCGCGCGGCGGCTGCCGGCGATCAGGCTCGCATCGACAGGCGGTCGCTATGCCGATGCGCCGCCGCCGAGGGCCGATGATTGGACAGGCATCGCGGCGAAGACAGACACGCGCCTCGAACAGCCCTGGTTCGACCTTGTCAATGGCGCGGCGTCAGAAGGCGAAGGCGGCCTTTCGAAGCAGCCGGAACTCGATCCCATCGACCCGAAGATCATTCCGCAAGCGGAACCCGAACGCGCTGGCGACGACGACGCGGATGACCTCGCGGCTGCGCGGCGCTTGAAAAACCTTGCGCGCGAAACCGCGCGCCGCGCCGTGGCCCTGGATCGCAGCATGCCAAGCCTGTTGCCGGGGATCTGATTCAATGACCAAGCCCCGCATCAATATTCATGTGACGCCGGAGGCCGACGCGCTGTTGCGGCGCGCGGTTCAAGACGGCGCTGCGAGCAAGGCCGCGATTGTCGACGCCGCGATCAAGGAGTTGCTCGACCGCAGCGCCGACGAGCGCGTGCTGTCGAAGATCGCACAGCGCCTCGACAAATTGACGCGCGCAATGGAGCGGATGGCGGATGACGCGACCGCCCAGACCGAGACCCTTGCGCTCTTCGTGCTGTACTACCTCTGCGTCACGCCGCCGCTCCCGGAGACGGTGCGCGCGGGCGCTGAAGCCCTGGGCCGCAAGCGGTTTGAGCATTTCATCGCTCAGGTCGGTCAGCGGCTGACCGGCAAAGAGCGCTATACCGACGCACTGCTCGCGACCATCGATCTCGTGCGCACCGGCGAGGATGAAAGCCGGGAGCAAGCGGCATGAGCGCCCGTCATCCCGACTCCGAGACCGCTAATCGCCGAGCGACCATGCTGAAGACGGCGTTCGGTCCCGTCATCGGCGCTGCGCTCGAAGACGATGCTGTCATCGAAATCATGGTCAATCCCGACGGCATGCTCTGGATCGAACGCCACAAACAAGGGCGAGTCCTCGAAGACGCGCAGTTTCGCGGCGCCGATGTCGAGCGGATTATCCGCCTCGTCGCCAGCCATGTCGGATTTGAGTGCGACAACGCGCATCCGATCGTCTCCGCCGAGCTTCCCGGATCGGGCGAGCGATTCGAAGGCGTGCTGCCGCCGGTCTCGCTGGCGCCGGCTTTCTCTATTCGACGAGCGTCTGCGGCGATGATCGCGCTTCAGCAGTATGTCGACGCCGGCGTCATCACCGGCGCCGACGCGCTGATTCTGAAATCCGCCATCGCCAAGCGCCAGAACATCCTGATCGCTGGCGGCGCCTCCTCCGGCAAGACGACGCTTGCGAATGCGCTGCTGGCCGAAATCGCCGCTGCCGAAGAACGGGTGGTCATTCTGGAAGACACGCGCGAGCTTCGCTGTGCGGCGCGCGATCTCGTCGCGCTCCGGACATCGCCGACTGTTTCGCTCGAAGCGCTGGTGCGCTCAACCCTGCGCCTCAGGCCCGACCGAATCATCGTCGGCGAAGTAAGAGGCGGCGAAGCGCTCGATCTCCTGAAAGCCTGGAACACCGGCCACCCCGGCGGCATCGCGACCGTTCATGCGAATTCCGCCGCGGCGGCGCTGACGCGGCTCGAACAATTGATCGGCGAGCGCACGACGCAGGTCCCGTGTCAGCTGATCGCCGACGCCATCGACGTCGTCGTCTTCATCAAGCGTGGGCCCGAGGGCCGGCGTGTTGAAGAAATCCTGCGCGTCGAGGGCTTCGATCATGACGGCTACCGGCTCGCCAAGCCCAATTCTCTCGAACTCGTCATCGTTAACGAAGGAGCAAACCCGTGACTTTCGCCACCGTCTACCGTCAGCTCATCATCCTTGGCTTCATCGCACTGGGTTTCCTGCTGTTCGCGGGCCCGGCGCACGCCGCAGGCTCAGGCATGCCCTGGGAGGCGCCGCTTGCCTCCATTCTCGCGTCGATCGAAGGCCCGGTCGCGCGTATCGTCGCCGTCATCATCATCATCATCACCGGCCTTTCGCTCGCCTTCGGCGACACGTCGGGCGGCTTTCGCCGGCTCATCCAGATCGTCTTCGGACTTTCCGTCGCTTTCGCGGCGACCTCGTTCTTCCTCGCCTTCTTCTCGTTCGGCGGCGGCGCGCTGATCTGACCGGAGCGATCCGTGACCCTCGGCTACTCCATTCCGATCCACCGCAGCCTCACCGAACCCATGCTGATGGCGGGTGCGCCGCGCGGGATCGCGATTCTCAACGGCACCATCGCCGCCGCCGTCGGCCTCGGCCTGCAAATGTGGGCCGCCGGCATCGTCCTTTTTCTCATCGGGCACGGCTGCGCCGTCTACGCCGCCAGGAAAGATCCGAAATTCGTCGAAGTCGGCGTGCGTCACCTGAAGCACAAGGCGTATCTTTCGTGCTGAACCTTCGCGAATTTCAGAAGCGCCCCAAACGCCTTGCGGATTATCTCCCCTGGGCGGCTCTCGTCGCGCCCGGCGTCATCCTCAACAAGGACGGCAGTTTCCAGCGCACCCTGCGCTATCGCGGACCTGATCTCGAGAGCGCCAGCGCTGAAGAACTCGTCAGCTTCACGGCGCGGGTCAACAACGTCCTGCGGCGCTTCGGCTCGGGATGGGCGCTTTTCTTCGAGGCCGCGCGCGTTCCTGCGTCCGCTTATCCCGTCAGCGATTGGCGCGACGGCGCCGCCTTGCTCGTCGATGAAGAACGCCGCGCGCTTTTCGAAAGCGCCGGTCGCCTCCATGAGTCCGAATATTATCTGACCTTCGCCTATTTACCGCCAACGGACCGGACGAGCAGAGGGGAAGCGCTGTTCTTGACCCGCGAGCAAGGCGCAGCGCACGCCTCGTGGCGCGATACCCTCGATCAATTCACCCTTGAAACCGACCGCGCCATCGATCTTTTCGCCGCGATCATGCCCGAGTGTCAGGCGCTCGGCGATGCCGCGACGCTCACCTTCCTGCACGGATCAATCTCGACCAAGCGGCATGCCGTCGCCGTTCCAGCCGCGCCGATGTTTCTCGACGGTGTCCTCGCCGATTGCGCCCTGACCGGCGGGCTGGAGCCGATGCTGGGAGACCACCATCTTCGCATCGTCAGCATCCAGGGCTTTCCGCCGGCGTGCGAACCCGGCTTCCTCGATGCGCTCAATCGCCTCGGGTTTCCGTATCGCTGGACGACGCGCTTTATCGCGCTCGACAAGGCGCTCGCGACCAAGGAACTCGCCAAATACCGCCGGCAATGGTTTTCGAAGCGCAAGTCGATCGCCGCCATTATCAAGGAGACGCTGTTCAACGAGCAGAGCGTCCTTGTCGATGCCGACGCCGACAACAAGGCCGCCGACGCCGATG
>CAZOEB010000169.1:0-3433 GCA_964578685.1 uncultured Caulobacterales bacterium
AAGTCGGCGATGCGGTCCTGCTCGGCCGCATATTCGGCTTCGAAGCGCACATCGAAAAGCTCTGAATTGGCTTCGACGCCGAAGAGGCCGGAGAGCGGCGGAATGCGCGGCAGGTTCTCGTTCGCCGCGTCGACCGTCGCCCGAACATAATCGACCGACGCGTCGGCGTGGATGTCGAAGCCCTTCCATTTGAAGAGTTCGGCTTCCGTCACTGCTTCAAAACCCTTGAAGGTCGCATCGGCGGCGACGAACTGGAAAACCGGCAGGCCGTCTTCTTCAAGGCCGGTTTCGGCTTCGTAGATGAAATTCTTGTAGGAGGTGTAAAAGCCGTTGAGCGCGAAGGAGAAGCGGTCATTGCCGTATTTCGCGGTCGCCTCGACGCCGCGCGCGGTCTCGATGCCGAGGTCGGGATCGCCGACTTCGAAAGACCCCGTCGCAAGGTGCGGGCCGTCCGAGAACAATTCTTCAACCGAAGGCGCGCGCTCCGTGCGATAGCCGGTGACGCCGAGAAAGAAGCCTTCCGCCGGCGTCACGCCGACGCCGCCCGAGACTGAGAAAGCGTCGAAGTCACGCGTGATCGCGAGGTCCGGCGCCTCGTGATGGGTGGTCTCATAGCGCCCGCCGAGTTCAAGGCGCAGCGCGCCGAGGCTCAGCTCTTTCAGCGCGAAAACGCCGTACTGGCTCGACTCCGTCGGGGGCACGAAAGCCTCCTCGCCGATCGCCGAATAATCGCGCAGGCGCCACTGGAAGCCGACCGCGCCGTTGAGTTCTCCCGAGCCGACATCGACGGGTTTGTCGATCAGTTCGAAGCGCCCTTCGATTCCCTCGTTTGAGAAAACGGTGCCCGCCTCGCCCGAGGGCTCAACTTCCGTATGCGTATAATCGGCGTAGCCGACGCGAAGCTTCGCGCGGTTGAAGAGGAGAAAGTCGCCGTTGATCTCGCTGTCGAAATCGAGCCGGCGCTGGCGCAGGTCGATGGTGACGCCGCCCTCCTCCTCTTCTTCGCCGCCCATCATCATCGGCTCTTCTTCTTCCTCATGACCGCCGGGGACGCCGTAATTGGTGTCGAGACCCGTCGCCGAGAAACCGAAGAAGCCGTTTTCGAAGACGTAGGAGAGGCCGGCCGAGCCGCCCTTCGTCTGCAGCGCGGAGTTCTCGACCGTGCCGAAGACTTCTTCCTCTTCCGGGTCGCCGGGCGCCGGCGGGGGCTCGCTGTCGCGCAGGGCTTGCGATTCGGCGAAGCCCGGGATGTCATAATCCTCGGCGTCGCGGAAGAAACCCTCGCCGTGGAAGACGAAATTGCCCTTCCCCGCCTTGCCGAGATTGATGTCGAAGCCGCCCGCCGCTTCGGTTCCGTCATCGACCGTCGATTTGCCGATGCGGATCGCGCCGTCGGCGCCGCCCTCAGGTACGGCGCGCGGAATGCGCCCTGAGAACACGTTGACGACGCCGCCCGCCGCCGACGAACCGTAGAGGAGCGTCGCCGCGCCGCGCACGATCTCGATCTTCTCCGCCATCGCCGGCTCGACCGAGACGGCGTGATCGGGGCTCGTCTGCGAGGCGTCGATAGACCCGATGCCGCCGTCGAGGACGGAGATGCGGTCGCCGCCGAGGCCGCGGATGATCGGGCGCGAGGCGCCCGGACCGAAGAAGGTCGATGCGATGCCAGGCTCGCGGCGAAGCGTTTCGCCGATCGAGTTTTCGAGGCGGCTTTGGAGTTCTTCCCGTGTGATGACCGATACGCCGATGATGGTCTCGTTCTCCGCCCGCTCCAACGGCGAGGCGGTGACGACGATCTCATCGGCCTTGACGTCGTCGAGCGCGAAAGCAGGCGCGGCGACGGAAACAAGGCACGTCGAAACGAACAACAGCGATTGCAGGCGCATTGGAGATATTCCCTCAACTGATCTTGATGACGAAACGCGCGCCGGCCATCGGGCCAAGCGACGCGCTGAACGGCTCTCAAAGGATCAAATGAGGGGCGGCGCCCTCGGGTTCGCGGTCCGCACTGCGATCTCGGTCAGCAGCGCGGCGGGGATCGCCGTCTTTACCGCTTCAGCGCGCGGCATGGGCGCCGTAAGCGCGGGCAGCGAACTTGCGGGGTCGCCAAGCGCGCTCCCGGCGAGGCAGACGGCGCATTCGGCCGCCGAATGGCCTTTGAGGTCGTCAACGCCGCTGGAGGCGTGCGCCCCGACGAGCGCCTGCGCCAGGAGGAAGAAGACGCCCGCCGCAAAAAGCGCGATCAGCCGCAAGGGCTGCGCGGTCCGGGCGACGGCTTTCGCTCTTATCCTCGGCCTCATGCCCAAGCTGTAGCATGGACGATATAGTGTCACAATCCGGGAACGCCGCGGCCCGTCGCGTCAGGATGTTCGGGCCGCCGCACGCAGGACTTCGGACGGGCGATAGATCGCGTCGCCGGTCTCGTCGGCGATGGCCGCGAGCGCCGCGACAGCACGCGCCGGGCCGAAACCTGTCACCCATTCCCATGGCCCGAAAGGATAATTGACGCCCGCGCGCATCGCCGTGTCGATCGCCTCGCCGCTCGCCGCCTTGTCGCGCAGCGCGTCCGCGGCGGCATTCGCGAGTTGCAGCAGCGTGCGCAGAACGACGCCGCCCGGACGGTCGGCGATTTCGACGGCGTCCTTGCCGGCGCGCGCGGCGAAATTCACCGCCGCGCGTCGCGCGCGCGCGTCCGACGCGGCGAAAGCGATGAGCGGCGTCGCATCCGAATCGCGAATGTAATCGACGGTGACGACCGAACCGCCGGTTTCACACGCGACAGCGCCCGCCGCGCGCCCGTCAGCATAGAGGAGGCGCGCGCCTTCAAAGATCGTCGCGCCGTCGCGGAGAAGGCGCGCCAGCAACGCCGCATCGCCCGCCGGCGCCGGCGCCTTCGCCGCCCGCTTTTCCTCCGGGTACGAAAAAACCCCGCGCCCGGTCTTGCGCCCCAAACGCCCGGCGTCGACCAGCGCGCCTTGCGCGAGCGAAGGGCGAAATCGCGTCGCTCCGTGATAGGCTGCGAAGACCGACCGCGCGGCGGCGTAGTTGACGTCATGCCCGATAAGGTCGCCAAGCTCGAACGGGCCCATCCGGAACCCTGCGAGGTCGCGGTAGAGCCGGTCGATCGTGGCCGCGTCCGCCGCCCCATCCTCAAGCGCGCGCCAGCCTTCGCCATAGAACGGACGCGCGAGCCGGTTGACGATGAAGCCGGGAAGATCCTTCGCGACGACCGCCTTCTTCCCCCAGCGCTCCATCAAGGCGCGCGCCGCTTCGGCCAGCGCCGCATCGGTCGCGAGACCGGGCACGACCTCGACGAGTTTCATCACCGTCGCCGGATTGAAGAAGTGAAGCCCGAGGAATCGTTCAGGGCGTTGCAGCCCGGCGGCGAGCCCCGTCACCGAAAGCGACGACGTGTTGGTGGCGAGAGCCGCAT
>CAZOEB010000170.1:0-3407 GCA_964578685.1 uncultured Caulobacterales bacterium
TTGTTCTTTTATCTCCCGATTGCGGTGCTGGCAGCGACGATCATCGTCGCCGTGTCGTCGCTTATCGATGTCGGCGCCATCCGGCGCACGCTCGCCTACTCGCGCAGCGATTTTGCGGCGATGGCGGTGACGATCGCCGGCGTGTTCGTCTTCGGCGTCGAGGCGGGCGTCGTCGCGGGAGTCATCCTGTCTATTCTCGTTCTTCTCTATCGCGCGAGCCGGCCGCATTCGGCGATCGTCGGCCAAGTGCCGGGGACGCAGCATTTCCGCAATGTCCGCCGTCATAACGTCATCACCAGCCCGTCGGTCGTGTCGCTGCGCATCGACGGCGATTTCTTTTTCGCAAACGCCGGCTTCATTGAAGAGCGCATCCTGGCGGCCGCGCGCGAGACGCCGGGCGCGCGTCATGTGGTGCTGATGTGCTCGGCGGTGAATTCGATAGACACGACGGCGCTCGACGCGCTCGAAGCCGTCAACCGGCGGCTGAAGGAACGCGGCATCAGCTTTCACCTTTCGGAGGTGAAAGGTCCAGTCATGGACAAGCTGAAGCGCGCGCATTTTCTCGATGCGCTGACGGGCGCCGTGCACCTCAGCGAGTTCGACGCCATGCATGCGCTCGATCCTGACACCTTCATCGCGCCGAACGGGGCGAGGGCGGCCGCTGTCGTCAGCGATGACGACGTCTCCGCGCCGGTCCTCACAGAGAACGCGAAGGACTAGTCGCGCAGCGCGCTTATGACCGACGACAGCTTCTTCTCACTCCTTTCGCCGCGCATCGACGCTGCGCGCGGCAAGCCGTTCCTGACGGGGCCGGACGGCCGTTCACGCACCTATGGGGAGATTGCGGCGCTCGCGCATGCGATGGCGGGCGCGCTCGCCGCCGCCGGCGCCCGGCCCGGCGACCGTATCGCCGCGCAGGTTGAGAAGAGCGTTGAAAACGTCGCGCTCTACCTCGCTTCGCTTCTCGGTGGCTTCGTCTATCTGCCGCTCAATACAGCGTATACGGATGAGGAGCTCGCCTATTTCATCGGCGACGCCGAGCCTGCCGTCTTCGTCGCCGACCCGGCGCGCGCATCCGCCGCGGCGCCCGCCCCGCGCGTGCTGTCGCTCGACTCAGGCGGACGCGGGTCGCTCATTGACGCCGCGACCGCCGCCGCGCCGAGGGCCCCCGTTCCACGCAAGGCTGACGATCTCGCGGTGATTATTTACACCTCCGGCACGACTGGGCGCCCGAAGGGCGCAATGATCACCCAGAAAAACCTCGCCTCGAACGCGTCCGCCTTGCACGCGATCTGGGGCTTCCGCGGCGGCGACGTGCTGCTTCATGCGCTGCCCGTCTTTCACATCCACGGCCTCTTCGTCGCGCTCAACACGGCCATGCTGAACGGCTCGGAAGTTCTGTTCCTGCCGAAATTCGATGCGGGCGAGGTGCGCCGGCTCCTGCCGCGCGCGAGCGTGATGATGGGCGTGCCGACGTTTTACACGCGGCTGCTCGCTGACGCCGATTTCAGCGCCGGGGATTGCCGCAGCGTTCGGCTTTTCATCTCCGGCTCCGCGCCGCTGACGCCGGAGACCTTCCGCGCCTTCGAGGCGCGGACGGGCCATCGCATCCTCGAGCGTTACGGCATGTCGGAAGCGGGGATGATCGCCTCCAATCCGCTGGAAGGAGAGCGGATCGCGGGAACCGTCGGCTACGCCCTGCCCGACGTCGAGATTCGGGTGACAAAGGACGGACGCGCTCTGCCGCCTGGCGAAGCGGGCGTCGTGGAGGTGCGCGGGCCCAACGTGTTCAAGGGTTATTGGCGCAATCCGGAAAAGACGGCGGCGGAATTTCGCGGCGGCGGCTGGTTCTCGACAGGCGATGTCGGCTTTTTGTCCGATGACGGACGGTTGACGCTGTCGGGACGCGCCAAGGACCTCGTCATCGTCGGCGGTTACAATGTGTATCCGAAGGAAATCGAGGATGTATTGGACGCGCTGCCGGGCGTCGCCGAGGCCGCCGTCATCGGCGTCCCGCATCCTGACATGGGCGAAGGCGTCGTTGCGATACTGGTTTCTTCAGCGGGCTCTCCCGCATCGCCGCCGCTCACCGACGAGGCGCTTACGCGCGCTGTCAGCGTGCTTGCGCGTTTCAAGCAGCCGCGAAAGTTCATCTGGGCGGACGCGCTTCCACGCAATGCCATGGGCAAGGTCCAGAAAACGATCTTGAGGGAGCAATACGCCGGCGTGTTCCAGCGGTGATGGGGGTGCGCTACCCGTCCAACTTTTCGAAGACGACCATATAGAAATCGCGCAGGCCTTCGACGGCGGGCTCTTCGACAAGCCTGAACCCGAAGGACTGGACCTCATTGACGAGGCCGGCCTTGCCGAAGCGGACATGCGCGTGCTGAGCGTCGGCGGCGTTTTCGGCGGTCAGGTTGTAGTCGACGATGATGAGGCGGCCGCCGTCGGCGAGGGCTTCGCGCACCGTCGCCATGATCGCCGCGCGGTCGGTGAAGTAATGATAGGTGTCGGCGATGAAAGCGACATCGACCGAGTTCGCCGGCAGCGTTATGTCGGTTTCACGCCCGAGGACCGAAACGACATTTTTCAGATCAAGATCGGCGGCCCGCTGGTTGATGAGTTTCAGGAAGCGCGGCTCGATATCGACGGCGTAGATAGCGCCGCTCGGGCCCGCCTTGGCGGCGAACAAGAGCGAATAAAGCCCGGTGCCGGCGCCGATATCGGCGACGCGCGCGCCGACGGGGATTTTCGCGGCGGCGAGAACGGCCTCGCGCGCGGCGTAGAGCTCGCGGCTGCCGACCTCCATCGAATCGACGAAGACTTCCGCGTTTTCCTCTTCGACGCCGTAAGGCGGCGGCTCGAGCGGTTCAGCGACCGCCGTCGCCGGCTCGCCGCGCCCGCAGGCGGCGAGCGCCGCCGCGAAGCTCGCGACGATCAGATAGCGCAACTCCATCACCCTCATGACGCCCCTGTCGCCTTCAATATGGCGAAACGCGATTGACCGCCCGGCGGCACCTTAAGCGGATTTGGCGCTGCGGGAAACGCGGGGGCCCCCGGCGCCGGAAACGAAAACGCCGCCCCGGAGGGCGGCGCATTCGGAAGGACGGGATCTGTCGGCTTGGCAGGCCTGGCGGCGACCTACTCTCCCACGTCTTAAGACGCAGTACCATCGGCGCTGGGGACTTTAACGACCGAGTTCGGAATGGGATCGGGTGGAGGCTCCCCGCCAACGCCACCGGGCCGGCAAAGACGACAGAATTGCGAGAGTCGCGTTTAACGCTTCACCTTCGTCGCGAGCGATGATCCGCCAACGGATCGTTCGCCGCGCATGAACTTCATTTCTCACGCCTTTGACAGCATGAGGACGATCAAGCCGATCGAGCTATTAGTACCGGTAAGCTTCA
>CAZOEB010000171.1:0-3385 GCA_964578685.1 uncultured Caulobacterales bacterium
CCGCCGTCGACCGCTACGGCTATGAGAACACGACCTACGCCGAGGGCGATGCGGAGATGCTCTACAACATGATCCGCCACTTCCGCCCGAAGCGCATCGTCGAAGTCGGTTCCGGACAATCGACTTTGATGGCGATCGAGGCGATCGCCGCGAACAGGCTCGCCGATCCGCTCTATGATTGCCGCGTCACCTGCATCGAACCCTTCGAGCAGCCCTGGCTCGAACGTCTCGGCGTCGAGGTGATTAGAAGGCGCGTCGAGGATTGCCCGGACGATCTTGTCGCGACTCTTGAGGCCGGAGACTTCTTCTTCATCGATTCAAGCCACGTCATCCGCCCGCAGGGCGACGTTTTGCATCTGTTCCAGCATCTCCTGCCGCGCGTCGCGCCGGGCGTCATCGTTCAGGTGCATGACGTTTTCACGCCGCGCGATTATCCGGCGAAATGGGTGATCGACGACCGGCGCCTGTGGAACGAACAATATCTAATGGAGGCGTTTCTCGCCTTCAACGGCGCGTTCGAGGTGCTGCTCGCCGTCAACTGGCTCGCCAACGATCGGCGAGAATTGATCACCGACGCCTGTCCGATGCTGATGAAAAAGCCCGGCAAGCAGCCCGGCGCGTTCTGGTTCCGCCGCCGAGCGATGGCGGCGCAACCGTCTGTATAAAGACGAAAAAGCCGGAGTGATTGCGGACGCCGGCCGGGGTGCAGGCGTGATCGAAGGCGATGCTGAAAAAACTCGAGCGGTTTTCGGGCGCAAATACATCTTGGGGATGAAAAAATCCGGGCCCCGCTCGCGTAAGGGTTGCGGGTTTCGGCGCGCGGCGGCCGCAATCCAAGCCTTTGATCCGTAAGCAGACGAATGGTTAATCCCACAAGTTATCCCCCTAGTTATCCCCCTACTTATCCCACCCCCTTTCAGAGGCCTTAGGGTGCTCCCGTGACGCCGGATATGGACGCTGGCCGGAAGAGAAGGAGTACAAAGTGCGGATAGTGCGGAAAAATTCGCTGGAGGCCGCGGAATCGGCGGGTCGAACCTCGAAGGCAGCCGCCGACAAGTCCGGCAAATGCGGATTGTCCGGCGGGGAAGGGCGCGACCGCAGGGGCCGGTTACGAGGTTCTCGCGCATCATGCTAGCACCTAGCGCCGTCCGCCAACCGACAAGAGCCCGTCCATGAAGAACACGCCGTCCCTCATCGACCGTCACCGCGCCGTCATGCCCGCCTGGGCGACGCTCTATTACAAGGAGCCGATCGCGCTCGTCTCCGGCGAGGGTCGGCGCGTGAAGGATGCGCAAGGAACGGAATATCTCGATTTCTTCGCCGGCATCCTCACCAACATGCTCGGCTACAACGTGCCGGAAGTCGTCGAGGCGGTGCGCGATCAGGCGGGGAAGATCATGCATTCCTCGACGCTTTATCTCATCGAGTCGCAGATTGAACTGGCCGAGGAGATCGCGGCGCTCTCCGGCATCCCCGATGCGCGCGTCTTCTTCACGACCTCGGGCAGCGAAGCGAACGACGCCGCGCTGATGCTCGCGACCGCTTACCGCCGCTCCAATCAGGTGCTGGCGATGCGCTATTCCTATCATGGGCGCACGATGTCGACGGTGCCGGTGACAGGCCATTCGACATGGTCGCCGTCGTCCTTCTCGCCCTTTGTCGTCAATTATTTGCAGGGCAGCTATCCCTTCCGCGCGCCCTTCGGCCATCTGCCGGCGGAGCAATATATCGCAGCGGCGGTCGCGGATTTGCGTGAAACGCTTGATGTCGCCTCGGCCGGAGATGTCGCCTGCCTCATCGCCGAGCCGATCACCGGCGTCGGCGGCTTCGGCACGCCGCCGGACGGCATGTTCGGCGCGATGCAGAAGGTGCTGAAAGAGCGCGGCATCCTTTTCATTTCCGATGAAGTGCAGACCGGCTGGGGCCGCACGGGCGAGCATTTCTGGGGCTATCAGGCGCACGGTGTTGAGCCCGACATGATCACCTTCGCAAAAGGGATCGGCAACGGCCTTGCGATCGGCGGCGTCGTCGCGCGGGCGGAGATCATGAACTGCCTGAAGGCGAATTCCTTATCGACCTTCGGCGGCAATCCGCTCGCGACGCGCGGCGCGCTCGAAACGTTGCGCTACGTGAAGCGCCGCGATTTGCAGGCGAACGCAAAAGCGCGCGGGGCGGAGCTGCGCGCAGGGCTCGCCGCGCTCGCCGAAAAGCACGGCGCCGTCGGCGACGTGCGCGGCAAAGGACTGATGCAGGCGATCGAATTCGCCGACCGCCAGACGAAAGCGCCGAATGCGGCGGCTTCCATGGCGCTCCTCGAAGAAACGCGCGCGCGAGGTCTCCTCATCGGGCGCGGCGGGCTTTACGCCAATTGCAACCGCATCGCGCCGCCGCTCACTGTGACGCGCGATGAAATCGCCGAAGGTCTCGACATTCTTGAGGCGGCGATGAAGGCGGCCGCATGAGGCTTTCACCCTTCGCGCGACAGCCGCGCCTTGGTCTTGCCTGCATGGGCCTTCGCGCGCGCGGGGTCGTCGGGCCAGTCGTGCTTCGGATATTGCCCGCGCATGTCCTTCGCCATGTCGCGATAGCCCTCGCGCCAGAAGCGCGGCAGGTCTTTGGTCAGCGCGACCTGGCGTCCTGCAGGGGAGAGAAGCGAGAGGAGCAGCGGAACCTTGCCGCGAAGCACGGCGGGGTGCTGCGAAAGGCCGTAGAATTCCTGCACGCGCGCCTCGACCCGCGGACCCCCTTCGGCCGCATAGTCGATGGCGATGCGCCGGCCGGCCGGCGTTTCGATGTGGTTAGGCGCGAGCGCGTCGATGTCGCGCTGCCGGCGCCAGTCGAGCAGGCTGAAGACGCCGCGACGGAGATCCTCCGCGCCTGGACGGTCGATCGACGGCGGATCGCCGAGGAGGGGGCCGAGCCATTCCTCCGCGCGCGCAAGGAGGCCCGCCTCGGTGAACGCGGGCCAGTCCTCGCCTTCATGGGCTCTCAGAAGCGACAGGCGCGCGAGCGCGTCCGAAATGGCGCCTTTTTCTGTGAGAAGGCAGAGCCCCTCGCTGCGCAAGGCCTTGATGATGGCGGCGCGCGCAATGTCCGGCGCCGGTTTCGGCAGCGGCGTCACCCCGAGTTCGATGGCGCCAAGCCGCGTCACGCGCCGACCCGTGACGCTGCGCCGCGCGGGGTCGAAGGCGGCGCTCTCCTCGACCGTGACGCCGCCAAGCGCGAGTGCGTCTTCCTCGATGAGCGGCGCGGCGGCGAGAATGCGCGCGCCCGCCGCGGCGCCTGTCGAATCCGCGACCGCCAGCCACTTTTCATTCGCCAGCGCATCGCCGGCGTCGAGGAAAACGGCGCGCCCGGTCGCGAGCTGATAGCTCCGCTCCTTGCC
>CAZOEB010000172.1:0-3336 GCA_964578685.1 uncultured Caulobacterales bacterium
TGGTTCCGGCTTATGAATCTCGCGCGCGGGCGCGACATCGCGCGCCTCGGCAATCATCCGGAACATGTCAATCATTGGGATCCGGAGAGTTTTGCGGCCTTTGTCGATCCTTATGCGAGGGTCGAGCGCTGCTGGACGTCGTTTCCGTTCGTCCTTCTGCTTGCGCGGCCTCGATGAAGACGATGACGCTTGCACCGCCGCGCTTTGCGGGCCTCGCGATCGACTCCGTTGCGGTCGCGGCGGCGTTGGCGTTCGCGTATTGTGCGCTGTTCGCGCTCTATCCGCTCGGTGTCGGCGGCGATTACGTCAACCATCTCGCGCGCATCCATATCGAAACCTCGATCGCGCAGTCCGACGCGCTGGCGCGCTATTATGAAGTTCGCCCCGCGCTCACCCCCGATCTCTACATGGATGCGCTCGCGCCGCTCCTCGCGCCATTTTTCGGCGTCGTCGGCGCCGGGGCGATCGCATGCGCCGTCGCCGTGATCCTGGGGCCGATTGCGGGCTTTGCGCTGTCGCGCCGGCTGCACGGCGCCGCCGCGGGATGGCTTCCCGCGATCGGCTTTGCAGGCGTCTTCTCGCTCAATTTCGAATTCGGCTTCATCAACTTCATCGCCGCTTCCGGCCTCTCGTTGTTCGCCTTCGCTGCGTGGATCAGCGTCGCGCCGGGCCGTCGCCGCGCGCTCCTCTTCGCGCCGGTCTCGCTCCTCCTCCTCGGCGCGCACGCCCTCGGCTTCCTGTTCTTCGGCTTCCTCGTACTGATATGGGAGCTCGCCGGCGCCGCGTGGTCTGCGCCAGAGGAACGCAAGGCGGCGCTGCGGCGCCTCTTTCTTGTCGATTCAGCCGCGTTTCTGCCGCCGCTTGTTCTCCTTGCGCTCGCGCTCACGCAAGAAGGCGGCGGCCTCAGGGCGGTTGATGCGCCTACGGACTTTATCGCCTCGCGCGGCGCCGTCCTCTTGTCGATGTTCCGCTATTACGGCGACGCGTCCGCCGTGGTGACGGCGCTCGTCTCGTTCGTCGTGCTGCTCGCCGGGTTTGGGCTCGGCCTGCGCTTGGGCGCGCTTCGGATCGATCGCCGCATGGCGTGCGTCTGCGCGAGCGTCTTCGCGCTGATGATGGCGACGCCGGAGCATGTCGCGGGGATCTGGGGCCTGCATTTCCGCTTCGGGCCGGCGCTGCTCGTGCTCCTCGCCGCGTCAGTCCGCTTTGCGCCGCAGGCGATGCGGGCGCGCGCGATTTTTGCGCCGGTCCTCGGCGCAGCGCTTTTTCTCCAGTTTCAGCACGGCGCGCCGAAAATGGCGGCGGCGGACGACTTCCATGACGAGCTGCGGGCCGATTTCGCCTTGCTGCCGGACGGCGCCCGGCTCCTGCAGGCGTTCGAGCCGGCCATGAACATGAGGCTCGCCCATCACGCCGGCGCGCTGGCGGTGATTGAGCGGGACGCCTTTGTCCCCACCCTCTTCACCAACACCTCGCCTGTCGGGGTCAGGCCGGAATGGCGCGCCCGGCATCTGCCGGCGGGGCTCCGCCCCGATCTCGCAAGGCTCGCCGTAGCGGCGGACGCTCCGGCGCCCGTCGCCGCGAACGGCCTGTGGTCGGAGGATTATCTCAGCGACTGGCCGTCCGCTTTCACCCATGTTCTTTATATGCGCGCGGGCGACGGCCCGGCGCCGCCGCTTGAGGGCGCCGCGCCGCTCGCTGCGCAGCCGGGCTATGTTCTTTACGCCGTGACGAAAAATCAGCCGGCCCGGCCCTGACCTCGGGTTGCAGCCTTCTCGGGATTTCCTATATCTCGCGGCGAAAGGGACGCCTCCCGGGGCGTCTATCCCTCTAAATCCATGGACTTAGGGGCCGTCCATTTCGACCGCTGAGCAAAGGGTTCGAAGTCACGGGACGGTCCGCTCAACGGAGATGAACATATGGGCAAGGTAATCGGCATCGACCTCGGCACGACCAACAGCTGCGTCGCGGTCATGGAAGGCAAGCAGCCGAAGGTCATCGAAAACGCCGAAGGCGCGCGCACGACGCCCTCCGTCGTCGCTTTCACCGCGGATGGCGAGCGGATCGTCGGCCAGCCGGCCAAACGCCAGGCGGTGACGAACCCGGAAAACACCTTCTTCGCGATCAAGCGCCTGATCGGCCGGCCCTATTCCGACCCGATGGTCGCCAAAGACATCGGATTGGTTCCGTACAAGATCATCAAGGCTTCCAACGGCGACGCCTGGGTTGAAAGCCGCGGCGAGAAATACGCCCCCTCGCAGATCTCGGCCTTCATCCTCCAGAAGATGAAAGAGACGGCGGAAGCCTATCTCGGCGAACCGGTGACGCAGGCCGTCATCACCGTTCCCGCCTATTTCAACGACGCGCAGCGTCAGGCGACCAAGGACGCCGGCAAGATCGCCGGCCTTGAGGTCCTGCGCATCATCAACGAACCGACGGCGGCCGCGCTCGCTTACGGCCTTGAGAAGAAGGACGGCAAGAAGATCGCCGTCTACGACCTCGGCGGCGGCACGTTCGACATTTCGATCCTCGAAATCGGCGACGGCGTTTTCGAAGTGCTGGCGACGAACGGCGACACCTTCCTCGGCGGGGAAGATTTCGACATGCGCCTCGTCGACTACCTCGCCGACGAGTTCAAGAAGGATCAGGGCATCGACCTCCGCAAGGACAAGCTCGCCCTGCAGCGCCTGAAGGAAGAAGCCGAAAAGGCGAAGAAGGAACTGTCGACGACCGCGCAGTATGAAGTGAACCTCCCCTTCATCACCGCGGACCAGACGGGGCCGAAGCACCTCACCATGAAGCTGTCGCGCGCCAAGCTCGAAAGCCTCGTCGAGGACCTCATCAAGAAGACGGTCGAGCCCTGCCGCGCCGCGTTGAAGGACGCCGGCCTCACCGCCGCCGACATCGAGGAAGTCATTCTCGTCGGCGGCATGACGCGCATGCCGAAAGTGCAGGAGACGGTGAAGGCCTTCTTCGGCAAGGAGCCGCACAAAGGCGTCAACCCGGATGAAGTCGTCGCGCTCGGCGCCGCGATTCAGGCGGGCGTCCTTCAGGGCGACGTCAAGGACGTGCTCCTTCTCGACGTGACGCCCCTGTCGCTCGGCATCGAAACGCTCGGCGGCGTCTTCACGCGCCTCATCGAGCGCAACACCACGATTCCGACCAAGAAATCCCAGACCTTCTCGACCGCGGAAGACAACCAGTCGGCGGTGACGATCCGCGTCTTCCAGGGCGAGCGCGAAATGGCGGCGGACAACAAGCTCCTGGGACAGTTCGACCTTGTCGGCATTCCGCCGGCGCCGCGCGGCGTGCCGCAGATCGAGGTGACGTTCGACA
>CAZOEB010000173.1:0-2891 GCA_964578685.1 uncultured Caulobacterales bacterium
ATCTGAAGTTCCGCTATGAGATCGAGGGCGACCGCCCGCACTGGCGGCCCGTTCGCGCTTTCGATGATGGCGAGCAGGTGTTCATCCAGTTCCCGGAGACGATCGCGCAAGGCGAGGCCCCGCCGCTCTTCGTCTTGTCGCGCGACGGCAAGCCCGAGCTCGTCAATTACCGCATGCGCGGGAATTACTATGTCGTCGACCGGCTGTTTTCGGCGGCGGAGTTGCGTCTCGGCGAAAAACGCCAGTCGGTCGTGCGCATCCTCCGCACCGACCTCAAAGGGCGCATCTGAGATGAGCGCCGTTGCCCAAGACAAACGTCAAAAGGACGAACCGGACGCGCTGCGCTTGCGCGCGGCGCCGCGCGCCGTCACGCGGTTGAACAGGAACGCGCTGATGATCGCCGCGGGCGGCGCAGGCCTTCTCATCTTCGCCGCGGCGAGCCTCGCCTTGAAGCCGCCGCGCGCGTTTGATGAGGCCGCGCCCAAGGAACTCTATAATGTCGAGACCAAGCCCAAAGCCGAAGGCCTCGAGGCGCTTCCGAAATCCTATGCCGACGTTAAGCCGCAATTGGGCGCGCCCTTGCCGGGCGATCTCGGCGCCGCGCTCCTCAAGGCCGAGCAATCGCTCGCCGCATCAGGCGATGAAGGCTTTCTCGAGCGTCCGGATTACGCGGCCCTGTCGCCGACGCCGTTCCGCAATTCTCCCGAAGCCGACGCGGCGCGTGAAGCCGCCTTGCGTGAAGCGCAAATCGCCACCGAGGCACGGGAGGCGGGCGTCTTCTTCCAGCTCGCCGCACGCACCAATGCGGCGCCGAAACCATCGCCATTGAGCGACACCCTCCCAGTATCGCCCTTTGAATTCCCCGGCCCCGTGTCTGCGCCGGTCCCGTTCGGCGCCGAGCGCGATGACGATCCGGGCCGGCAGATTCGCAAGCTCGACTTCCTTGGTGATCGATCAGAGTCCTCGACTGACAATCCGCACGCCATCGAAGACCCGATCACGCCGTTTGAAGTGATGGCGGGGACCGTCATCCCGGCGAGCCTTATCACTGGGATTAATTCCGACTTGCCGGGAACCGTTGTCGCGCAGGTGACTCAGAATGTTTATGACAGCGTCACCGGCCATTATGTCCTCATCCCGCAGGGGGCAAAGCTCATCGGCCGCTATGACAGCGTCATCGCCTTCGGGCAGTCCCGCGCATTGCTGGTCTGGTCGCGCATCATCTATCCGGACGGCGCCTCGGTCTCGATCGACAACATGCCGGCGAGCGATGTCGCCGGCTATTCAGGGCTCGCGGATCAAGTCGACTTCCACACTTTCCGCATTTTGAAAGGCGTCGTTCTTTCGACCCTGCTTGGCGTCGGTACGGAATTGTCTTTCGGCGAATCCGAAAGCGATCTTGTCCGCGCGCTGAGGGAGTCCGCGCAGAGCTCCGCCAATCAGTCCGGCCAGAAAATCGTGCAGCGCAACCTCGACATCCAGCCGACGATAAAAGTGCGTCCTGGCTGGCCTTTGCGCGTGATCGTGCACAAGGATCTCGTGCTTCGCCCTTATGAGCGGAGGAGGGCGGCGCGATGAGCCTCAAGATCGGCGCCGTGCCTGAGCGAAAGTCCGTCAGGATCACCCTGTCGCTGCCGCCCGACATTCACGCCATGCTCGCAGACTACGCCGCAATCCACGCCGCGGAATTCGGAAAGAAGACCCCGGCGAGCGAACTCGCAGGTCTAATGATCGAGCGGTTCCTGAACTCGGACGCGGCCTTCCGGCGCGCCCGCAAAACCCTTGGTCAACCCGCCAGTGAAAAGGAGTAAGCCATGGCTATCATCGGCGCATTCAAGAAGACGGACGACGGCTATGCCGGAACCATCCGGACCATGACCATCAACGTCAAGGCTGCCTTCATCGCCAACGACAAGAACGGCAATGACAAGGCCCCGGACTTCAAGATCGTCGCCGGCGAACGCGAGCTCGGCGCCGCATGGAAGGCGAAGACCAAGGGCGAGGAGCCCCAGGAGTTCCTGCGCGTCGAACTCGACGACCCGAGCTTCGCCGCGCCGCTGCGCGCGGCGCTGTTTTCGAATGGGGTAGAATCGAGCGCGCTCGTCTGGACGCGTCAGAGTCAGAGGCAGAGACCGGAGGCGTCGGGCGGAGTCTGAATGAGGAAGAGAGATGGTGAAGATGGAGTCGCCTGAAACTTTCCGCGGTTTGCGGCCGGCGCGGCAAGCGGCGCGGTCAGAGGTTCTCCCTTTGAGCCTGCCCCCGCGCGGGCTCTGCCGAGAGGTCGCGGCGGCCTATATCGGGATCAGTGGCACCAAGTTCGATGAACTGGTACGATCAGGGTCGATGCCGAAACCGCGGATTGTCGGCGCCCGGCGGCTGTGGGATCGGCCGGAACTTGACCTGGCGTTCAGCAATCTGCCGCACGCTGATGAAAATGGCGCCCTCAATCCATGGGATGTCGTACGATTTGAAAATCAGAATTAGATATGTGGTTGAAGACGCCGACCGGCACGGCAATGTCCGCCTTTATTTTCGAAAACGGGGCCAGAGAAAAGTAAGATTGCCGGGCCCCATCGGTTCGGAACAATTCTGGGTCGCTTATCAGCAGGCCGCGAATGGGTATGTGCCGCTTGAGAAGCTGACGCCGCAGGAAATCAAAGCGCAATCCGGCGGCTCGTTCCTGTGGCTTTGCGATGAATATTATCGCTCGGCGGATTTCCGGCAGCTGCATCCGCGCACCCAATATGTCCGGCGAAAAATTCTCGATCGAATTTGCAAGATCGGCGGCGATCTGCCGGCCAAGGCGCTTGACGCCAAACACGTGCGAAAGTGGCGTGACGACAAAGCCGACAAGCCGGGCGGCGCCAACAACATGATCAAGGCGCTTCGCC
>CAZOEB010000174.1:0-2882 GCA_964578685.1 uncultured Caulobacterales bacterium
GCCCGGCGATGCGCGCCGAACACCAGAAGGTCAGCTCCGGCGTCATCCGCCGCATCGTTGATCGCTTCATGAGGGTCGCCGACCAGAACACGATGATTGACCTTCAGGTCCGTGCGCGGCGTCGGACCGCCCGGCGAGAATAGGATTTCCGCTTCGCGCTTTGCGGCGTCGATCAACGATTGCGGCTGGTCCTCGTCGATCACATGCAGATAGGTGATCTCCGCGCCTGTAAGCCCGGCAAGATCGAACGCCCGTTCGCACGCGATGGCGGAACGATTCGAAAAATCAGTCGCAACAAGAACATGTTTCAGCATCCTGCATTCTCCCGATTGCTATTTTATGGACATGGGCCCGATGCTGGGCGTTTTAAGACCGTGGAGATGCGCCGATTGTCGCAGAAAAGCGCGCTTCGGCTTCCAATTCGCAATCGCAAAAGGTCAGATCGAGTGACTGTCCGACGCGGCTGATTGCCGATTGAGCACGCTCCGGCTTAGGATCACGCACTTATCGCGCGGGGGCGCTCCGGTGAAATCTCAACTGCTGACGGCGGTCGCACTTGCGGCGGCGATTGCAACGCCGGTGCGCGCGGAGGGCGAAAGGCTCACCGTTGTCCTCCTCGGCGACACCGGGCTCAATATGACGCACGCGCCGGTCTCGCCCGAAGGCGGCTACAAGTTCGACCGGCTGATTTCCGCCGAGGAGGCGATGGCGCATGTGCGCCCGCTCCTTTCCGGCGACATCGTGTTCGCCAATCTTGAAACAGCCGTCATCGACCGCAACGATCTGCCGGCGCGCGACAAGCCGTTCGTCTTCCGCACCCATCCGAACGCTGTCCGGGCTTTTGTGCAGGCTGGCGTCAACGCCGTCTCGCTCGCCAACAACCACACGCTCGATTACGGCCTCAAGGGCGGCGGCGAAACGCTGAAGCATGTGGCGGCGATGTCGGGCGCAGGGCTGCTCGGCTGGCCGGGCCTCGGGCGCACGCGCGAGGAAGCGCTCGCTCCGCACGCCTTCACGCGCGGCGATGCGCGCGTCGCTTTTTCGGCGATCGGCATCGGCGGCAAGGGCTTCACGCTCCCGGCCCCGGAGGGCTCGGCGGGCATGGCGATCCTTGATGAGGATTTCAGCGCCGCCGTCCGCAGGCTGAACGATACGCCGGCGGACATCCGGCTTCTCTCCGTGCATTACGGCCGCGAGCTTGCGTCTTTCCCCGACCCCGTCGAAGTCGCGCAGTTCCGCGATGAAGCGGCGGCGCCGGACGGCGTCTCGATCGTCGCCGGTCACCACGCGCATGTCGCCAAAGGCGTCGCGATCACCGGGCGCCGCCTTGTCGCCTATGGGCTCGGCAATTTCCTGCATTTCGGGATGCGCGACATGGCCGGCCTCGGCCTTTGCCGCGACTTCGGCCTTGCGCTCAGGGTGACGCTTGCGCGCGAGGGCGACGCCCCTTTCGAAGTCGATATGGTCGAGGCCTATGCGTTGACGGACATGCAGGTGCAGACGCGCGTCATCACGGGCGAGTCGGCGGCGCTCCGCCTCGACGTCGTCAACTATCTCGGCGCCGCGCTCGACGATGAACGAGCAGGCGCGCGCGGGCTCCGGTTTGCTCCGCAGGCGGACGGCGCCGGGCTCTGGTGCCGTGACGGTTCCGCGAGCCCCCGATGCGTTGGCTGGACGGAGCCCCCGCTAGCCAGCGGCGCGCGGCTGTCGGACATCGCGCGCGCCTGCGGGCGCACCACTCTTGCTGACAACGGCGAGGACCCCCGCGGCTGGGCGCGGCCCGTGACGCTCGCCGACATGCTCGCCGCCCATGACATCGCGCGCCGCGAAATCTCCGCAGGGGTCGGGCGCACGGTCAACATGCTGCGGATCGACGCCGAAGCGCGCCATTCAGGTGACTGATCACGTTTTGCGCGCCGCCGCCTCTTGCGGTGGACCGACCCGGCGAGGCGCGCAAAGATGGCGCGACGCATCCCGGAGACTTTCATGCCCATCGAAGCCCTCAGAACCCCAGACGACCGTTTCGCGAACCTGCCCGGCTGGCCGTTTCCGCCGCGCTATGTCGAGGGGCTCAAAGGCTATGAGGGCCTGCGGATGCATTATGTCGACGAAGGGCCGAAGGACGCCAAGGTCACGTTTCTATGCATCCATGGCGAGCCGTCCTGGGCCTATCTCTTCCGCAAGATGATCCCGGTCTTCACCAAAGCGGGCCACCGCGCGGTCGCGGTCGACATGTTCGGCTTCGGGCGCTCCGACAAACCGACCGATGACAATGTGTATACGTATCATTTTCATCGCAACGCTCTCCTCGCCTTCGTCGAGCGCATGGATTTGAAGAACATCTGCCTCGTCGTTCAGGACTGGGGCGGCCTCCTCGGCCTCACGCTGCCAATGGAGGCGCCGCAGCGCTACACGCGCCTCATCGTCATGAACACGGGCCTGCCGGTCGGCGAGGAAGCGCCCGCCGGCTTCGCCATGTGGCGCGCCTTCAACCGCTCGCAGCCGGACCTTAAAGTCGGCGAGCTGATGAAGCGCGCGACGCCCATTCTCTCCGACGCCGAAATGGCCGCCTATGACGCGCCCTTCCCCGACCAGCGCTACAAGGGCGGCGTCCGCCGCTTCCCCGAACTTGTGATGCTGAAGGAGCAAGGCGCGGCGGACCTGACGCCGCTGTCAAAGGAGGGCGTAGAAACCTCCGCGAAAGCGCGCAAATTCTGGTCCGAGCAGTGGACAGGCGAGAGCTTCATGGCGATCGGCATGCAGGACCCGGTGCTCGGCCCGCCCGCGATGCATTTCCTCCGCACCATGATCAAAGGCTGCCCGCCGCCGATGGAGGTCGCCGAGGCCGGCCACTTCGTGCAGGAATGGGGCGAACCGATCGC
>CAZOEB010000175.1:0-2863 GCA_964578685.1 uncultured Caulobacterales bacterium
AAATACCAGACGGGCTAGTATGTCAATTACAGGAGCGACAAAAACACGTGAAGCGCGGCTCAAGGGGCCAGGGCGTCCGCGCGACCGCCAGAAGGACGAGGCGATCCTCAAGGCCGCCCAGCGGCTTTTCCTCGAGCGCGGCTTTGAGGGGGCGAGCGTTGACGCCATCGCCGAGGCGGCGGGCGTCGCCAAGGCGACGGTTTACGCGCGCTTCGCCGACAAGGAAGCGCTGCTGAAAGAATCAATTGAATCGAAATGCGGCGAATTCCTAGACGCCGATACGCTAGGCTGGCGTCCCGGTCGCACGCTGCGCGACGGCCTTATCGCCATCGCAGAGCGCTTTCTCTCCTTGGTCACGGACGCCGATGCGCTCTCCATGCATCGGCTGATGATGCAGGAAGGGCAGAAGAGCGACCGGCTGCCCTCGCTGTTTTTCGAGAGCGCCATTCTGCCGACCGTTCGCCGACTTGCAGCGTTTCTCGACAGCGAAGCCGAACGGCTCGGCGTCTCGCTGAAGGATTCAGAAGGCGCAGCGTGGCGTTTTCTCGGCATGGTCAAGGGCGAAGACCATATGCGCGCGATGTTCTCGATGAGTCCCCGCCCGCGCGCGGCCGTGCGCCGGCACGTCGCGTCCTGCGTTGACGATTTCATCGCTGCGAATTTCTCGAGACCCTGATGCTTCACCCGTCCTTCCGCCTCGCGGCGCGCTCCGCCGACGGGAAGAAAAGGAAGGCAAGCATCAAGACAAAGCTCGCATAGTCCCAGGCGACGCCGAGCGCCCATACGTCTGAGAAGACTTGCGCATGTTTCAAGACAGCATCGCGCGGCGTCAGCACCGACAAAGGCGCGATACGTTCATTGGCGACGACCTCGGCGGTGCGCGATGCTCGTTTCGGCGCATTCGTCCCGGCAGCAGGCTTGAGCATCGCCTTGATGATGTCGAGCCCGCGTTCCGGAGACTTTTCCGCTTCGGAGAGGATCGGCCGCGTCGGTTTGTTGCGCTTCTGCGCGCCGATGAATTTCTTCAGGGCTCCTGTCACTTCATCCGCGTAGCCGCCGATCGCGCGCGCCTGCGCTTCTGACAGGCCGGCGACGGGCCGCGGATTGGCGCGGTCGAACGCCGCGAGCTGCGATTCGAGAAGCGCCTCGATCCGCCGGTCCTGGCGCCAACGGTTGAGCACGATGATGAAATCATCGAAGGCGGTCTCAAAGGCGCCCGCCCAACGATCGTAATTGGCGTAGGCGTCAGCGGCGAGAAGCCCGCGCAATTCCTCCGCCTTACTCGCGCAAATCTCCGGCGTGAAGGGCGAGAGGCCGGTCGGATCGTCAGCAGCGAGGGCGGCCGCGACGCTATCCTCGACCGCCTCATACCATCCTGCGACGCCCTCGATGTAGGCGGCGACGGCGCCGCGGCCGGCGCTGCCGGTCTGAAAGCCGCCTTCGCGCTCACGTCTCGCAGACTCAGCGGTTGTCCGCACCGAGAGTTTCAGGTCTCCAAGCACCGCAAGATCGCGCTGGCGCCAGGCGACGATTGACGCGCATTCGTCCTGCAGACGTTGAAGTTCCTTTGAATAAGTGAGCCGCACCGCGTCGACGCCGGCGATGCCGACGACCGTCGTCCACGTCGAGACGACGAAAAGGATCAGCGACAGGACCGGGATGATGATGAAGATTTTGACCGCGCGCTCGAAGAATCTGAGGAGCGCGGTCGCAGGCCCGTCGCCAAGACTACGGAACCAATCGGGCCGCCGCACGAGATCGGCCCCGCCGATCCAGATCGCGAGGCCGAGAAAGAACACGAAGACGCCGAACGCCGGAGGCAGGATGGCGTTGCGGAAGAAGTCCGTCGTCTCCTGCGACGTGATGAGCGAGAAGCCGACGGCGGAGGAAACAGCGGAAAAGAAAGCCGAGGTCGTGGCGACGACGATGAACAGGCGATTGAAAAGCGACGACTGCGCGTTGCGAGCGAATATCGCCGCGGCCATGCCGCCGAGAAGCAAGAGAACGATCGCCGACCCAAGCGCCAGCCCGCTTGCGCCGGACGCGAGCGCCGTCAGATCAAGTGAGTCCAAGCTTGGCCCCCGCCGCAGCACCCCAACCGAAGGATGCGGAGGCTATGCGGCGGCAACCAAGGAGTCGAGGGGAAATCAGCGCTCCCCCGCTTGCGGGGGAGCGGAAGCTGGCGCCCGACTTTGCTCACCCTTCCAGCTCGAACCGGAACGCCTCGCGCACGCCGCGACGGGCGACGGCGCGGCCGTCCTCCTGCGGCGGCGGGTATTTCCATTTCTGGATCGTCGAGAGGACCGTCCGCTCAAAACATCCGTCTGCGGAGGAAATGATGCGCGGATTGACGACGTTTCCTTCCGCCGTGACGTCGAATTCGACGATGACGACGCCCGACGCGCCGCGCGCCTTGCAGCTTTCAGGATAGGCGGGCGGCAGTTTGACGACCGGCTGCATGGGGCCGGGAATGAAGAACTCGCCGCCGCCGGGCGTGACGACGGGCGGCCTTGGGTCGATGACGGGGCCGGGATTGGGGCCCGGCGGCTGGCGCTCGATTTGGGTCGGCGGCGGATCTGGCAGCTTCTCGCGCGGCGGCGGTTTCTTGATAATAGACGGCGGTTCCGGCTTGAACGTAACCGTCAAATTCGGCGGATCGACGGGAGGCCCCACCTGCGCCTCCTGCCGGATCATGTAGGCCATGCCGAGGAAAAGAAGCGCGCTGATGAGCGCTGCCCCGGGAAGTCCGAACAACCATCTGAAAATCATCGCTCGCGCCCTCCGTTCTTGCGCCGCGAAAGACGGCGCGCCGGCCGGGAACGACTGAAGAAGGCAACGCGAACGGGGAGGTCCCGGCGTCCTC
>CAZOEB010000176.1:0-2807 GCA_964578685.1 uncultured Caulobacterales bacterium
GTAAGCGTCCATGCACTGCACATCGAAGATGAGTTGACGCCATGCGCGACGCAAAATCGATGAGCGCGAGGGAGTCAGCAGGACGGCGACGCGCGCCAGTTCCATGGCAGGAGATCGTCGAGCCGGTTCTTCGGATGACCGTCGACCAGTCGTTCAAGCACATCGGAGAGATAAGCGAACGGCTCGATGCTGTTGAGTTTTGCGGTTTCGATCAGCGAGCAGACGATCGCCCAGCGCTCGCCGCCGCCGTCGGAGCCGGCGAAGAGATGGTTTTTGCGCCCGAGCGCCACGGGCCGGATCGCGCGTTCGACAGGATTATTATCGATTTCGATGCGGCCGTCGTCGAGATAGAAGCACAGCGACGACCAGCGACCAAGCGCGTAACGGATCGCTTCGGCGAGCGTTCCGCGTCCAGGAAGACGGGGAAGCTCGGTTTCGAGAAAGTTCTTGAACGCCTTGATGCGGGGCTTTGCTTCGGCCTTGCGTTCGGCGCGGCGCACCTTGGCCGAACGCCCGCGGATGCGCGCTTCGATCGCGTAAAACTCACCGATCCGGCGCAAGGCTTCCGCAGCGATCGGCGATCCCGTCGCCTCGTGAACGTCGTAAAATTTCCGGCGGGCGTGCGCCCAGCAGGCGGCGAGAATGATGTCGCCGCTCTCGGTCAATTGTTCAAACCCGGCATATCCGTCGACCTGCAGGACGCCCTTGAAACTTTTGAGATGCGCAGCGGAGTGCTCGCCCTTGCGGTCAGGACTGTAGAAGTAGACGGCGGCCGGCGGATCAGGCCCGCCCCATGGCCGGTCGTCCCGCGCATAAGCCCACAATCGGCCGGTTTTCGTGCGGCCGCGGCCGGGATCAAGGACGCCGATCGGAGTGTCGTCCGCAAAAAGCTTCGTCGAAGCGAAGACATTTTCAGCGAGCCGCTCATGCAGCGGTTCAAGCCACCAGCAGGCGCCGCCGACCCAGTTCGAAAGGGTCGATCGCTGCATCGGAACGCCATGCCGCGCGAAGATTTGCGCCTGGCGATAGAGCGGAAGATGGTCGCAGAACTTGGCGGTCAGCACCTGCGCGAGAAGTTTCGGCGTCGCCATGCCCTTGGCGATGGCGCGCTCCGGCGCCGCCGCCTGATGCGCCGTTCCGCAGGATCGGCAGGCGTATTTCGGGCGGCGGATGCGCAAGACGCGCAGCTCTGCCGGAACCCAGTCGAGCATTTCGCTGACGCTTTCGCCGATCAGATGCAGCGCCCCGCCGCAGCATGGACAGGCGTTCCCATCAACGTCGATAATAATCTCGCTCCGCGCGAGGTGGTCGGGCAGGCTGCGGGCCGATCTTGTTTCGCCGGCAATCTCGATCGGCGCCTGGATATCAGCCGGCAAGCCCTCTTCGAGGCGCGCGACATCGGCGTCGAGGTCTTCCAGCCCGAGCGCCAATTGATCGGCGTCGAGCTGTTCCGAGCGCCGGCCAAACCGTGCGCGCTGCAACTCGCGGATGATGGTTTTGAGCCTTTCGATCTCGCCTTTGGCTTCGCCGAGCTGACTGCGATCAGCTTCGAGCGCCGCCGCCATGTCGCGCACAAGCGCATGCAAAATCGACGTGTCGGACGGCAGGTTTTCGAGATCGAACCGCATGCCGCCATGAGGCGCTGCGTCGCGTTTTCAATCAAGATTCTGATCGAAATTTGCGTCAGTTTTCCGCCTCGTCGCAGCGCGTTATCCCGCGAGCTGAGGCCGCCATGTCCGTTCCGGAGAGCGCCAGTCGATGCCTTCGATCAGCATCGCGAGCTGCGCCGGCGTCAGCGCAATCGTGCCGCCCGTCGCTGGCGTCATCGGCCAGGCGAAGCGTCCGCGCTCCAGCCGTTTGCTGAAGAGACAAAGACCGTTGCCGTCCCAATAAAGGATCTTGATGTAATTGGCGCGTTTGCCTCGGAACACGAACATGTGGCCCGAGAACGGGTCCTTCGCGAGCACATTTTGAACGAGGCCGGCAAGACCGCACATGCCCTTTCGCATGTCCGTCGAGCCGAGCGCGACGTGAACGCGCACGCCGGCGGGAACGACGATCATGGCCGCGTCCCCTCGATAATTTCGATCATGCGACGCACGGTTTCCGGGTCGACATCGTTCGCAAAACGCAGACGCCTGCCGCCGGAAAGCTCGATCTCAACGCTCGCGGGCGAGCCTTCTGCGGCCGCCGCAGGTGAGGGAAAAAGCAGCTGCAAATCGCCAGCGGGAAGGCCTTCCGCCGTGCCGTTTTCGTCGCCAAGCCGCACGGAGGCGAAGGTCGCCGGCGAGGGCGATGCGCCCAATCCCATCAGTTTTCGCCAGCGAAAAACGCATGGCGGCGTCACCCCGTACAGCCTGGCGACAGCCGAAACCGTCGCGCCCGGCGCCAGCGTTTCGAGAACAATTTGCCGTTTCAGTTCCTCCGGGAACTGGCGCCGGCGATTAGGCCGCGGGAAACCGAATGGAGGCGTCTTTGGCGCAATCGGACTATGATCAGCACTAGGATTTTCACTAGGACGACGCCTGCAGTGAAAGCCCCTCCTCAGCGCTCGCTCGGCGCGCGCGTCGTCCTCCTTGAACCTTCTTCGCCAGTGACAAAACGTGCGCCGCGACAGGCCGTACGCATCGCAATAAGTCCTTTGAGAGCGACCGCTTTTCTTCCACCCGTCAATATGTTGACGCCAAAAAGCGACGGCTTCCGCTTCATCTTTCATGCCCGATGTTCCTCTCGCGTTCGCCTGAATGCGGAGAAACGACATCGCAAATTACGGAAGGAGAACAAGTGTGCAACGAGTGGACGGTTAC
>CAZOEB010000177.1:0-1382 GCA_964578685.1 uncultured Caulobacterales bacterium
TAGGCTCCGTTCAGAAACGTCGCCATTTTTTCATAAAGACGAAATCATTGCGCTTTCGCGCGGTTAACCACGATCGCGGGTTCAAAGCGTTTCGACCGTCAACTGATCATTCGTATAAACACAGATGGAGGCCGCAATCGCCATCGCCTTGCGGGCGATCTCTTCGGCGCCAAGCGGGGTCTCGTCGAGAAGCGCGCGGGCGCTCGCGCGCGCGAAGTCTCCGCCGGAGCCGATGGCGGCGAGCCCTTCATAGGGTTCGATGACGTCGCCGGCGCCCGTGAGGACGAGCGTCGTCGTCTTATCGGCGACGATCATCATCGCCTCGAGCCGGCGCAGATAGCGATCGGTGCGCCAGTCCTTCGCGAGCTCGACGGCGGCGCGCGTGAGGTTTTTCGGATGCTGGTCGAGTTTTCCCTCCAGCCGTTCGAGGAGCGTGAAGGCGTCGGCCGTGCCGCCGGCGAAACCCGCGATCACCGTTCCGCCGGCGAGGCGGCGGACTTTCCGCGCGTCGCCTTTGACGATCGTCGCGCCGAGGCTGACCTGGCCGTCGCCTGCGACCGCGACCGTCCCGCCGCGCCGCACTGTCAGGATTGTCGTGCCGTGCATCGACGCCATGTCCGAATTCCCGTTCCGCCGGCGCTTCATCGCCCGCAGCGGCGCGGATTTCAACGTCGTTAAATTCCGGAGACCTGCCGGCGAGGTCTCTTACAGAGTCTTGACGAGGCGAGGAACGCCGCGCCAAAAACATGGCTGCTGGGAGCTTAACGCCAAACAGGGGTGACCATGAAAGTCTGGATTTCCGCCGGCGCAGCCGCCGCTGCGCTCGTTTCCGTCGCGTGGGCCGGCGAATGGGCGGACGCTTGCATAGCGCGCCTTGAAGCGGACGGGCGCGACACGTCCGGGTGCCAGTGTCTTGAAGACGCGATCACCGCCAATCCCTCGCTCGAAGAAGAATTCCGTTCGCTTGCCGAAATCGCCGACCCCCAGGCCCGCTATGAAGCGGCCTCGGACGAAGCGAAAGCCGCGATGGACGACTGCACGCGCTGACCGACAATAATAGAGGAATAGCCATCATGCTGAAACCAGTTCTCGCCGCTGCGTTTATCGTCGCCTTCGCCGCACCCGCCTTTGCGAATGAGACGACCGAGGCCTGCAAGGCCTATGTTGAGGAAAACGGCGGCGATCCCTCGGGCTGCGGCTGCCTCGGCGATGCGGCGGCGAAAGACGCCGACCTCGCCGCTGCCATCGCCGAAATCGAGACGCCGGCTGATCTTGAAGCGGCCGATGAAGAAACCAAAGCGGCGATCGCTGCGTGCTTCCCGAACGCCGGCTGAAACGGCCGTTTCTTTGATGAAGGGCGCTCCCGCGACCGCGAGCGCACT
>CAZOEB010000177.1:1392-2793 GCA_964578685.1 uncultured Caulobacterales bacterium
CTTTATTTCTGGGCGGCGATCGCCGTCAGAAAGGCGCCGACCCGGCGCTCGGAATCTTTCGCCGACATTTCGTCGTAGAAATAGGCGTAAGGTCCGCCGAGCAGCGTCGCATCATCAAAGGCGTGATCGGCGCCGGGATATTCGACAATATCGACGGCGACGCCTTGGCGCTGAAGCTTCTTCGCGGCGACCCTGCATTCTTCGGGCGAGACGACGGAATCACGCCCGGCGACGAACATCAAGGTCGCCGGCGCTTGCGCCCATGCGTTCAGCCGCGACCAGGTTCCCTCGCCGCAGTAGGGATAAAACAGCACCGCGCCGACAATCGCTGCGGGCGCGGGCCGCGCTTTCAGCGACGCCGGCGCGCGCCGCACGCCCTCAAGCGCGAAGTGATCCATCACCGACCATGCGCCGTGCGACCACCCCGCGAGCACGATGCGCGAGGCGTCGGCGCCGTCCAGCGCCTTGGCGAATTCGATGGCGGCGGCGACATCGCCCGCGCGTTCTTGGCCGATCAGCTCCTTACCGGCGCAAACGGTCTTCAAAGCGCGCTCGCGATCGATGCCGCGCACGCCGTTGCTGTCGACCGCGACCGCGACGAAACCCGCCTCAGTCGCGATTTCCGACCAGCGCTTCATCCAGTCGGCGCGATAGCCTGAGCAGCCGTGAAACTGGATAATGACGGGGAAGGGGCCTTCGCCCGCCGCCGGCCGGAAAACCGTCACTCCGGGCGTGAGCAGCGCGACCTGCTCGTCCATCGTGCGTTTTTCGTTGGAAAACCCGAGCGCCGTCAGCACCAGCGCCTCGCGCTGGAAAAAGGCGAGCGCGAGGAGGATTGAGACGCCTCCCGCCGCGAAGAGGAGGCCGCGTCGCTTCATTCGGCAAGAAGCCCCGCTTCCACCGCGAGTTTTCGCAGCTTCGTTTGCGGGCGCGCGCCGAAATGGCTGATGACCTCCGCCGCCGCGAGCGAGCCGAGCGCGCCGGAGGTTTCAAGCGGCAGGCTGCGCGCAAGGCCGAAGAGAAGACCGGCGGCGTAAGCGTCGCCGGCGCCGGTCGTATCGACGAGGCGGTCCGGCTTCACGGGCGCGATCTTCACCGGGTCGCCCTCGCGCGGCACGAGGATCGACCCCTTCTCGGACAAGGTGATCGCCGTCAGCGGGCAGAGCGAGCGCGACTTCTCGATCATCTTGTCAATATTGTCCGTGCCGAACAGCGCGGCCGCCTCGCGTTCATTGGCGAGAAGGATGTCGACATGCGCTTTGGTGAAGGCGATCAGCGCCGTATGCTGACGATCGACGCAGCTCGAATCCGACAGCGTCAGCGCCGCGCGCTTGCCGGCGCGCTTCGCCGCCCGGCAGGCCTTGATGAACGCCTCGCGCGCGACCGGCTGTTCGAAGAGAT
>CAZOEB010000178.1:0-2728 GCA_964578685.1 uncultured Caulobacterales bacterium
CGTGTCGCCTGAAGCATATCGACCGTGACCGGCGTGTTGGTCATGCCGGCGAACTCCTTTTCGAATATTTCGTCGAGCGGCTGAAGACTGGGGCTTAGCAATTCGTGGGGCGGCCGATTGGAGCTTGCGATATAGACGAGGAAGACGCGGAAGAGATCGTCTGTCAGCCCCTCATTCTCATAGAGCAGCTTGACGTCGAAGAGGTCGCGCGGATGCTGGCGGTCGAGCGCCGCGTGCAGTTTTCCGGCGAACAGATCCTCAAAGGACACGATCGTCGCTTCGGCAAATCCGAATTGGTCTTCGACCGCGAGGCTTGTGCGGCGGATCGCCGGCTCAAAAACGACGCCGCGCATGACAGGCGAAGTCTCAACTTTCACGGTCGCAGCGCCGCGCTGGAAAAGCACGCGCGTCGCGTCCCCGCCGCCGCCGGCGATGCGGGCGGCGCGCACGCCCGGAATTTTTCCGCCGGCGACGCCAAGACGGTTCATAGCGGCGTCGATCTCGGCGAGCGCGCGGGCGCGGTCCGTCACTGGCAGGAAGGTCAGATCGATATCGACCGACAGCCTCGGCAGATCCCGGTAAAAGAGGTTGATCGCCGTGCCGCCCTTCAGGGCGAAAGCCTTCTCGGCGGCGACGGCCGGCAAGATCTCGACGAGCAGCTTCACCTGATCGGCGTATTGTTCACGCGCCATGATCGTCTTTCGCCTGATCGGGCAGGAACTCGGGCGGCACCGAAACCTTGTAAAGGGGATGCATCTTGCCGCCGGCGACCAGCGCGCGTGGTCCCGAACCGAGGTTGACGTCCTCCGCCTTGAGATATTTGCGCCAGCCATGCGCATGGCGATCGGCGAAAACGAAAAACAGGCGTTTCACCTTCACGCTTGTGCAACGCTGGAGGAGCCCGGCCAAGCGTTGCGGACGCGCCGACGCCAACCCCTCGAACACCGTGTCGACGATATGAAAGCTCTCGGCGTTTGGCAGCTCATCGAGGAGTTCCAGCACGGCCCGTTCGGGGGAAGAACATGTGAGCGGTCCGGCGGGAGACGGCGTTTCGACCCAATCGCTCGTTCCTTCCGCAAAGAGGGTGTCGCTATGCAGAAGGAAGGTCGCCGGACCAGGCAGGCGCTTCAGCCAGCTCGGATGGACCGCGCCATAAAGATGAACGCGCGCCTCGTCGCTGCGCGAGACGTAATGACGAAAGCCCTGTTCCTCGAGCGCGGTGCGGCCGCCGACCACGGTCGGATACTGCATCAACGCCTGCAGCGACCGAACGACGGTTCGCCACTCGAGGCGGTCAACGCTTGCCGAAGGTCGGCGGTAGACGCCGCGGACGACTGGCTCGAGCCAGCCGCTTTCGACATATTTATGCGCAAGTTGGCGGGTGACGCCGTGGCGCTCCAGCGTCGGCGTATCGACCAGCTGGCCGTGCGGGACCCGGTCAAGGACCCATTTTAGCCGAGGCTCATTTTGTCTCCTCATGGAGGACAAAATACGGTAAAATCAAAACTACGCAAGATTCGAATTTGAGTTACGACGACTTCGTCAACCCTGAGGCGACAAAACAAGGATACTCTAAAGCGCCATGGCAAGAATGCCTTGGACGCGCGCTGGCATGCCGCTGCAGACCAGGATCGCCAAATGGCATCGTTTATGGAAAATGTTGCCAAACCGCCTCGAATAGCCTATATCCCCGCCCTCAGGATGGAGCGTGCGATGACCCTCGAATTGATCGAACCCATAGTCCCGCCTCGGGAAGGTCAGGCCATCACCGACGCGGAAGGCGAAGCGATGGCCCGGGCGGCGGTCAATCTCTTTCGCTTGTGGGGGATCACCGACGCGGAGGCCTGCGTCCTCCTCGGCGGCGGCGTCTCCAAGCGCGTTTATGCGCGCTGGAAGCATGGTCAGATCGGCCGCCTCGACACCGACCAGAAGACGCGCCTTTCGATCCTGATGGGCATTCACAAGGCGCTGCGTCTTCTCTTCACCGAGAACGCCCGCGCCTATGAATGGGTGAAAAAACCAAACAAGGCGTTTGGCGGAGCAGCGGCGCTCGACGTGATGCTGCGCGGCTATCTCACCGATCTCTTCCGTGTACGTCACTATCTCGACGCCGCGCGCGGATGACGGACGCGCCGCCGGTCTCGCGCGTCGCCTGGCCGGAAGCGCGGCGGATCATTTCCTCGCGCCACCCCCCGGTCGATCTCTTCGAAGACATCGCCGATCCCCGCGACTGGGAATTGCTGGCCGCGGCCGAATCCAAGACCAATCCGCGCGTCGCTGAAAGCGTCGGGCGGCTCGACCTCGTGCCGCCGGAGCGCCGCGTCAACGGCCATGGCGCAAGCTATGTGATGGCGCCGTTCGTTCATGTCAGCCCGGACTGGGCGGGGCGATTTCATGACGGAAGCGTCGGCGCCTATTACGCCGCGAACCGCTTCGAAACGGCGGTCGCGGAGACCGCCTATCACAAGGCGCGGTTTTTCCGATCGACGAAAGAGGCGCCCGGATGGCTGGCGCAGATGCGCGAACTCGTCGGCGCGATCGACAATGCGTTTCATGACGTGCGGGGACGGCGGGAATTCGAAGCCTGCCTCGATCCAGACAGCTATGGCGCATCGCAGGAGCTGGCGCGGCGGTTGCGCGCCGGCGGCGCGAACGGGATCGTCTATCCGAGCGTCCGGGACGAAGGCGGCGAATGCGTCGCCGCGTTCTGGCCGGATGTCGTCGGCCG
>CAZOEB010000179.1:0-2694 GCA_964578685.1 uncultured Caulobacterales bacterium
GGCTCAAGGCCGGCGGCCGGAATGGTCCGCGCGCGCGCGCCGGTGGCGAGGATGACGTGCTTGGCCTTGATGACATCCTCGCCGTCTTTCGTCTTCACACGGACCAAGGGAGCAGGCGCGCCTTTTTCAAGCTTCGCCGCGCCCATCACCACCTCGATCTTATTCTTCTTCATCAGGAAGCCGATGCCGCCGGAGAGCTTGCCCGCCACATCGCGCGAGCGCTTGACGACCGCGTCAAGGTCGAAGCCGACATTGTCCGCTTTGAGCCCGAAGGATTTGGCGTGCTTCATGTTGGTATAGACTTCGGCCGTGCGTAATAGCGCCTTGGTCGGGATGCAGCCCCAGTTGAGGCACACCCCGCCGAGATGCTCGCGCTCGACGATGATCGTTTTCAGCCCCAATTGCGCCGCACGGATCGCCGCCACATAGCCCCCGGGCCCGGCGCCGATTACGGCGATATCTGCGGTTTTTTCGGCCATCGCTGCGCTCCTCATATCGCGCGCCCCTCTTAGCGTGCGGCGCCGCCCGCTCGCCAGACCCCCCCTATGCGGGTGGACCTTCGCGCCCCAGCGGGTAAGGTCCTTCGCCGGACAAGCAATTCATAAGGGGGACGTGATGAAGCCTACGAAACCTTCCCGGCGCCGCGCGTTGACACTCATCGCCGGCGGGGCGGCTCTTTACGGCGCGGCCTCGGCGCAATTTCCCGATCTCGGCGACGTGCGCCGCCGGGCGGAGCGCGAGGCGCGCAAAGCCGCGGAGAAGGAAGTCGCCAAGGCGCTTTTCCCGCTGGAGGAATACGGCGCGCATGTGCGCGCGACCAATCCGTTCATCGACTGGCTGGCGCCGGCGCGGTTCGGCGACCTGCGCACGCTCGCGCGCACCGCGACCGGCGGCTATCGCCTGAAGCCGGGCGCCTGGCGCGTCGAAAACGCGGAGGGCTATTGCCTGAAACCCGGCAGCTACGCCCGCCCCGGCGGCGCCGGCTATCTCAGCGGCGAACTCACGGGAAAGCTCGCGCCCTATCTCCGCAGCATTCTCGGCGGCGCCTATGGCCGCCCCGATCTCGACCGGCGCCATATCCAGCGGCTGATCTGGGGCATGATCGCCGGCCGCGACATCGCCGACATGCACCCCGACGCGCGCGCCGTCGCCGCCGCGCTGCTGTCGCCCGCGCAAATCGCGACCTATTCCGCGGAAGGCCTCGCCCCGCCGGAACTGACCGCCGCCGCCCGGCGCGCGCTGCCGCGGCCTGCGCGCGCCGCCTATGATGCGATGGTCCGTATGCGGCGTATCGCCGGCGAGACCGACGCGACCTATGAAGACATGGAGCGGGTCGCTATTGTCGGCGGCGAGGCGCCGCGGACGGACAACGACATACCGCCGGAGCGGTGGTCGTGGAATCCCGCGGGCTATTTCGTGCGCTATTTCTCGACCGCCTATCAGCGCCTGACCACGGAGATCGTCGTCGCCGAACGGGCGGCGGTGACGCGCGACGCGCTGGGGCGCATCGTCAAATGGGCGTTTGCGAACGGCGACAGCGTGACGGCGAGCTACCTCCCCGGCGATCCGATCCGGTCGGACATTTATCCGCAGGCGGACGGTTGGCGCTTCGCCTCCGTCGTCATTCGCGCGCTCAACAGCCGCACAGGAGGCTTTGAAACGGCGCGCGTCGACAACAAGGGCTTCTGTTTCCTCGAACGTCGCGACGGCCGGCGCGGCGCGGCGGCCGGCGTCCGCTACGCTTCCCTGCCGTTCGCGGCGGATTTCGCCTTCGTGCAAAGCGGCGCCGACATCCCCGTCATTGACGTGACGGAGCTCATCGAACAGGCGGAGGCGGCCCGCGAGCGGCAGGAATTCTATGAGGAACGCATCCGCCGCGCGACCGAGCCGCCGAGCCGCGCCGATGTCGATAACATTCTCGATCTGGAGCACTACGCCGACGGGGTTGAGGCGGCGTTCGGCGGCCCGTCGGACAGGCTTGAATGGCTGATCGATCATTTCGAACGCCAGAACCGCGCGCTCGCCTATGCGACGAACGTCATCGCTTCGCTCGGAGAAGGCGGCGACGACCCTACGCATGAACCGTCGACCGAAAGCGCCCTGCCCGCAGCCGGCGGCTATCAACAGATCCGCGCCGGAACCGGGCGCTGAGCGCGCTTACTCAGCAGCGATCGCGGGGGCCGTCTCGCGCCGGCGCCGATCGGCCGCACGCGCATCCGCCCACAGCGTCTGCAGCGCATGGAAAAAGCTCAGACGGCTTGTCGAGAGATAGGCGCGCGGGTCCGAGAGCTCGCTCGCCAGCGCTGCGTGCAGCTTCGGCAGGTTATGATAGGGCGTCGCAGGGAAGAGGTGATGCGCTGCGTGAAAGCGCAGGCCGACCGGCGCGATCAGCTTTGACAACAGATCGTCCGACGGCACGTTGATCGAGTCGAGAAACTCCTCCGTCTTCGACACCGAAACGTCGCCCGCATAGCGATAGGCGTGCGCGCCGAGCGTGCGGATCGAGTTGACGAAGAGGATCGTCGCCGTCACCGCGTACCAGACGCCGAGGACGGCGAGCGGCAACCAGCCGAGAGCGATCATCGCGACGACGCCCATCGCAAGGAACGCCGTCGCCGTTTCCTGGATCAGCCAGGTTTCGTCGTCATCCTTGTTCTGCGGATGGCGGTCATAGGAAAGATCAATCGCCAGCGA
>CAZOEB010000180.1:0-2644 GCA_964578685.1 uncultured Caulobacterales bacterium
CGCATTAGAACCCTCCCTGATGCGTTATTGACCGGCCGTTTTGCCGGACCGTTGACCATACCTTCGCAAAATTCTGCAAACTGGTCAACAAAATCGATCGTCAGCCCAACCGAGCCCAATGGGCGTCTTCGCCGAAACCGATTGAATTTCCGACATACTGAGACTTTTCAGCGACAGGCCGCGAAAGGTCATTGAAAATAAACGTGTCGCACCCTTCTGCAAAAAATTGCAAAACTTGGCGCGCAGGATGCAACGCCTGACTTTGCAGTGCAGCATTTTCACGTTGGGTTTGGTCAGGGTCGGACGGGCTTCAGCGCCGCGGCCCGGGCGGCGTTCGCTTCGATGTCCGCCCAGTCGCCTTTGGCGATCATCGCTTTCGTCGCGATCCAGGTGCCGCCGACGCATGCGACGTTGGGGAGAGCGAAATAATCGAGCGCGCGCTCCGGCCCAATGCCGCCGGTCGGACAGAAGAGAATGTCAGGGAGCGGGCCAGCGAGCGATTTGAGGTAGGCCGCGCCACCGGCGGGTTCGGCGGGAAAGAACTTCATCGCGCGGCAGCCTGCCTCGACGGCGGTCATCGCTTCGCTTGCGGTGGCGACGCCGGGAAGCGCGGGCGCTGCCGTCATCGCACTGAGAAGCGATTTGCTAGTCCCCGGGCTCACGAGGAAATCGGCGCCGGCCGCCAGAGAGCGCTCGACGTCGTCGCCGGTTCGCACCGTGCCCATGCCGACGATCAGCGCAGGGCTCGCCCGTTTCATCTCGCCAAGCGCTTCCAGCGCCGCTCCCGTGCGCAGGGTCAATTCAACGACCCTCAGCCCGCCCGCTGCGAGCGAACGGGCGAGCGGGGCCGCATCCTCAGCGCGCTCGACTTCGAGAACCGGGATGACGCTCGCGACTTTCAGGATATCGTCAATGCGCATCAAGGCTCGCTTTCAGCTTCGCCGCGGCGCCGACAAGCGCCGCCCCGTCGCGGGTGATCAGTCTGATCGGAACAGCGCCGACGTAATCGCGCATCCGGCCCTTGTCGAGGAAGCGATCGACGAAGGCGCTCCTCAGGAACGCGTCACGGATCTTCGGAATGATGCCGCCGCCGAGCACGACCCCGCCGCGCGCGCCGGCGGCGAGCACGGCGTCGCCCGCAGCTGAACCAAGGACAGCGCAGAACATTTCGACCGCCTTGACCGCGACGGGAAATTCTTTTGTCTCGGCCGCGCGCGTAATCTCATCCGCCTGCAACGAGACGCGCGGCGTCCCTGCGATGGCGCAGAGCGCGCGGTGAATGTTGACGAGACCGCGGCCTGACAGAAGGCGCTCGATCGACACGCGCTTGTGCTCGCGCTGGATGAAGCGCAGCACTTCAATTTCTTCTTCGGTCTGCGGCGCGAAGGCGACGTGACCGCCTTCCGTCGGAATGACGCGGTCCCCGCCGGGCGCCGGCACGATCAGCGCCTGACCAAGCCCGGTGCCGGGCCCAATGACGAGAACCGGCGCGCCCTTGTCGCTATCGCCCGCTTTCACCTCAAGAAAATCGGCGGCTTTCAAATGGCGAACGCCGGTTGCGAGCGCTTCGAAATCATTGATCGCGAGCAGCCGTTCAAGCTTCATCTGCCGCTGCGTCTTCTCGATATCGAGCACCCACGGCGAATTCGTAAACTCCACGACGGCGTCGGTGATGGGGCCGGCGACTGCAAAGCAAGCGACTCTGGGCTTCGCCTGCACGGCTTCGAGAAAGGCGTCGGCGGCGTCGCGGATCGATTCGTAGTCCTCGGCGCGAAAAGCGTGCATGTCGCCGACTGAAACAGCGCCGCCGATCGTCGCCAGCGCAAAGCGCGCATTGGTGCCGCCGATATCTGCGACGAGCACGGGATCGGTCACGGCGCGGCCTCCCGCTCGGCCAGCATGAACGTCATTGCGCCCTCCTCCGCCGAGGTGACATGCGCGCGCATCCCCGCAAACAGCTCGCGCCCGGTTCCCCAGCGCTCCGCTTCGCCGCGGAAAGGCGCCGGCGCGCGCGCCATGAATTCGTTTCTGTCGACCAGAATGTCGAGCACGCCTTTTTCCGCATCAAGGCGAATAAGATCGCCGTCGCGCACTTTGGCGAGCGCGCCGCCGTCGAGCGCTTCAGGCGAGAGGTGAATGGCGGCCGGCACTTTGCCGCTCGCTCCCGACATCCGCCCGTCGGTGACGAGGGCGACCTTGAAGCCCTTGTCCTGCAGGACGCCCAAAGGCGGCGTCAGCTTGTGCAGCTCCGGCATGCCGTTCGCCTTCGGCCCCTGGAACGGCACGACAGCGATGAAATCGCGGTTGAGTTCGCCGGCCTTGAAGCGGTCTAGGAGATCCTTCTGCGAGCGGAAGATGATCGCCGGCGCCTCGACGATGCGGCGTTCGGGCTTCACGGCGGAGACCTTGATGACGGCGCGGCCAAGCGGCCCGTCGAGAAGCACAAGACCGCCCGTCGGCGCATGCGGCTCGGCGGCGGGGCGCAGGATCGAAGCATCGCCGCTTTGCGCACGCGCCGGCTTCCATGTCAGCGCCTCGCCTTTGAGCGCGGGCGACGCCGCATAATGATGAAGCCCCTTCCCCATCGCCGTCATGACGTCGGCATGGAGTCCGCCCGTTTCGATCAGCTCACGGATGATGAAGG
>CAZOEB010000181.1:0-2451 GCA_964578685.1 uncultured Caulobacterales bacterium
GTCTGAGGCTGTGGTTTTAGAGGAGAACCCGATGCCTGGCTCTGCAATTGCCGACCTGTCCCGTAACCGAAATCGGGCGCGTGCGTTCGGGCCGTGCGACGAACACGCTGACGGCGGCGCCCCCGAGGCCCGCCGCGCATCTCTCTCCCCCCATGATGCGCGGCGGGCTTTCATTCTGAAACCGGAACGAAAGGCCGTCTGGACATGGTTTTGACAAAGACGCGTCATTCTTTGCGTCAGGATTCGCGGCGCACCGTTCTCTTCAAACTAGGCGCCGCTGCGCTGACTTTGGTTACGGTCTCGGGGACATCCGCGTGCGCCCGCGAGAAGTCCGGCGCCGACATCGTCTACAAGACGCCGACATGCGGGTGTTGCACGGCGTGGACTGAACATCTGAAATCGTCCGGTTTCGACTTCCGCATCGTCAGTCTCGACGACCTTAGCCCGATCCGGAAGCAGCTTGGCGCGCCGGCTGATCTGGCGTCATGCCATATCGCGACGATTGGCGGTTATGTCGTCGAAGGCCATGTTCCGGCCGATGCGATCAGACAGCTTCTCGAAGAACGGCCGGACGCTGTCGGCGTTTTCGTTCCCGGCATGCCGCTCGGTTCGCCGGGAATGGAAAGCCGGTATCCGGCTCAAGCGTTCGATGTCATCCTGCTGAAGAAAGACCAGTCGCGTATGGTCTTCAGGAGTTATGGCCCCTGACGCGAGCGCCAACGGCGCGGACGGGCTCAAGCCGTTCCCGGCGCTCTTGCATGGTTAGGCTTCGCAGCCCGGATCAGTTCAAAACAGCTCTTGAAAGGACAAAGTCATGACTGCTCTTAAGTTTTCACTGGCGGCGCTTGTTGCAGCAGCAACGCTCACCGGCGCCGCGCTCGCCCATGTCAGCATGAAGGCGTCGAACATCGCGGCCGACGCCGTCATCGACACTTTGCCGGCGGCGTTCACGATGAGCTTCACGCAGGCGGTCGGGCTTGCCTCTTTCTCGCTCGAGAATGATCATGGCGCGCCGGTTACGTTCGACTATACGCCGCCCAAGGGTATGGCGATCGAGTATTCCATTCCGCTGCCGCGGCTCGCGCCCGGGCGCTATCTCGCGAAATGGCGCACGATTTCAAAGGACGGCCACGCGATGGCCGGGGAAATCCGGTTCACGCTGTCGCCGAAGCCGCGGGAATAGCCCATGCTGATCGCGGCGGCGTTCGCGTCGAAGCTCCTCTTCTACGGATCGAGCCTTGCGACGGCGGGGGCGGCCGTGCATGGCGCGCTCGGCCGGACGATCGGCCGCGGCTGGCTGCTGTTGGCGGCGGCGGTCCTTGTCGCAGCCGCGGCGCTCAGACTGTTCGTGCTGAATGCGCAGATGGGCGGCAGCCTCGCGGCCGGATTTTCCCCTGACACCTTCGGCTGGACCTGGGCGGGGCTCGGCGCGCAGACGACGGCGCTCGTCGCGGCGGCGGCCGCGGCGGCGGCGGCCGCCATCGTTCGTAAGCGGATCATCTTTGCGGCGGCCGGGCTGACGGCGGCTTCCGCGTTCGCGCTTGCCGGGCACGCCGCTGGGCTCGATGCGCCGGGACTGGCGCCTTTTGTGGTCGCCTTGCACGTGCTGATCGCCGCCTTCTGGGTCGCCGCCCCGGTCGTGCTCTGGCCGTCGGCGACGCTGGCGGATGACGTCGTCGCCGCGCGGACGGCGCGGTTCAGCGCGGTCGCGGTCTGGATTGTGCCGTTGCTTTTCGTATCGGGCGGCTGGCTGCTGTTGCGCCTTACCGGCGGAATCGACGCCGCGCTGTCCTCGGTTTACGGACGATTGCTGCTGGCGAAATTGCTCGCGGCGGGCGTGATCCTCGCCGTCGGCGCGATCAACATGAAAATCGTCTCGAGGCAATTGACCGCTTCCCCGGCGCGCGGCCGGAAGGCGCTCCGCACGACGCTGCGGATAGACGCCATTTTGTTCTTCGTCGTCGTCTTGCTGGTCGCCTCGGCGACGACATTCACCGGACCCGACCAATAGGAGAGACCCATGAACCTCAGCCTGCTTGCCGCTTTCGCCATCTTGTCCGCCGCCGTGAGCGCGCCGGCGTCGGCCGGGAGCAACGCTTCGCCGTCCGCAACATCCGCCGTTGAAACCGTCGACGCCTTCGCCGCCGCCCTGAAGGCGGGCGACGCCGCCGCCATCGAGCGGCTCATGGCGCCCGATGTGCTGATCGCCGAAAGCGGCGGCGCCGAGCGCTCCTTCTCGGAATATGCCGGTCACCACATGCCGGCGGACATGGCGTTCGTGAAGGCGGTCGCATCGACGATCAAGGACCGACGCGTCTTCGCGGGCGGGACGCAAGCGACAGTCGTCACCGAGGCGATCTCAAAGGGGACCTTTCGCGACAAGCCTGTGCACAGCCGGCTGATGGAGACGATGACGTTGCAGAAGACCGGCGACGCGTGGCGGATCGTCCA
>CAZOEB010000182.1:0-2427 GCA_964578685.1 uncultured Caulobacterales bacterium
GCCGTAGTCTGATTGATCTGCGGGATGCTGAGGGAGGTCTGCTTCTCGCCGGTGCGCTGGATCTTCAGCGTTTCCGCCAGCAAGCTCTCAACCGCCGCCGGATAGCGCGTGTAGTCGATCAGGAGAACGCCGTCCTTGAACCGCAAGAGCCCGCGGTCGAGGAACCAGTTCCACTGCGCAAGCTGCATCGTCTGATAGGGCTGATCGCGGCGAGGGCGCGATTTCTGCAGCACGCGGCGAACGCCCGACGCCTCGATCGCCCGCAACTCGCGATCCGAAAAGACGCCGGCGGCGTGCAGCCGGCGCGCGGCGAAGAGCGATACGAGATCGGCCTTCATCTCCTCCAGCGCATCGGCGGCATCCGAAAGCGCGGCGTCGAGATCGCGCCCGTCGGCTGTCCGTTCGACGCCGAGATAATGGCCGATCTCGTGCCAGAGCGTCCGGTAGAGATTGCCGTCGACGTCAAGATCGCCGTGATGGCGCGCGTCGACCGCGGCCTTGAAGGCGCCCAGCGAAAATTCGGAATAATTCTCAGGACTGCGGATGATGTTGCCGCGCATCAGGATCGTGCGGCCGTAGCGCCGCGAGAGGTCGGCGTCGTTCGGCAGGATCGTCGCCGTGTTCAAGCCGCGCGCCTGCCCGAAATCGGCGATCACGTTATAAACGCCGACCGGAATGTCTTCGCGCACGCGCTTTTTCGCGTCATAGGGCAGCGCGTTCTCGATCGCCTGGACGCCGGCGATGGCGCGCGCGAGCTTTCCTGTCTCGGCGGCGTCACGCTGCAACAGCGACAGGGAGAAAAACGACTTCACGCCGTAAAGCGCATCGTCATAGGTCTCATAGCTGCCGATCTGCGCATTGAGGTTTCCCTTGAAACGCATCGTCACCCAGGCGGCGTCGCCGCCTTCATAATCATCGCTGAGGAGATCGCGGGCGCGCAGGCGGAGATATCGGGCGAACGCCGGATCTTCCTCCGCAATAGCGGCCGCCGCGCGAAAGAGATGGTCGCTGACCGCCGAAATCTCGCCGGCGTAAGCGACTGAATAGGGAAGCGCGAGGAAGGTCTCCGCCGCCGCGATCCGCGCGCGCAGGCCCGGATGCAGGACGTCGATCGCCGGATGGCGGTCAAGCGCGTCGAGCGCCGCTTTCTTCTCCGCCGCGCTCGCGGGCCGGACGACCGCGCGCGGATCGAGAATTTCGCCCAAACGCGACGGGTTCGCCGCAAGGAACGCGTCGATCGCCTCCTTCGTCGCGCCGGCCGGCCAGACATTGCGCGCCGGCGTTTCCTCCACGACAGGCAGGAAAGCCTCGCGCTTGTTGTCGAGCGTCGTCGCCACCGGGCCGCTGGAAAGCCGATAAAGATCGGCGAGATCGCGCCGCGCCGCATTCGCCGCCGCATAGCGCCGCGCAAAGTCCGCCTGCGGATGGCGTTGGCGTTCGTAAAGGGCCTGCAGGATCTCGCCGGCGGCGATGAGTTCACGGGCCGCTGCGCGCTCGGCGGCGGTCAGCGTCGCCGTCGTGTCGGCGAGGGACACGCGCATCGTTCGATCGAGAATCGGCGCGGTCTTCGCTTCCGGCCAGGCTGCGCCGTCAGGTTCTGGAACGCTCGCGCAGCCGGCGAGAGCGAGCGCGAGAGCGGCGGCGGCGCTGCGGAGCTTCGTCATCCGTCGACGCCGAGCTTTTTCTTCAGGATGTCGTTGACGGCGGCGGGGTTCGCCTTGCCGCCGGTCGCCTTCATCACCTGGCCGACGAACCAGCCGAAGGTTTTCGGTTTTTCTTTCACCGCCGCGACCTGCTCGGGATTGGCGGCGATGATCGCATCGACGGCCTTTTCGATAGCGCCTGCATCCGTCACCTGCTTGAGGCCGCGTTCCTCGACGATCGACGCGGGGTCGCCGCCGGTCTCCAGCATGATCGCGAAAACATCCTTTCCGATGCGTCCCGAAATCGTGCCGTTCGAAATGAGATCGACGAGCTTGCCGAGCATCGGCGCGGATATCGGCGAGTCCGCGATCTCCTTGCCCGCCTTGTTGAGCGCGCCGAAGAGCTCCGTCGTCACCCAGTTCGCCGCGAGCTTGCCGTCGCGGCCCCTCGCGACCGTCTCGAAATAGTCGGCCTTCTCGCGGTCCTGCGCCAGCACGGCGGCGTCGTAGGGAGAAAGGCCGTAATCCTGCATGAACCGGCGTTTCTTGGCGTCCGGCAATTCCGGCAAACTCGCCTTGATGCGCTCGACGAATTCCTCATCGAGTTCGAGCGGCAACAAGTCGGGGTCGGGGAAATAGCGATAGTCATGCGCGTCCTCTTTCGAGCGCATGGTCCGCGTTTCGCCGGTCGCGACGTTGAAGAGGCGCGTCTCCTGATCGATCGTGCCGCCGCGTTCGAGCACCTCGATCTGCCGGCGCGCCTCGTAATCGACGACCTGTTTCA
>CAZOEB010000183.1:0-64 GCA_964578685.1 uncultured Caulobacterales bacterium
CTAGCTTCGGGAGCTAGGGGCCGGAGGTTCGAATCCTCTCACTCCGACCAGGCGGACCCGCCAA
>CAZOEB010000183.1:164-2392 GCA_964578685.1 uncultured Caulobacterales bacterium
GCGCCATTCGAACCTCCAATCATCGAAGAATCGCGCCGAAGGCGCGAGGGGTTCGAATCCTCTCACTCCGACCAGGCGGACCCGCCAAGCGCCATTCGAACCTCCAATCATCGAAGAATCGCGCCGAAGGCGCGAGGGGTTCGCCGTGGACGACCAGTCAGGGGCGTTGCGGGCGGCCGCCGGTCTCCCCTACCCTCCGGCCATGCGCTCACCCCTCCTTTTCGCCGCCCTCGCCCTCCTCGCCGCCGCCTGCGACCGCCGGGACGAGGCCCCAGCCGCCGATTTCGCCGACACCGTCTTCCGGGGCGGGCCGATCTACACCGGCGCGCCCGGATCGCCCTCCGCCGAGGCCGTCGCGGTCAAGCATGGGCGCATCGCGATGGTCGGCGCCGGCGCGGCGATCGACCCCCTGATTGGTCCGGACACGGAGGTTATCGACCTTGAAGGCGCGGCGATGTTCCCCGGCTTCGTCGACGCCCATGCGCATCTCATCGGCATCGGCCTGCGGGAGCTGACGCTCAATCTCGAAGGCGTCGGTTCGATCGCCGAGCTTGTCGACATCGTCGCGGCGACCGCGCAGGAAACGCCGGAGGGCGAGACCATCTACGGCCGCGGCTGGATCGAAACCGGCTGGCCCGAAGGACGCTTCCCGAGCCGCGCCGATCTCGACGAGGCGAGCGTAACGCATCCCATCATCCTCGAACGCGCGGACGGCCACGCCGTCGTCGCCAATTCACTGGCGCTCCAGAAATCGAACGTCACCGCGGCGACGCCCGATCCGCAAGGCGGGCGCATCGAGCGCGACGCTGCGGGCGCGCCGACCGGCATGCTGATCGACAACGCCGCGAACCTCGTCATGGCGCTCGCCGGCGCGCCGTCCGAGGCGCAAAAGCGCGAAGCCTTCCGGACCGGCGCCGGCGTATATGCCGCTTATGGCTGGACCGGCCTTCACAACATGTCGGTCGACCCGGCGGACGTTTCGCTCATCGAAGAAGAAGCGGCATCGGAGAGCGTCGGCATCCGCGTGTACAACGCCGTCGACCGCGCCGGCTATGACGCGATCAAAGGCGGCCCGCGCGAAGCCGCGGACGGGCGCATCATCACGCGCGCGGTGAAGCTTTATGTCGACGGCGCGCTTGGGAGCCGCGGCGCCGCGCTCGCCGAACCTTATGCCGATGCGCCGGCGACGAGCGGCCTTCTCTTGATGACGGAGGCTGAAGCTGCGCCCCTTTTTGAACAGGCGCTCCGCGACGGCGTGCAGATCGCGACCCACGCGATCGGCGACCGCGGCAATACGCTCGTTCTCGACTGGTACGAGAAAGCCTTCGCCGCCGTGCCGCCGGCGGAACGCAAGATCGCCGAGCCGCGCTGGCGCATTGAACACGCGCAAATTCTGGATACGGACGATATCGCGCGCTTCAAGGCGCAGGGCGTCATAGCCTCGATGCAGCCCAGCCACGCCATAGGCGACCTTCATTTCGCGCCGGCGCGATTGGGTGATGCGCGCCTCGACGGCGCCTATGCCTGGCGGAGCCTTCTCGACGCCGGGGCGAGGATCGCCGGCGGCTCGGACGCGCCGGTCGAGCGCGGCGACCCGCTGATCGAGTTTTACGCCGCCGTCGCGCGCAGGGACCTCAAAGGCTTTGCGGGCGAGAACTGGCGCCCGAACGAAAAACTGACGCGCGCAGAAGCCCTCGCGCTCTTCACGTCAGCGCCCGCCTACGCCTCGTTTCAGGAGAACGACCTCGGCACGATCGAGGTCGGCAAGAAGGCTGACTTCAGCGTCTTCGCGAAGGACATCATGACCGTGCCGGAAGCGGAAATCCTGACCGCGAAGCCGGTGATGACGGTGGTAGGCGGCGCGGTCGTCTGGCGCGCGGGCGCAGGCGGCGACGCGCCCTGACATTAGGTCGCGAACAGCCGCCCCATGTCCTCAAAACACTTGAACTCCAGCGCATTGCCGGCGGGATCGCGGATGAAGAACGTGCCCTGCTCGCCGGGCTCGCCCTTGAAACGGATGTCGGGCTCGATGATGAAATCGGCGCCCGCGCGTTTCAGCCGGTCGCCGAGCGCGCGCCAGTCTGCCGGCGACAGCACGACGCCGAAATGGCGCGCCGGCACGTCATGCGCGTCGACCTTGTTCGTCTTCGCCGTCGCGCAATCGTCGGGCGAAAGATGCGCGACGAGCTGGTGGCCGAAGAAATCGTAATCGATCCACGCGTCGGACC
>CAZOEB010000184.1:0-2298 GCA_964578685.1 uncultured Caulobacterales bacterium
GATCGATGACGTTGAGACTGCCCATAGCCTGCCGCCTTTAAGCGTTACCTCATGGATAAATGACGCCGTCCCCGATGAAGCGCGTGCGATGGATGCGGGCGCGCTCTTCCATCTGGAGCTTGCGGGCGCGATCAAGCGCGTCGGCGCGTGAGGCGACGGCGAAGAGCTCCGCCGTCTGCATCGCCTGCTTTGCCTGCAGGGCGAGGAGTTGGTTCGTCGCCTGCGAGACCTGAAGGTCGCCGATCGCGCCTTCGCTTTGCGTGACGATCTCGTCGAGCGTCGTCATGTCGGCGGAAATCGTCTCAGCGATCTTCGCCTGCATGATCATGGCGTCGTGGAAGGCGCGCGAGGCTTCTTGCCAATGTCGCCTCGCATCCGCCGCCATCGCCGCGTTCGGCGCGCCGCTATAATCTTCCGGGAACAGCGCGGTGAACGAGGCATCGATCGAGGCGACGTCAAAAGCGAGCCCCTTTGCGGTCTTGATCAGGGTTTCGATCTCGACAAGGCGGGCGTTGAGGGCCGCGCGCGCCGTATAGGGAAGACTGGTCAGATCCTTCACCTGGTTGACGATCATCGCCGCTTCGTTGGTGAGCTGTTTGATCTGGTTGTTGATCATGGTCAGCGTGCGGGTCGCGGTGAGAAGATTCTGCGCATAATTGGTCGGATCGTAGACAATGCCGCCGAAGAACTGGGCGGCGGCCGGCGTGAGCGGCGACATGGCGACGCCAAGCGTCGCAAGGCTGATCAAAAAAGCGGGTCTCATTCGGCGGCGCATTTGAAGGCTCCTTCATTGAAACGGCGCGCGATGATGTCGCTCGCCCACGGAAATCCTTTCGCCGCGAGGAAGCGGCCCGCAAAAAGGTCGTTCCCGTCGCCGACAATCCTGTCGATGAGCGCCTGGTCGGCGGGCGACGAGGCGCCGCATAGCGCGAGCGCGACCGGGCCGAGCCCGAGCTCAAAGAGACGATTGCCGACCGCGGACTGGTAGTAATAATGGCGTTTCGGCGTTGCGGTCGCGATGATATCGATCTGGCGCTGATTGAGCCCGAAGCCTTCATAGGCGGGACGGATGCCCGCCTCGTGCGCGCGGTCATTGGCGAGGAATATCCGCGACGGGCAGCTCTCGATGATGGCCGGCGCTATCCTGGACGTCGCGATATCGCTCAGGGACTGCGTGGCGAAGACGACCGAGACATTCTTCTTGCGCAAGGTCTTCAGCCAGTCGCGCAAGCGCGCGGCGAAGAGCGCGTGATCGAAAAAGACCCAAGCCTCGTCGATGAGCATCAGCGTCGGCCGGCCGTCGAAGCGTTCCTCCAGTCGATCGAAGATATAGGCGAGCGCCGGCGCGACGGCTGCTTCACGGCGCATCAGCGCCTCCATTTCGAATCCTTGACACTCACAGAGGTCGAGCGTGTCCCGCTCGGCGTCGAACAGCGCGCCATGCGGGCCTTCGATGGTGAAGGGTTTGAGGGCATCGCGGAGATCGGCGCGCTGCAACAGGAGCGTGAGCCCGGTCATGGTCCGCTCCCGTGCCGGCGCCTCGGCGAGATTGGAGAGCGCGAGCCAGAGGGCGTCGCGGATGGAGGGATCGATCGCGACGCCCTCCTGCGCGAGGATGCCAAGGAGCCAGTCCTGCGCTTGGCTGCGCGCCGCTGCCCCGTCGATCGCGGCCAGCGGCTGAAAGGCCGGCGCCGCTTCACCGCCGAGATCGTGGAACGCGCCGCCGAGCGCGAGGATCGCCGCGCGCAAGGATCGTCCCTTGTCGAAGGCGAACACCTGTGCGCCTGCGTAGCGGCGGAACTGCAACGCCATCAAGGCGAGCAACACCGATTTCCCCGCTCCCGTCGGTCCGACGATGAGCGCATGACCGACATCGCCGACATGCGTTGAGAGCCGGAACGGCGTCGTCTCATGGGTCGTCGCGTGGAGAAGCGGCGGGGCGTCAAGGTGTCGGTTCCACGCTTCCCCGGCCCAGACCGCCGACAAGGGCGCCAGGTGCGCGATATTCAGCGTGTGAAGCAGCGGCTGGCGGATATTGGCGTAGAGTTGCCCGGGTAAAGATCCGAGCCAGGCATCGACCGCATTGACGCTTTCGCGGATGGTGACGAAGCCGAGACCATTCAGGACGCGCTCGATTTCTTTCGCCTTGGCGTTGACGGCAGCAGCGTCTTCGTCGGTGACGACAACGCTGCAGGTCAGATAGCCGAACGATACATCATCGGCGCCGAGTTCCTGCAGCGCTGCATCGGCGTCGGCGGCCTTGTTGTCGGCGTCGGCATCGACAAGGACGCTCTGCTC
>CAZOEB010000185.1:0-2274 GCA_964578685.1 uncultured Caulobacterales bacterium
TTAGAACACTGGTCGCGCGAAGGTCCGCCCGCCAATCCTGACGCCTGGCTGCTGACCGCCGCACGGCGGAAACTGATCGACGCGAGCCGTCGCGTCGACGTGCGCAGGGCGGCGGAGCCTGAGATCGTCCGCGCCATTGAAGAAGCAGCCGATCTCAGCGCGAGAGAACCTGTGGCGGACGAACGCCTCAACCTCCTTCTCATCTGCGCACACCCGGCGATCGACGAGACCGTCAGGACGCCCTTGATGCTGCAGACCGTCATGGGGCTGGATGCAGCCCGCATCGCGTCGGCCTTCCTGTTGTCGCCGGCGACGATGGGCCAGCGCCTCGTTCGCGCAAAACGCAAGATCGCCGAAGCGCGCATTCCCTTCGCAGCGCCGGAGCCGCACGACCTCGCGCCGCGCGCCGAAGCGGTTCTCGATGCGATCTACGCCGCTTTCGGCGCCGGCTTTGACGACGCCGCCGGCGAGGATGGCGGGGCCGATCTCTCGCATGAAGCGATTTTTCTCGCCGGCCTCGCCGCACGTCTGTTTGAAACGAACGCGGAGGCGTGGGGCCTCTTGTCGCTGATGACCTTCGTCGAAGCGCGGCGCGGCGCGCGCCGTGCGGGCGGGCGCTATGTCCCGCTCGATGAACAGGAAACGGCGCTCTGGGACCTGAAGAGCATCGCCGCGGCGGAAGAAACGCTGGCGCAAGCGGCGCGATTGAAATCGCCCGGCCGCTTCCAGCTCGAAGCGGCGATCCAGTCCGCCCATGTCAGCGGGCGCCTTAGCGGGGCCGACACGCGCGCGGCCGTCGTCAGGCTCTATGACCGGTTGCTCGCCATCGCTCCCTCAACCGGCGCCAAGATCGCGCGCGCCGGCGCGCTGTTGAAAGCCGCCCGCACGCAAGAGGCGCTCGACGCGCTTGACGCGATCGACCAGGACCGCATCGCGAACCACCAGCCTTATTGGGCGACGCGCGCCCATGCGCTGGCGGCGTGCGGCGACAGGGATAGCGCAAACGCCGCCTTCGACCGCGCCATAGGGCTTACAAGCGACCCTGCGGCGCGCGCATTTCTGGCGCAAGCGAAAGCCCTTATTTCGGTTTCCTGAACTTCAGCGTCATGCGGTCGGTTTCGCCGATCGCTTCCATTTTCGCCTTCAGCTCCGGATTGTCACGGCTCGTCCCGAGCGTCGGGGGCAGGCGCCAAACGCGATCCTGTTCGGTCGGCTGGTCGAACGGGTTGGCGTTGATTTCGCTCGAACCGACGAACTCAAATCCGGCCGCTTCAAATGCGGCGATCACCTGCGACTGCTTCAAATAGCCGTTATCGCCTTCCGCCCATTTGTCGGAATGCCCTTCAGGCCCGCGATGCTGCACGACGCCGACGACGCCGCCCGGCTTCAACAGGTCCATCGTGTCTTTCAACGCTTTGGTGCGCCAGCCGCCCTCTTCCTCGAAGCGGTTGAAGTGGTGCAGCGCGCGGATCATCAGGACGGCGTCCGCCGTACCCTTCACGTCCTCCGGGATCGAGCCGTAGACGACAGCGCCGACGCTCGCGCCGCCGCCCTTTGTCCACGCCGCGGCGTCGGCGGCCCAGTCCGTCGTCCATGTCGCCTTCTTCGCGAGGAATTCGTCATTCACGAAACCGCCGAAGAGCTTCCACATCTCGACGGAATAGTCGGCGCCGATGACTTTCCCGCCTTCACCAAGATAGGCGAGCAAGATTTTGGAGTAATAGCCGTCATTGCCGGGCAGCACGTCGACGACGGTCATTCCGGGCTTCACCCCGAAAAACTCCAGCGTCTCTTTTGGATGGCGCCATTTGTAGCGCGCCTTCACCTCGTCCGATTGTTCGCTGAGCGCCGCGTCGAGCGCCTCCGATGCCGCCAGAGACGCAGCCGCGTCATCCGTCGAAGGGCCCGACGCGCAAGATGCGACGGCGAACGCCGCAGCGGCGGCGAGCAAGAGCTTTCTCATAATTTCCTCCCGGTTCATTGACGCGCCTAATGCAGCGCCTTGACGACCTGTTCGCAGACTTTCTTCGCGTCGCCGAACAACATCATCGTGTTGTCACGGAAGAAAAGCTCATTCTGCACCCCGGCGTAACCGGAGGCCATAGACCGTTTGACGAAAAGCACCGTCCGGGCGTTTTCAACGTCGAGGATCGGCATGCCGTAGATGGGAGACGCCTTGTCTGTCTTCGCCGCCGGGTTGGTCACGTCATTCGCGCCGATCACGAAAGCGACGTCCGCCGTGCGGAATTCGGCGTTGATGTCCTCAAGCTCGAA
>CAZOEB010000186.1:0-2155 GCA_964578685.1 uncultured Caulobacterales bacterium
GCCCGACATCGGGAACCGTATACCCTTCCGCGTAGCTCGCGTAATAGCGCACGCCTTCAACCGGCTCGAAGATGACGCCGCCATTCAGCAGCGCATCGTTGAACCGTGGACTGCCGCCTGCGACAGCTTGAGGCCCGTAAAACGCAAGCGTCGTGTAGTCGGGGATGGCGATCTCGACATTTTCCCAGCGCGCGCCGCCGGCAAAGCGCAGCCGGCCGTCGAACAGGCCGAGGTTCAGCTGGCCAAATGGCGCGAGGCTCCTGAAATCCGTTTGCGGCACCCAGACACGGCCGGTCGCGATCAGCACTTGCGAGGTGCGGTCGAAGAGGGCGTCAAACCCCAATGTCGCCGTCAACGCTTCAAAGCCCGGGACGGCGCGCTCATAGCTGAGCTTTGCGCCGAGCTTTCGCGAGCGGTTCTCGGATTGGTCGAAAAGGCTGCCGAAGGGCGGCAACGCCGGATCCTGAAAATCCGGGAAGACGCCGCCCCCAAAGGTGTCGCGCGTGCGGCTCCAGAACACCTGCGACACGAAGTCGCCGCCGGCAAGGCTGGCGTCGGTCAGCGTCACCTGCATGGATTCGGCGAGGTTCGCCGGCGGCTCGCCCGGTTGGTCGCCGCGAACCGCGCTGGTCGGAAGACCCGTCAGCCGGTTTCCGGCGACCGTCACAAAGCCGCCATTGCCTTCGAGGTTGAACCGGGAGCCGATCACCTCGAGGCGCGCGTCGCCGCCGAGATCGGCGCCGACGCGGCCGTAGAGGGAGAGACTATCCGAATCCTGAATCTCGCCTTGCGTGCCATCGACGCCGACGATGCGCCCGTCGCCGTCGTAAAAGGCGCCGCGCTCTTCAAACGCCGCCCCGACGGTCGCGTCAAACGCGCCGCCGCGCCACGATGAGAGCGCCGCCGCCTTCCACCCCAAGCCGTCATCGTTGAACCCTGTATCCGCCGTGCCCTGCAGCAGAACGCGGCCGGACCATCCATCCTCCGACGGGGCGCCCGCCGTCACCTGGTTGATGATGCCGCCGGCGCCGCCAATGCCTTGCAACGCGTTTGAGCCGAAGATGATCTCGACGCGATCGACGAAGAAGGGATCGATAGTGAAGCCGTCGCGCGAGCCGTCGCGCAGCGGCGTCGTTTGCGGAATGCCGTTGATCGCGAACAGCGGCGCGCGTCCGCGCAAGGATTCTCCCGCGCCCGAAAGTTTTTGCCGCGTCGGCGAGAATGAGGGCGTCAGCGTCGAAATCGCGTCGATGACCGAACCCGAAATCGCCGCCTGTTGGGCGAGCGCCTCGGCGTCGATGATGTCGATCGTCAGCGGCAGCGCATTCGCCGGAAGAGACGTCCGCGCCGCTGTAACGATGATCTCGTCCGTGACCGGTTGATCTTTCGCCTGCTCTTCTTGCGCGAACGCCGTCGCGAAAAGCGCCGGCACGGTAATAGAAGCGAAGACCCCTCGCCGGATTCCATATTGACGCCTGCCCACAACCCCTCACAAATTTGCAATTAAGAAGCAGTCGCATTAATGGGGATGCGTTGTCGCGTCAAGCGACTATAAAAAAACCCGCGTAGGGCGCGAAAACAGCAAATCTCCGTCAGTCAAGCGCAAGCGCGACAAGCTTAACGTTCGTGCGGCGCTCATTCCCAATCGGGCTCCAAAATTCGACTGACTAGCCAGCCGGCTCGGTTTTTGAGGCAACAGTCGATTACGAACGTTTGATCTTTTTGTTAATAAAATCAGGGTGTTGGTGAGGTGACCCACTTTCGCCGATTCTGGGAAATAACCCATTGATTTACTTGGATTGCCTGGTGGCTCAAAGTCGCTATCCAGGATCTCAACGGTGTAACCGGCCACTGCGATGGCGCTCATGGATGACGTAATATTTTGATTTTAAATGCAATTTCGATAATCAACTTTCGGGCGCTCGAACCTCGGGCCTCGTGATGCAAACTCGCTAGGCCGAAAACTCTCAAATTAGGTTTAACACATAAGATTCAATATCTTATGAGAAAAGGTGACCCAAAGGCCGTTTTGGGTCACATTCTGGGTCAAAAAGGCTGAAAATGTGGAAGGATTTCGGTGGACACCGAGGGACACGCCTACAATAAAAACAATGAGTTAGAGACGGCTAAGGACCTCCGTGTACCCCAAATAATC
>CAZOEB010000187.1:0-2130 GCA_964578685.1 uncultured Caulobacterales bacterium
CCCCTGACCTCTTGAATGCCATTCAAGCGCTCTCCCAACTGAGCTATAGCCCCGGCAGCCAGAAACGCCCGCCAGTCGCGCACCGATTGGGATCAGGCGGTGCGCCTTGCCGACAGACGCGGTCAGATAGACGCCCGGCGCCTGCTCCGCAAGCCCGGGTGAGCGCGAGACCTCAGGGCTCCTCGCCGTCGCCGCCCGAGACGATGCCGCCCATATCTTCGTCTTCGTCCTCGTCTTCTTCGAGGAGGGTGTCATCCTCGTCGTCGTCGATGTCGATATCCATGTCTTCGATTTCGCCGAGTTCGTCTTCGCCGGCGGCCTCGTCATCGAGGCCGGGCTTGCGCTTCGACGCCGCGGCCTTCTGGTCTTTGTCTGCCGACTCGAGCGGCACCTCGGCGACGGGCTTGGCCGCAACGGCGGCTTCCGCCGGCTCATCCTCGCGGCGCGGCTTGCGCGGCTTCAGGAGCGCTTCGGGAACAAAGTCATGCTCGCATTTCGGGCAATGCGCCGGGCTGCGGTTGAGATCATAAAAACGCGCGCCGCAGCTGGGGCAATCGCGCTTGATCCCGAGTTCGGGCTTGGTCACGTCAGGAATCCTTGATCGAGGGGAATGAACGCGCGGTCTGTTGCCACGCCGGAACGGCGCTGTCAAAACCGTCGCCGGCTTGAAAGCAAGGGACCCATGAACGAGCGCACCGCCGCCGGCCTCGCCTCCAGAGCAGGGCGCGCGCTCGCCGGCGAGGCTTTGGCGCCCGGCGACAAATCAATTTCGCACCGGGTGCTGATTTTCGGGGCCCTTGCCGAGGGCGAGACCGTTGCGACCGGCCTTCTCGAAGGCGACGACGTTCTGCGGACGGCGGCGGCGATGAGGGCGCTTGGCGCGCGCGTCGAGCGGGACCTCACGCACGACGGCCCGGTGTGGCGGATCGTCGGCGGCCGGTGGAAGGACCCTGAGAAGGCCCTCTATTTCGGCAATTCCGGCACGGGGTGCCGTCTGATCCTCGGGGCGGCGGCGGGGCAGGGCGTGGCGGCGACCTTCGACGGCGACCAAAGCCTGCGCAAGCGGCCGATGCGGCGGGTGATGGAACCTATGGCGGCGATGGGGGCGAGGATCTCATCGGCTGACGGGCGGCTTCCTTTGTCGCTCGACGGCGCGCGCCTTCGAGGCGTCGAATACACCCTCCCGGTCGCATCGGCGCAGGTGAAGTCTGCAGTCCTGCTGGCAGGCGTCGGAGCGGAAGGAACGACTGTCGTCATCGAGCCCGAGCGCTCGCGCGATCACACCGAGCGCATGCTGGCGGCCTTCGGCGTGAGCCTCGACATAAAGGGAGAAGCGAAGGGAAGGCGCATCGCGCTGCGCGGCGGCCAGTCGCTGAAGGCCGCGCGCGTCGACGTGCCGGGCGACCCTTCTTCGGCGGCTTTTCTTGCTGCCGCGGCCGCGATCACGCCGGGCTCTGACGTCACCATCCGCAACGTCCTCATCAATCCGCTGCGCGCAGGTTTCTATGAGACCTTGCGCGACATGGGCGCCGACATCGCCATTCTCGACGAGCGCGTCGCCGGCGGCGAACCGGTCGCCGATATTCGCGTGCGTCACTCGGCGTTGAAGGGCGTCGCTGTGCCTGCCTCGCGCGCGCCGTCGATGATCGACGAATATCCGATCCTCTCGGTCGTCGCCGCCTTTGCAAAAGGCGACACCTATATGCCGGGCGTTGAGGAATTGCGCGTGAAGGAGAGCGATCGTCTCGACGCGATCGAGGCCGGGCTCAACATCAACGGCGTCGAAACCGAGAGCGGCCCGGACTGGCTGCGCGTTTTCGGCCGCGACGGCGACGTCGCCGGCGGCGGCTTCGTGCGCACGCGCCTCGATCATCGCATCGCGATGAGCTTTCTCGTCATGGGGCTCGCCGCGGCGAAACCCGTCGCCATCGACGACGCCGGGATGATCGCGACGAGCTATCCGGACTTTATCGCAACGATGCGCGCGCTCGGGGCCGACATCGGCTGAACATTAATGGCCGACACCGCTTTCGATCGCGGCCGGATTTACCGGCGGCGGCGCAGCGGCCTCCAAAACTTCCTTGCCGCCGTCCCAGATCATCTTCAGCGCCACATAGAGAATGATCGCAA
>CAZOEB010000188.1:0-2123 GCA_964578685.1 uncultured Caulobacterales bacterium
AAATTGCTGATCGACTGCGGAATGTTTCAGGGCGCCAAGGTGCTGAGGGAACGCAACTGGGCGCCGTTTCCGATCGATCCGAAAGCAATCGACGTTGTCGTTCTGACGCACGCGCATCTGGATCACAGCGGCTATCTGCCGAAGCTCGTGCGCGAAGGATTTGGGGGTCCTATTTATTGCACGGCGGCGACGGCGGACCTTTGCGACATCCTCCTCAAAGACAGCGCTCATATCGCCGAAAACGACGCCGAATACGCGAACCGCAAGGGCTTTTCAAAGCACAAGCCGGCGTTGCCGCTGTACACAATGCGCGACGTGGAACGCGCGCTGACGCAATTGCATCCGGTCGAGTTTGGAAGCGAACAGGTCTTGCCAGGCGGCGCAAGGCTCAGATTCAGACGCGCCGGGCATATCCTCGGAGCGGCGATCGCGGAAATCCGCCTGCAGGACGGAACGCTGATTTTCTCAGGCGATCTCGGCCGCTACGGCGATCCGTTCATGCTCGACCCGGAGGCGATTGGGCGTGCGGACTATGTCGTTGTCGAGTCGACTTATGGAGATCGCCTGCATCCGCAAATCGATCCCATGGATGCCCTTGGCGACATCATCGAGCGCACAGCGCGGCGCGGCGGAACCGTCGTCATTCCAGCATTCGCGGTCGGGCGCGCGCAGCTGCTCTTGTATCATCTCTGGATGCTCAAAAGCGCAGGCCGACTGCAATCAATTCCGGTATTTCTCGACAGCCCGATGGCTGTCAATGCGACGGAACTTCTGTGCAAGCACATGGAGGATCATCGGTTCAAGCCGGACGTTTGCATGGAATCGTGCGCCGTTGCGACCTACGTGAACGACGTCGAAGCGTCGAAGGCCTTAACCGCCAACCGGCAGCCTAAAGTCATCATTTCGGCGAGCGGGATGGCGACCGGCGGGCGCGTGCTTCACCACATCAGGGCGTTCGGCCCAGAAGCGCGGAATACAATTCTGTTCTCGGGATACCAGTCCGTCGGGACGCGCGGCGCGAAGTTGCTCGCGGGCGAGAGAGCGACGCGGATGTTCGGCGACATGGTGGAAATCGGCGCCGAGATCGCCGAGTTGCCGATGCTTTCCGGCCATGCCGACGCAGGCGAAATCATGCGCTGGCTGAAAGGATTTTCGACGGCGCCGCGGCGTGTTTTCGTCGTCCATGGGGAACCGGCCGCCGCTGAGGCGTTGCGCGTCCGGATCGATCGGGAACTCGGTTGGGACTGTTCCGTCGTCGATCCCTTGCGCCGGTACGAGTTGGCATGACGGCGACAAACAAAACTGAAGCGTCTGGCGGCGTGCCGGTAATTCGGGCGAGACGCCTTGGCCTGTTCACCCAGGACGACGCAATCGTTCTGATGCGATCGGATTGTCACCTCTGCCGCGCTGAGGGCCTGGCGGCGCGGACACGAGTTCTGCTGTCGTCGGCGCTAGGAGAAGTGATCGCTACGCTTTATCAGGTCGAGAACGATTGGCTGGCTGAACATGAAGCCGGACTTTCCGAAGCGGCGTGGGCGAGGCTCGGGCTCGCCGAAGGCGAGCCTCTTCGGATCCGGCACGCGCCGACGGTCCAATCGTTCGGAGACGTTCGGCGGCGCATCTATGGCGGCCGGCTTGAAGAGCGCGCTTTCACGGCGATTGTCAGCGACATTTCCGGCGGCCGCTATAGCGACATTCACCTGGCGACGTTTCTGTCTGCTTGTTCTGCTTTGCCGCTCGACCGCGACGAGATGATTCATTTGACGCGAGCGATGGTTGACGCTGGCGATCGCCTGTCGTGGCCCACAAATCTGATTGTCGACAAGCACTGCGTCGGCGGGCTGCCTGGCAATCGCACGACGCCGATCGTCGTCGCAATCGTCGCAAGCCTTGGTCTTGTCATGCCGAAGACCTCGTCGCGCGCGATCACCTCGCCGGCGGGCACGGCTGACGTGATGGAGACTCTGGCGCCGGTCGATCTCGACCTCGCTCGCATGCGCCGCGTGGTCGAGGCGGAAGGAGCGTGCCTTGCCTGGGGCGGCGCCGTTCACCTGAGCCCGGCCGACGACATCCTGATCCGGATTGAGCGCGCGCTCGACATCGATACTGAGGGTCAATTGGTC
>CAZOEB010000189.1:0-2087 GCA_964578685.1 uncultured Caulobacterales bacterium
CCTTGTTGCCGAAAGCGGCGAGGAACGCATACGGAAACTCCGCCCCGTCGAACGGCTGCTCGGCGAGCGCAGAAATGGCCTCTTCGATCTCGACGGCGTTCAACGGCGGATAGTCCTTGCTTTTTCAGGGCCGGCGCGCCCGGTTTCTGGATTGATCGGGACGTCGGCCCGACGCTTCTTTTTTGGCGCAATCATTCCGTCAGTCCAGCCGAATCATCGTCGAGGCCGAGGTCAGGGGCGGCCCGCCGGCCGTCCGGCGCGTCTGGCGTCAGTTTGTGCGTGAAGGCGTAAAGGAGGGCGGGATCAACGACGAGGCGTTCCTCGGCCCGCGTCATGGCGACGTAGAATAGCCGCGCTTCGGAATAGGGAATGCGCCCGTTCTCCAATTCGGCGGAGGCGAAGTCCTCCGACAGGCGAACGCTCTTCCACTCCCGGCCTTTGGCCTTGTGGGCGGTTGATACGACAATGTCCGCATCGACCTCCGAATCGGTCGTCGACAGAATCGCTCGCCAGAGAGCGCCGCGGCCCATTTGTTCGACCAGATTGACGAATTGCGCGAGATTTTCTCCCTCCGGCTTTTGCACGTATTCAACGACCTCCGCCCAATTCATGAAGCCGAAGAATTCCGGTCGCGCGCCAGGCTCGCCTCTCTGCAGACAATCGACATCTCGCAACATGGCCGTCATGTCTCTCGTGCCGCCGACGACATGAGGCGTCATGCTATTGTCGAGCGCGTTCACGATCTCCCGAAACAGCATGGCGTTTGAGCGCGTCAATACGGTGCGCGAACTGCCTTCGCCGACAACTTCCGACCGCTTGTTCGGATTTCCGACCAGAGATCTCGACTCCCCGAGCGCGGCCAGCACCCGATTGGCGGCGTCGGCGATCGCCGGACCGAACCGGAAAGACATCGTCAAATGCGTTTCCGAAACGCCTTCGATTGTCTCCATTGCGTTCTCTGCACCGCGCCACTCATAGATCTGCTGATGCTTGTCGCCGACGTAGATCATCTGCGTCTTTTGCCGCTTCAAGATCGAGAGAACCGCCGGATTTGTATCCTGCGCCTCATCAAGCAGCACGAAGGCGTAAGCGAGCTGCGGTTTTGAGATCGACCAGAGCTTCAGATAGCCGTCATGCCCGAGTGGAATATCGGAGCTTTCGCTAATGCGCGAAGCCCACAATTGCCGGGCCATGGCAAGGACGAATTCTTCAAGTTCAACGCGGCGCTCGGCGGCTAGGCCAAGCGCTTTGCCGGCGAGGCGGACATGCCTTCCTTCGACCTCATCGTCGCCAGAATGGCAAAATCGCTTGACCGCCTGAAGGGCGAGATAAGTGACCATGTCCGGCTCAAGGATCATCGCGCCGGCGTCATAACGATCAATCTCCCATGCGCTCGCCAACTGCTTTGGGCCGACATCGTTGAACCATTTGTCCTTCGGAAACGCATAGCGTGGTCTAAGGTCGGTAAGCGCCGCTGAATGCGTCGTTCTGCAATCCGTCTTCGCTGTGAACACGCCTTTTGCTTCCTTGGCGATCGAGCGATTGAACGCGAGATAGAGACCTCGTTCCTTCGGCGCCGTCGCAGCGAGGAATCGCAGCGTCGAAGTCTTACCAGTGCCGGCGAATGCCGAAATCTTCATGCTGTCGCCCTTTATAAAGTGGTCAACGGCTTTCTCCTGCTCATCAGTCGGCGGAAACCTGTTCAATTTTTCCCAGTTGAAGGGCCGTTCCCTGCGGCGCATTTGGGGGTGGGCAGAGCTTTCGCCCTTGCCCCCGTCTTGGATCGAACCCGCATCAAAAAGATCGCTCTGCTTTGGCGCGCGCGGCGGCGCTTTTCCGCCTGTGCGCTTCAGCTTTTCTAGCAATCGTCGCGCGCCTGCGGACTTCCGGTGCGTCAGCTCTTCAATGAGGTCAGGAATATCTTCCGGGTTCGATTGCGCCCTCGCCTCGATGTCTTTGGCGCCGAATCCGATAAACCTGCGCGTCATGTCTCCCCCTGGCGAAATAGGCAGTTATTCTGAATGGTATTCGATGTGTACTACTCTGGCCTAATACGGCGATTGAGCCCTTCTCCTATACGATAAAAA
>CAZOEB010000190.1:0-1895 GCA_964578685.1 uncultured Caulobacterales bacterium
GCGCAATCGCATCGGGCGGAGGCGCTTCATCTGACGCCGCCTCGTCTGACAGGCGAAAGATCGCCGGGACCCAGCCGGATGGCGCCAGCAGATCTTCGGCGGCCCTGGCCATCTCGGCTTTCTTCAGACCCGCGAGGCGGTCGGCTGCGTCAGCGCCTTTCGCCTCGCGCACCGCGTCGAGGATCTGCGCCTTGGTCACCCGTCCGAAATACCCGTCCGCCGTAGGAGTCCAGCCGGCGGAACGCAAGTCGAGCGCGACCGCCGTCGCAAGCCGATCGGATTCGATGGTCGCCGTGCTGCGGCGGTCGTAGGGCCGGAACACCGCATCGATGGTGAGCGCGACGCAATGGGCGAAGAGGAGCGCGCGTTGCGCTTCCTCGATCGCGACGAGCGCATCCCAGAGCGCCGCCGGGTCCGGCGGAAGGCGATCGGCGAAAGCCTGGTGGCGGGCGTCAATCGACGCCGCCGCGGCGCTGCCCGAAAGGCCCGGAGCGCCGCTTCTGAGGACGCATTGCCGCGCCGCGATATCAACACAGCTTCGGGCTCCTCGCGTATAGAAGAGATCGAGGCAGAGCGTGTGAAGCGCCGCGACGAACGCAATGTCGGGACGCCTGGCGAGCGCGTCGCGTAGTGCGAGCGTCCGCCATTCCGTGAGCTCAATGAGAAGGCGATCCGGCAGCGCGCGGCTGGCGCTGTCTTCTTCATTCTCCTCCTCGTCGTCGCAATGTGCGTCCACGCCATGCGAAGCGCCGCCTGCGTCCACAGCAGCGGTGTCCGCGTCGGCTCCATCGCTTTCCGGACGCGATCCCGCTGTTTCGACTGGCGCTTCGTCCTCCGGGCGAACAAAGCCGCGTTCAATGCGCAGCGCGCCCGACGGGTCGAGACTGACGAAGACGCCGGCGCGGGCGATGTCGCTCGGCGCATATTGGATCGGCCGCTCCTCGAACCCTTCAATGATCGCTTCAAGTTCGCCGAGCCGCGCATCGATTTCGTCGGGCAAGTCCTCGGACGCATCATGCGCCTCCTGCAGCGCGTCATATTCGTCCTTCGCCGCCGCAAGAGCTGCTTGTTCTTCATCCGTCAGCGGAAGGCGTTCGCCGTCGATGCGCCGAAAGTCGTAGCTGTAGCCATAGGGAAAGTCGGTCGCGGCCTCGACCCATTTCCACCCCTCGGCCTTGATGACCGCGGCCTCGGATTCGAGCTTCTCAGCGACAAGGCGGTTGACGAGCGCAGCTTCTTGCAGCCAGCCGTCGCCGTCCTCGGCGAAGAGATCGCGAAGAATAACGCCGCCGGCCGCCTCATAGGCGTCAACGCCGATGAAGCGAACGCGCTTGTCGCCGGCGCGGATTGCGCCTTCGGTCAGCATACGGCGGATGTGGTAGGGTTCGCGATTGTAGCCGCGCTTCAACGCTTCCCAGGCTTCAACCTGGCGCTGAGGGTCGGGATTGACCGTGAACGCCATCAGTTGGTCGAGGTTGAGCTCGTCTTCGGCGTAAAGGTCGAGCAGCGCCGGCGCGACGGCGGCGAGCTTCAGGCGCTGTCTGACGACATTGACCGAGACGAAAAACGCCGCCGCGATCTCTTCCTCGCTCTTTCCTTTTTCGCGCAAGGTCTGGAAGGCGCGGAACTGGTGGAGCGGATGCAAGGGCGCGCGCTGAATATTCTCGGCGAGGCTGTCTTCCTCGGCGAAGCCTTCGGTGCGGATTACGCACGGAACGGCCACGTCCGCGGCGAGACGTTTCTGTCCGACGAGCAATTGCAGCGCGCGAAAGCGCCGACCGCCGGCGGGGATCTCGTAAAAGCCTGTCTCGGCGCCGGCCTCGTCAATCACGGGGCGAACGGTGAGGCTCTGCAACAAGGTCCGCCGCGCGATGTCTTCGGCGAGTTCCTCGATC
>CAZOEB010000191.1:0-1736 GCA_964578685.1 uncultured Caulobacterales bacterium
GGCCGGCGGGAGTAAGCAAGTGAGCCCCTCGCCGGAGATCTTCATGTCCGCCGCTACCGAAAGCCGCCGCGAGCCTTTCCTCATCGAGACCGGCAGAGCCTTCGCCGAGCCGCACAGGGTCTACGCCGAAGCGCGCGCTGCGGGCGATGTGGCGGTCAACGAAATCGGCATTTTCATTCCCTTGCGCCACCGGCACGCCGACATCGTCTTCGACCCCATTCTCACCCGCCAGATCGAGATGGAGCCGATGTTCCTGCGCGGCATTTCGGAGGGTCCGCTCTTTGAAATCTACCGCGACGCCATGCTGTTCGCGAACGGCGAGACGCATATGAAGCGCCGCCAGCCGATGGCGCGCACCTTCGCCTTCAAGCTGATGGACGGCATGCGGCCCCGCGTTCGCGAAATCGCCGCCGAGATCGTCGAGGCGAACCGGGGGCGGGGCCCGGTCAATTTCCTTGACGATTTCAGCCGCGCGATCCCCTCGCGAATCATCGCCGAAATTGTCGGGGCGCCGCCGGAAGACTGGCCGAAATTCACCAGATGGGTCGCCGACGCCGCGCGCGGCATCGCCTTCTTCACGCCGGAGGAGTTGCCCGCGATCAACGCGGGCGTCGCCAATCTCAACGCTTATGTCGCGCGCCTCCTCGACGACCGGCGTGCGAACCCGCGCGAGGATTTTCTGACGAGCTACGCTCGCGCGACGGCGGAGGATGGAAAGCTGACCGAGAGCGAAATTCGCGTGCAGATGGCGGGCGTCATTCTCGCCGGCTCCGACACGACGCGAACGGGGACCGCGTCGACCCTTTCACAGCTTCTTCAGCACCCGGATCAATGGGCGATGGTCTGCGCCGATCCGGAGAGGTGGAAGAGGCCGGCGGTCGAGGAGGGGCTGCGCTACGACCCGCCTGTCGGCTCCGTCGGGCGCGTCGCGCTGCAGGATCTCGACATCGACGGCGTCGCGATTCCTGCGGGGCGCGTCGTTTCCATTTCGCTCGTCTCGGCCTTGCGCGATCCGGACGTCTACCCCGATCCCGACCGCTTCGACATCCGCCGCACCGGCCTTCCTCGCTGGAACATCGCCTTCGGCCACGGCGCCCATCGCTGCCTCGGCGAAGCGCTCGCGCGCGCCGAAATGGAGGAAGCGATCGCGACGATCGCGCGCCTTGCGCCCGGAACGCGCATCATCGGCAAGCCGCCGACGATCACCGGCCACGTCGCCATCCGCGCCATCGATGCGATGACGGTCGAGTTCGCGTGATGACAGGAAGAACGGGCCGTCATGGAATTCGTTGACGACGGCATTGTTCTTTCAGCGCGCGCGCATGGCGAAAGCGCGGCGATTGCGGACATTTTTACGCCGCATCACGGCCGCTGGGCGGGCCTCGTCTATGGCGGACAGGGGCGAACGAAGACGCCGCTGCTCCAACCCGGCAACAGCGTCAAGGCGACGTGGAAGGGAAGGCTCGACGACAGCCTCGGCTTCTTCACGCTCGAATTGACACAGGCGCGCGCCGCAAGCCTGATGCAGGACCGCCTCTCGCTCGCAGCGCTCACCGCCGCGTGCGCCGTCGCTTCAGCGACGCTGCCCGAGCGACAGGCGCACCCGCGCGTCTATCATACGCTGCGGATTCTCTTCGACCATCTTGACGACATCGACATCTGGCCGGCGCTGATGGCGCGATGGGAGCTGGGGCTTCTCGCCGAACTTGGATTCGGCCTGACGCTTGACGCCTGCG
>CAZOEB010000192.1:0-1581 GCA_964578685.1 uncultured Caulobacterales bacterium
ATCGGCGCGCCCGGCACGACGAGGCTGACGAGCGTGCCGATGATGAGCGCCGCGAGCGCGCCCGGCACGATCTTTCCCCACGGCTTCGGCCAAAGGAACACGATCGCCAACGCGAGCGCGCCGACAAGCACCGCCGGCAGAACCGGATCGGCGATCGCCCCGGGGATGGAAGTGAGGGCCGGAATGGTGCCGCTGCCTTCGGGCTCATGGCCGAAGAGACGCGACATCTGCAACGAGATGATGATGACGCCGATGCCGCTCATGAAGCCGGAGACCACCGGATAGGGAACGAGGCGGATGTAATCGCCAAGCCTGAGGACGCCCATGACGATCTGAAAGAGGCCCGCGAGCACGACCGCCGTGAAGACAAGCCGCGGATCGCCGGAGAGAGAGGCGAATACGCCCGCGAAAACGACGACCATCGGTCCTGTCGGCCCCGACACCTGCGCGCCGGTTCCGCCGAGAAACGCAGCGAAGAATCCGACGAAGATCGCGCCCCAGAGGCCGGCGATCGGCCCTGCGCCCGAGGCTTCGCCGAAGGCGAGCGCGAGCGGCAACGCGACGACGCCGGCGGTGACGCCGCCGAGAAGATCGCCCCTGAGATTGCTGAAGTCGAACCAGTTCCGGATGAGCCCGGCTGCGCCGGACGGAGATTTCGCCGTTGAAGTCATGACAGCTCCTTATACGGACGTTATTGCGGGGACTGGTGGTGATGCGTATGCAGCGCCGCGCTGACGCTCTGCGGATAGCGCTCGGAGACCGGAACGAATTCGTTCTTCTTTTCGCAATAGGCGAGCACTTCGCCGGAGCCGATGTCGTAGACCCAGCCGTGAATCTCGGTTTCCTCGGCCGCGAGCTGCGCGGCGACGTAGGGATGCGTGCGCAGATGCGCGATCTGGAGAAGCACGTTTTCGCGGATCAGCATGTCGAGCTGATCCTTTTCGCTGAGGCTTGCGCCCCGGCGTTTCGTCACGAGCGCGGCAGCGCGCGCGTAGCCGAGCCATTCCTTAACATGCGGAAAGTCGTTGAGGCCTTCAGGGTTCATCGCGCCTTTCATCGCGCCGCATTCGGAGTGCCCGCAGACGACGATGTGCGGCACGCGAAGCGCGCCGACCGCGAACTCGATCGAGGCGGTCATCGCGCCCGTATATTGCGTGTGCGGGGGCACGATGTTGCCGGCGTTGCGCAGAATGAACAGCTCGCCCGGCACCGTCTGAGTCACAAGATTGGGGTCGATGCGGCTGTCCGCGCAGGTGATGAAGAGACATTCGGGCGACTGGCCCTCAGCGAGCTTTTGGAACAAGTCGCGATGCTCCTGATAGGCTTCCTGCTGAAATTTGACGACGCCGGCGGCGATCTTATCCATGGCTTTCTCCGTTGGGGGGTTTCGGCAAGGCCTCTGATCCGTTCGTAGGCTGATGATCACGCCAATAGCTCGCCGCCGCGTCCAGCGCCTGGCGGTCGGCCGTTTCGGCGGCGATGCGCGCCTGCACGAAGCGCGCCCCGTCGAGCAGCCACCCGGCGAGCGTGCGGTCGACAAGGCTGTATTGATGGTGTCGTCCGTCGCGGCGCTCGGCGACG